>JANXWV010000018.1 GCA_025350965.1 Rhizobacter sp.
GATCTCGCCGCGGTCCATGAAGATCATGTTGTCGGCGACGGTGCGGGCGAAGCCCATCTCATGGGTGACGCAGATCATCGTCATGCCGTCCTGCGCCAGGCCGACCATGACGTCGAGCACTTCCTTGATCATCTCGGGGTCGAGCGCCGAGGTCGGCTCGTCGAACAGCATGATGCGCGGGTTCATGCACAACGCGCGGGCGATGGCGACGCGCTGCTGCTGGCCGCCGGAGAGCTGGCCGGGGTATTTGCTCGCCTGATCGGGAATGCGCACGCGCTCCAGATACTGCATGGCCGTCTTCTCGGCCTCCGCGCGCGGGGTCTTGCGCACCCACACCGGGGCGAGGCACAGGTTGTCGAGCACGGACAGGTGCGGGAACAGGTTGAACTGCTGGAACACCATGCCGACCTCGGCGCGCAGCGCGTCGAGTTGCTTCAGGTCGTCGCAGACCTCGATGCCGTCGACGACGATGCGGCCGCTGTCGTGCTTCTCCAGCCGGTTGAGCGTGCGCAGCAAGGTGCTCTTGCCCGAGCCCGACGCGCCGAGGATGGCCGTCACCTGCCCGGCGTTGAAATGGGTGCACACGTCGCGCAGCACATGGGCCGGGCCGAAGTGCTTGTTGACCTTGTCGACCGTGATCAACGGTGACGACGCAGACGCGGTGGGCAACGCGGCAGCAGTGCTCATGCCAACTTGCCTTCCACGTCGAAGCGCCGCTCCACCGCGTCCGACACCTGCGTCATCACGGTCGTGAGCAGCAGGTAAATCGTGGCGGTGGTCAGCAGGATGGGCAGCGGCTGGAACGTGGCCGCCTGGATGCGGTTGCCCACGTTGGTGAGTTCGACCACGCCAATGGCGTAGGCGAGCGACGAGTCTTTCAGCAGCGCCACGATGTTGTTCACCAGTGGCGGCAGCGAGATCTTGAACGCCTGCGGGAATGTCACGTCGATGAACGTGAACCATGGCGACAGGCCGAGCGAACGCGCGGCTTCGATCTGCCCCCTGGGCACCGCGAGCAGGCCGGCGCGAATGGCCTCGGCGTTGTAGGCGCCGGCGTTGAAGCTCAGCGCGAGGCAGGCCGAGGCAAAGTCGCCGAGCTTGAGCGCGGGGATCAGCGCCGGCAGCGCGAAGTACACGAACAGCACCTGCACCAGCAGCGGCGTGCCACGAATGACCCAGATGTAGGTGCCGGCCACCCAGCGGAACACCGCGACCTTCGAGGTCTTGCCGAGCGCAGCGAGCACGCCGATCAACACGCCGCACACCCCCGCCACGAGCGTGAGCTGCACCGTAACGCGCGTGCCCTCGGCGAAGTACTGCGCGTTGTTGCCGATGGGCTCGGGCGCCAGCGAAAGCGGGAGCGCCATCAACCACAGCAGCAACACCAGCACGACGCCGGCCACCGCCATGGTTGCGCTGCTGCGCAACTGGCGGCTCCAGCCGGCGGGCCAGACTTGCAGGGCGGCGGTCATCGGCGCTCGGTCGTCAGCGTGGCGGGTTGGCGGCGTTGGTGGTCTTTGCGGATCAAGCCGGCGCCTTGCAGCGAATGTCTTCGCCGAACCACTTCTTCGAGATGGTGGCGTAGGAGCCATCGGCCTGGATGGCTGCCAGCGCCTTGTTCACCTCGCCCGCGACCGAGGTGTTGCCCTTGGCGACCGCCGAGGCAATGCGCTCGACGAACAGGAAGTCGCCCATCTTCAGCCCCAAACCCGGGTTGGCTTCGAGCGCGGTCTTGGCCACGAAACGGTCGGTCACCCAGGCATCGACGCGGCCGGTGGCCAGTGCGGCGCGGGCATCGGTGTCCTGCGGGAAGTTCTTCATCTCCTTCACGCCGGCGAGCTTCTTGACGTTCTCGAGGTACGTGGTGCCGGTCTGCACCGAGACGACCTTGCCCGTCAGGTCTTTCGCGCTCTTGATCGCCGGGTCCTTGCTGATGATCACGCCGCCCGAGCAGTAGTGCGGGTCGGTGAAGGTCACGGCCTTGGCGCGCTCTTCGGTGATGCCGTGCGAGGCGATGACCATGTCCCAGCGGTCTTGCCGAAGGCCGGCCAGCAGGGCGTCGAAGCTGAGCGCCTTCCATTCGATCGTGACGCCCATCTTGGCGGCCATGGCCTCGGCCACGTCGATCTCGAAGCCGGTGAGCTTGGCACCCTGGAAGTAGTTGAACGGCGCGAACTGGCCTTCGGTGGCCACGATGATCTTGCCGTCTTTCTTGATGTCGTCGAAGGGGCGCGCGTTGGCGCCGGCCACGACCAGCAGCAGTGCCGCGCAGGCACCCAGGCCACGAAGGGCGGATCGAATTGGTTTCATGGGGTTCGCCTTTGCAAATGGACGGGGAATGTGTGTGGGAATTTTGAACCCGGAGCCGCACATGCCACGTGCCTTGTGGATGGCCCGCCACACGTGCAATCCCTCGGTTCCGTGGCTGGCGCCGGTGGCCCGGTGTCACGCAACGTCCGTGCCCGGACGGTTGTGCCGTCGTAGCATCGGCCCATGGCGACTCACGACCACCACGAGCATCACGACGACCACAGCGAGCTGAGCGCAATGGACCTGCGGGTGCGCGCGCTCGAATCGGTGCTCACGGCCAAGGGCTACATCGACCCGGCCGCGCTCGACGTGCTGATCGACACCTACCAGACCCGCATCGGCCCGCGCAACGGGGCTCGCGTGGTGGCGCGGGCCTGGGCCGACGGTGCATTCCGCGAGCGCCTGCTGCGCGACGTGGCCTCGGCCACTTCGGCCATCGCCGAGCTGGGCTACGGCGGGCGCCAGGGCGAGCAGATGCTGGTGGTCGAGAACACGCCGAGGCAACATCACCTGGTCGTGTGCACGCTGTGCAGCTGCTACCCGTGGCCGGTGCTCGGCTTGCCGCCGGCCTGGTACAAGAGCGCGGCCTACCGCTCGCGCGCCGTCAAAGACCCGCGCGGCGTGCTCGCCGACTTCGGCGTCACGCTGCCTGAGGGCACCGAGGTGCGCGTGTGGGACTCGACCGCCGAGCTTCGCTACATGGTGCTGCCGCTGCGCCCGGCGGGCACGGAAGGCATGACTGAAGAACAACTCGCCGCGCTGGTCACGCGCGACTCGATGGTCGGCACCGGGCTGGCCCTGGCGCCGGGCACAGCGCCATGACGTACCGAACCCATGCCGACCTCGGCGGCGAAGGCGGTGACTGCGGCTTTGGCCGCGTGCTGCCCGAACCCGAAGGCGAACTGTTCCATGCGGCGTGGGAGCCGCGCGCACTGGCGGTCACGCTCGCCATGGGGGCCACCGGGTCGTGGAACATCGACGCGAGCCGCGCCGCCCGCGAAACGCTGCCGAACTATCGCGCGCTCGGCTACTACGAGGTCTGGATCACCGGGCTGGAACGGTTGCTGCGTGAGCGCGGGCTGGTACAGGCCGACGAGCTGGCCGCCGGCCGCATGCTGCACGCCGCGCTGCCGGTGGCCCGCGTGCTGCGCGCGGCCGACGTGCCGCAGGTGCTCGCCAAGGGCGCACCGACCGAGCGGCCTGCCAGCACGGCGGCACGCTTCAAAGCCGGCCAGCGCGTGCGCACCCAGGCCGCGCCGGCCGTGCACCACACCCGCCTGCCCGGCTATGCGCGCGGGCGCTGCGGCACGGTCGAGCGGGTGCACGGCGCGCATGTGTTCGCCGACGCGCATGCACAAGGCCTGGGCGAGAGCCCGCAGTGGCTCTACACCGTGGTGTTCGCCGGCACCGAGCTGTGGCCGGACGCGGCGCCCGGCCTCACGGTGTCGGTCGATGCGTGGGAGCCCTATCTGGACGCCGTCGAATGACGCTGACCGCGCCCTTCGGCCTCGGCCCGCCCGAAGCTCCCGTGTTCCGCGAACCCTGGGAGGCGCAGGCCTTCGCGATGACGCTGGCGCTGCACGAGCGCGGGCTGTTCACCTGGCCGGAATGGGCCGCCGCGCTGGCCGCGCAGATCAGCGCCGCGCAAGCCGCCGGCGACGCCGACACCGGCGATACCTATTACCACCACTGGCTCGCCGCGCTCGAAGTGCTGGTCGCCACCAAGGGAGCGAGCACCGCCAGCGAGCTGGAACACTGGCGCGAGGCCTGGGACCACGCCGCCGACCGCACGCCGCACGGCCAGCCCATCGTGCTGGCGGAAGGCGATTTCGCCGCGCACTGAGCCCCGCTGACAGCTGCTGCGCCGGCCCCGCCCGCGCCAGCACAGGTTTGCGACAATCTCGCATGATCTCTTCCGACCTGCAAGCGATGGTGGCCCACATGGGCGCAGCGGCCCGCGCCGCGAGCACGCTGATGGCCGCCGCCCCCACCGCCGCCAAGAACCACGCACTGCTCGCGCTCGCGCAGCGCCTGCGCACCGAGCAAGCCGTTCTCGCCACCGCCAACGAACAAGACCTGGCTGCCGCCCGCACCGGCGGCCTGGCCGGCCCGATGCTCGACCGCCTGCGGCTCGACGCCAAGACGCTGGAGACCGTGGCCGAGGGCTGCGAGCAGATCGCCGCCATGCCCGACCCCATCGGCGAGATCACGAACCTGGCGTACCGCCCGAGCGGCATTCAGGTCGGCCGCATGCGCGTGCCGCTGGGCGTGTTCGGCATGGTCTACGAGAGCCGGCCGAACGTGACCATCGAGGCGGCGTCGCTTGCCATCAAGAGCGGCAACGCCTGCATCCTGCGCGGTGGCTCGGAGGCGATTCACTCCAACCTGGCGCTGTGGAAGCTGGTGCAAGCCGCACTGACTGATGCCGGCCTGCCGCCCGATGCGGTGCAACTCGTGCCCACCACCGACCGCGCCGCCGTGGGCGTGCTCATTGCCTCGCCCGAAGCGGTCGACGTGATCATTCCGCGCGGCGGCAAGGGGCTGATCGAGCGCATCACGCGCGAAGCCAAGGTGCCGGTCATCAAGCACCTCGACGGCAACTGCCACGTTTACGTTGACGCCAGCGCCGACCTGGAATTGGCCGTGCGCGTGACCGACAACGCGAAGACGCAGAAGGTCAGCCCGTGCAACGCGGCCGAGTCGTTGCTGGTGCATGCCGATATCGCGCCCGCCTTCCTGCCGCGCATCGGCGCGCTGTTCGCAGCCAAGGGCGTGGAGATGCGCGCTGACGCGGCCGCGCTCGCGCTGCTGCGTGACGTGCCCGGCGCGCGGCTCGAACCCGCCACCGAACAGGACTGGGCCGAGGAGTACCTGGCGCTCGTCATCAGCATCAAGGTCGTCGCGAGCCTGGACGAGGCCATGGCTCACATCAACCGTTACGGCTCGCACCACACCGACGCCATCCTGACCACGCAGCACACGAACGCGATGCGCTTCCTGCGCGAGGTCGATTCGGCGAGCGTGATGGTCAACACCAGCACCCGTTTCGCCGACGGCTTCGAGTACGGCCTGGGCGCCGAGATCGGCATCAGCACCGACAAGCTGCACGCGCGCGGGCCGGTCGGGCTGGAAGGGCTCACGTCGCTCAAGTGGGTGGTGCTCGGCCACGGCGAGGTGCGCGGCTGATGCCGGCCGCAGTGAGCAGCGTCGACCCGCGCCGCGCGCTGGTCTTGTTCTCGGGCGGGCAAGACTCCACGGCCTGCCTGGCCTGGGCGCTGCAGCGCTTCGCGCATGTCGAGACCCTCGGCTTCGACTACGGCCAGCGCCACGCCGTCGAGCTGGAGTGCCGGCTGCACGTGCGGCATGCGCTGCGCCTGCAGTTCCCGCTGTGGGCGCGCCGCCTGGGCGAAGACCACCTGCTCGACATGACGCTGCTCGGCCAGATTTCCGACACCGCGATGACCAGCGAACGCGCCATCGAGATGAACGCGCAAGGCCTGCCCAACACCTTCGTGCCCGCGCGCAACCTGCTGTTCTTCAACTTCGCCGGCGCCATTGCCTACCGGCGCGGTTTGAGCGTGCTGGTGGGCGGCATGTGCGAGACCGACTTCTCCGGCTACCCCGATTGCCGCGACAACACCTTGAAGGCGATGCAAGTCGCGCTGAGCCTGGGCCTGGACGCGCCCATGGTGATCGAAACCCCGCTGATGTGGCTCGACAAGGCGCAGACCTGGGCCCTGGCCGAAGCGCTGGGCGGCGACGCGCTGATCGACCTGACCATCGAGCACACGCACACCTGTTACCTCGGCGAGCGCGAAGAGCTGCATGCCTGGGGCTACGGCTGCGGCCTGTGCCCCGCCTGCGACCTGCGCCGGCGCGGGTACGAGGCGTGGGTGGCGAGTTGAGCGCCGCCCAGATCGCTTTGTGGGCCGGCGCGGCCGCACTGCTGTTCTGGGCCGTCGGCGCCTACAACCGGCTGGTGCGCATGCGCGGCGAGATCGTGCGCCAGTTCGCGTCGGTCGATGCGCAGTTCCGCGAGCGCCAGGCGCTGCTTCTGCAACTGCTCGACATGCTCTTGCCGGCCATGCCGCACGCCACCGAGCGCATTGACGCACTGCGTGCCGCCTGCCAGCAGGCAGAAGCCGCGTGCGCCCGCGCCCGTGCCCGGCCCGGCACCGTGGGCGCCATCACGAGCCTGCGGCTGGCCGACGACATCGTGGCCGAGGCGCGCGCCCGGCTGCCGGTGCAAAGCGCGCCCGGGCTCGACGTGGCACCGCTCAACGCCCAGCTTGCCGCCAGCGACGTGACGCTTGCCTTCGCGCGGCGCCAGTTCAACGAGACCGTGGCCGACTACAACCACGCGGTGCGGCAGTTCCCGACCGTGCTGCTGGTGCGGCTGTTCGGCTTCCGCGTGGCGGGCGTGTTGTGATGCCGGGCAACATTGGTTGACCATGACCGCACGCGCCCCCGACGACCCGAACCGCCGCGCCGAGGCCGATGCGAACGAGCGCGCCCGCGTGGCCGCCGACCAGTTGTCGCGCGTCAACGGCCCGCTGGCGTTGCACGCCACCGTGCTGGCGCTGCTGCTGCCGCACGACAGCAAGCGCGCGCTGCGGGCCTGGGAGATCGAGTGCCAGGCCAACCCCGCCGCACAAGCCCTGCGTGCGCACGTGGCCGCCCTGCCCGCTGCCGCCCGCCTGCCGTGGTTCGAGACCATGTTGGCGCGGCTGCGCAGCAGCCCCTTGCCGGCCCGCCAGGCCTTGCTGGAGGCCACGCGCCGCCTGATGGGTGCCCGGGGCACGGTGCGGCCCATCGACCGCCTGCACTGGCTCGTGATGCGGCTGCGGCTGGGCGAAACGCCGGGCGTTGCCGCACCGGCGGGCGCTGGCACGAGCATGTCGCAACTGCCGCAGGCCGATGTGCATGCGATTGCCATGTTCAGCGCGTTCCTGTCGCGCATGGTGCCGGTGGCCGAGCCGGCTGCGGGCGAGGCCGGCGGAGCGCCCGCATCCGCCCCCACACCCGCGCCGGCACCCGCGCCGGCCACATCGGCGCCCGGAGCCGTCTGGTACGCGAGCGTGATGGCACCGTGGGCGCACCTCGGCGAGGTGCCGCCGCTCGCCTTGCCCGACACCGACGGCATCGTCTACGCGCTGCATGCGTTGCAGGCACTGGCCTGGATGCAGCGGCCCGTGCTCGTGCGCGGCTGGGTCACCGCCGCGCGGCAGCACAGCCGCCACGGCCGCTTGACCGACAGCGCCGCCGACGCCCTGCGCCTGAGCTGCGCACTGCTCGATTCCCCACTGCCGCCCGAGCTGGCGCGGCACTACAGTGCAACGACCCCGGAGGCACCTGCATGACTTCTCGAAGCCCATCGCGCCCATCGCGCCACTCGTCCAAGCGTTCATCCCGCCGTTCCCGAACCGGGCTGGCCTGGGCGCTGCCGCTCTGGGCGCTGCCGATCTGCGCGGTGCTCGCCGCCAACGCCCTACCCACGCTCGCCCACGCCCAGAACGCCGACGCGCAAGCGCTGCGCACGCGTGCCCTTGCCGCCACTTGCGCGCAATGCCACGGCACCGACGGCAGGGTCGCGAGCGGCGCCGCCTTGCCCGGCCTGGCCGGCCTGCCGGCGCCGTATTTCACCGAGCAGATGGCGGCCTTCAAGGCCGGCGCGCGGCCCGCCACCGTGATGCACCAACTCGCCAAGGGCTTCAACGACGCGCAGATCGCCCAGCTCGCGGCCTACTTCGCGGCCAGCAGCCAATGAGGGCCGCGATGAAGCCTGATTCCCTGTCCATGCAACCCACCTTGCGCCGGCGCGATGTGCTCAAAGCCGGCGGCGCTGCGCTCGGTGCCGCTGCATTCGGCGCCACCGCGGTCACCGGCTGCGCCATGAACTCCATCGGCACGCCCGACGTGGCGCGCGTACTCGTCGTGGGCGGAGGCTTCGGGGGCGCCACGGCAGCGAGGTACGTGCGGCTGTTTTCGGGCGGCAAGATCGACGTGGTGCTGGTCGAGCCCGACGCCGCCTTCGTCTCGTGCCCGTTGTCGAACCTGGTGCTCGGCGGCACGAAGCTGATGAGCGACATCACCGTGCCCTACGACGCGCTCGCGGCGAAGCACGGCGTGCGCATCGTGAAAGACATGGTCGCCAGCATCGACCCCGCCCGACGCGTGGCCGTGCTCGCGTCGGGCGGCAGCATCCGCTACAACAAGCTCGTGCTCTCGCCCGGCGTCGAGATGATCTGGGACAGCGTGGCGGGCCTGCGCGCGGCGAGCCAGCAAGGCCAGGTGCTGCAGGCGTGGAAAGCCGGCGTCGAAACGCTGGCGCTGCGCCGCCAGCTCGAGGCCATGCCCGACGGCGGCGTGTTCGCCATCGCCATCCCCGAAGCGCCGTACCGCTGCCCGCCCGGGCCCTACGAACGCGCATGCGTGGTGGCCGCCTACTTCAAGGCCGCCAAGCCGAAGTCGAAGGTGCTGGTGCTCGACGCCAACCCCGACGTGACCAGCAAGCCCGCGCTCTTCAAGAAAGCCTGGGCCGAGCAGTACGCCGGCATGGTCGAGTACCGGCCGCAGCACAAGGCCACCGGCATCGACGCGGCCGGCAAGACCCTCCAGTTCGAGATTCAGGACGACGTGCGCGCCGACGTGCTGAACGTGCTGCCCGCCATGCGCGCCGGCGCCATCGCCGTGCAGACCGGCCTGGCCAACTCGAACGCGCGCTGGTGCAACGTGAACTACCTGAACTTCGAGTCGACCGCCGCACCGAACATCCACGTGATCGGCGACGCCACCCAGGCCGCCCCAGCCATGCCCAAGAGCGGCCACATGGCCAACGGCCACGCCAAGGTGGTGGCCGCAGCCATCGTCGCCGAGCTGAACGGCTGGGAAATCAACCCCGCGCCGATGCTCACCAACACCTGCTACAGCTTCGTCGACGCGACCCGCGTGGTCCACGTGGCCAGCGTGCACGAGTACGTGGCCGCCGAGAAGACCTTCAAGACCGTCGCGGGGTCGGGCGGGTTGTCGGCAGCGGCGAACGAGGTCGAGGCGGGGTATGCGTGGAGTTGGGCGAGGTCGATTTGGAGGGATGCGGTGGGGTGATCGCCGGGCTGGCCTTGTTTGCTTGTGATATTACGCGCTGCGTAATAGACTGACCGGATGATCCAGTCGTTCAAGTGCAAAGACACGCTGGCGCTGTACGAGGGCAAGAGCCCGAAGAGGTTCAAAGCGTTCATGCTGGTTGCCGAGCGCAGGCTTTCTCAGCTGGATGCAGCGCAAACGCTGAACTTCTTGAAGGCACCTCCCGGCAACCGCCTTGAGGCTTTGCGAGGTGATCGGAAGGGTCAGCACAGCATTCGAATCAACGACCAATGGCGCATCTGCTTCTTGTGGTCTGGCGTCGGCCCCGTTGATGTCGAAATCGTGGACTACCACTGAAGGAATCGACATGACACGTTGGGTCAATCGCATGCGCCCGGTTCATCCGGGTGAAGTCCTGCGCGAGGACTACTTGGCTCCGCTCGGCTTGAGCGTCAATGCCCTGTCTGTTGCGCTGGGTGTGCCCGCAACCCGTATCCACGAGATCGTCAAGGAACGCCGCGCCGTCACGGCCGATACGGCGGCTCGGCTGGCCAAGCACTTTGGTGGCGACGCTGCGTCCTGGTTGGTCATGCAAGCCAACTACGACTTGAAGACGCTGCCGACGATGGGTGATATTCAGCGCGAGGTTGCTGTTCGTGAGCAATTCGCGGCATAGGGCTCGCCAAGCCAGTTGTGGCGCAGCGGATCAATGCGATGCGTGACGAATACGATTTCAGCGACGCCGCTCGGGGAGCAGTTGTCCGGTCGCCCGGGATTTCGCGCACAACGATCATGCTGGACGATGCTCACCAACAGCTGCTACAGCTTCGTCGACGCGACCCGCGTGGTCCACGTGGCCAGCGTGCACGAGTACGTGGCCGCCGAGAAGACCTTCAAGACCGTTGCGGGGTCGGGCGGGTTGTCGGCAGCAGCGAACGAGGTGGAGGCAGCGTATGCGTGGAGTTGGGCGAGGTCGATTTGGGGGGATGTGGTGGGGTGGTGGGTTCTGCAGTTGCGGCCCGGTTGACGATACGTATCGAAAGCTTATGATCCTGGCGTCAATTCGATCAACTGGCAGCCCAGAGCGCTGAAGCAGCTGCGCAAGATTGATGCTCAGGCGAGCAAGCAGATTCGAACGGCGGCGACGGGCGAACTTGCTGACCTCACCAAAGCCAGGAACGTCAAACCACTCAACGACCACGCGTACGGTTATCGCCTGCGAGTGGGTGCCTATCGAGTTCTCTTCGACTTCGATGGCACCGTCCGAATTGTCAGCATCGAAGAGGTCAGGAAGCGCGATGAACGCACGTACTGAGTTTCAAATCATCGTCGGGGCTGACGGCAAACCGGCCTTTGTTGTCGTGCCGTACGCCCAGTTCCGCCGCATGCGCGGGGGCTTCTCCAAGGGAACGGTCCCGAACGAAGTCGTCAACTTGGCTTATGAGCGCGGCATGTCGCCGATGGCAGCGTGGCGGGAACATTTCGGGCTCACGCAAGCAGAAGTGGCGTCACGCATCGGCGTTGCGCAGGCGGCGTACGCGCAGATGGAGCGGGTGAAACAGCCACGCAAGGCGACGCTCGAAAAGGTGGCGGGCGCAATGGGTCTTGAGGTTGAGCAACTGCGTTGGTAGTTCATCAAAGGTGGCCGACCCGGAAACGAAAAGTCGGCGCGGTGTTCGTATGAGCGTTGCAAACGTTCTTCGCAAGGCCGACTGCATGGTCAATGCGGCGTAGCCGTTGACAACGCGCACTCGCCATCGCCCGCCACCTCACCAATCCCTACAACCGCCGATGCTCCAACGCAGGCAACTGCCGCCGCACTGACACCAAACGCGCCGGATCAAGCTCCGCGATCACCACCCCTTCGCCCTCGGCCAGCACGCCCAGCACCTGGCCCCAGGGGTCGACGATCATCGTGTGGCCAAACGTGCGGCGGCCGTTCTCGTGTTGGCCCCCTTGGGCGGGCGCGATCACGTAGGCCTGGTTCTCCACTGCCCGCGCGCGCAGCAGCAGTTCCCAGTGCGCCAGGCCGGTGGTGTGCGTGAAGGCGGCAGGCACGGCGATCACGTCGCACGGGCCGTTCGCAACATTTCCCACGGCCCCCACGGCTCCCATCAAGGCCCGGTACAGCTCCGGGAAGCGCAGGTCGTAGCACACGCTCAAGCCCACCTTCAGTTCGCCCGCCTGCATGGCCACAGGCGCGCTGCCCGGTTGAATCGCCACGCCTTCGTCGTAGTGTTCGCGGCCGTTGTCGAAGCGGAACAGGTGGATCTTGTCGTAGCGCGCCGCGAGCCGGCCGTCGGGGGCGTAGACGCAGTTGGCGTTCCACACGCGGCTCGGGTCGCTGCCCTGAATCGGCAGCGTGCCGCCCATCAGCCACACGCCGTGCTCGCGCGCGGCGCTCGACAGCATCTGCTGGATCGGGCCGGCGCCCGGTGCGTCGGCGCTGCCGGGTGGCTCGGCGATCGCGAGCTTGTCGGCGTCGCGCCGGCCCATCAGGCAGAAGTACTCGGGCAGCCCGATCAGTTCGGCACCCCGCCCGGCGGCTTCGGCAACAAGGCGGCGTGCGGCTTCGAGGTTCTGCGCAACGTCGGCGGTCGAGACCATCTGGATGGCGGCGATCTTCATGCAGGTTTCCTCACAAGTTCGTGCCGGATGGCGTCACGGTGGTCAAGGCTTGACGGCGGGTGAGGGTGACGGCGCGGTGGACGCGGCCGGCACCGAGCCGGCCGCATCCACCGCCGCGGGCACCGCCCCGAACAGCTTGCGCTGCACCGGCTCGACCTTCGGGTCGGCCCACGGCCCGCTGACGTGGAACTCGCGGGTGCCGGCTTCGGTCAGCGGCTTCTTCAGCAACGCCTGCGCCAGGAATGCGCCCAGGCCGATGGCGGGGTTGATGACGGCATAGGCGAGCGCGGCGGTGCCGGCGTTGATCTCGGGGACGACGACCACGCGCAGGTCCTGCGTTTCGCGGGCGATGTCGGCGCTGCCTTCCATCAGCACGGCGGCCTGCACGCCGCGCATGCGCAGGTTGTTGGTCTGCGCCACGCCCTGGCCCACCTTCACGTCGCCGGTGATGCTGTCGAACGCAAAGCCTTGCTGGAACAGGTCGCGGAAGTCGAGCGACAAGCGGCGCGGGAGCGACTGCAAGCTCAGCACGCCGAGCAGACGCGCCGCACCCGGGTCGGCCTTCAGGAACTGGCCGGCCTCGATGTTCACGTTGATCTGGCCGGCGAGGCTCGGGTAGTCCGGCGCGAACGGCGAGCCCAGCCACGCGACCGTGCCCGACATCTCGCCCTTGCCGCCGCGAATGGCGCCGCGCGTGCCGAGCCGCTCGAGCAGGGCGCCGCTGTCGGCGAGCGTGAGCTTGAAGTCCATCACCGAGCGGCGCAGGGCAGGCCGGCCGTTGGCGGCGGGCCCGACGACCGCCCAGTGCCCGCTGGCTGCAAGCTGCGCTTCGGGCGTGGTCAGGTTGAACTTGGCGAGCTGCCACTCACGCACCACCTCGCGGCTCGGGCCGGTGCCCAGCGACTGGGCGCGGTTCACCGCCTCGATCTCGACGCGGCCGAGCTTGCGGCCGCGCAGCTCGAAGTCTTCGACCACGATGTCGAGCGCGGGCACGTTCGCGGGCTGCTGGTCGAGCAGGCTCTCGACCTGGTCGGCATCGCTTTTCGGCAGCGACAAGCGCGCGAGCCGCGCATACACGCGCCCGGCTGCTGAAGCCGTGGGCCCGCGCCGCGACGGCGGCCGGTACTCGACATAGCCGTTGAGCTGGTCGGCGTCGAGGTTGGCGCGCCACATGCCCGCGTCTTGCGATGCGCCGGCCACCAGGTGCGTGAGCTTGCGCGTGCCGGTGCTCAGCTCCTGCACGCGCACGGCGATGGTGTCGGGCTCGTAAGGGCTGGTGGCGCTGATGGCGTTGGGCCCGACGCTTGCGGTGCCGGCGCGGGTGTCGCCCGCACTTGCAGGCCTGTCGGCGCCGAACAGCTTGTCGGCCGCCGCTTCCCACGCGTCGAGGTCGAGTGCCCGCAGGTTGATGTGCGCCGCCACACCCGAGAGCGGCTGCGGCGCCGGCTCCAGCACGCCGATGCCGCCGCGCAGCACGCGTGGCGCATCGCCACCCAGCTCGCGCAGCCACTGCGCCTGCAAGACGCTGCCCAGTTCCACGCGAACGGTGTCGCGCATCACGTCGCGCGCGGGCGCGCTGGTGGCCGTGCCGGCCGCCTCCAGGCTCGTTTGCACCCGCAGCGGCCAGGCCACGTCGGCTGGCTTGTTCAGCGGTGCCGGCAGGTTGATGGCCAGGCCGGCGAGCGTGCTGGTGAGCGTGAACTCGGGCTGCCCGCGCACCAGTGCGGCGTTGAGCCGGTAGCTCGCCTGGCCGCTCATCGAGCCCGCCGCTCTGGCCAGCAGGCCCAGTTCGGGCGCTCGCCGCAGGCCTTCGGCGCTGGCCGTGCCCTGGCCGGTGAGACGCAGCGTGCCGTCGGCCTGCTGGCTGCCTTCGAAGCTGGCGTCGCCACCGAACACGCGGGCCGTGGCACCGACCACGTTGAAGCCCTTGTGCGTGAAGTCGATGCGTGCCTTGGCACCCGCCAGCAGCGGCGTGTCGGGGCTGATGCGCAGGTCGTTCCCGGCCAGCTGCACGCTGCCGCGCGCGGTGGCCGTGTTCATGCGGTTCAGCGGCAGCCCGAGGTTGAGCGTGAGGTCGGCGTTGCCGGTGGCCGTGGTCGCGTCGAGCGCCTTGCCGGTCCAGCCGGCGATGGGCGTGGTGGCCACCACGCGCAGCATCTCGGCGAGCGGGCCGCGCGCGGTCGCGTCGAGCGAGAGCACGCTGTCGGTGTCGAGGTTGCGAATGGCAAGCTGAAGGCCGCGCACGTCGAGCCCGGCGAGTTGGGCGTTGCCACTGCGGATCTCGAGCGTGTTGCGGTCGAGCACCAGCTCGGCGGTGGCGCTGGTCAGGGCAGGCCAGGGCGACGGCGCGGCCGGGGCGGGCAGGCTCGGCACGAACGCAAAGCCCACTTTGTCGAGCTTGGCGGTGATGCGGAACTCGCCGTCTTTGGCGCTGCGCGCGCTGTTGAACGGGAAGTCCCACAGATCGCCCTTGACGCGGTAGGTGGCGCTCGCCAGCTTGCCCCCGAGAACGGCGCGCTCGACATAGCTGCGTGCGTCTCGTGGCAGGCCCTGCGGCAGGTAGCGGAAGGTGCGCGCGGCCGCTCCGTTGCTGAGCTTGCCTTCGAGCTCCAGCCGCCCCGGGAAGCGCCCGCCGTGCGCGAACGACGGGCCGGCGCCGGTGTGCCAGGTGGCGTTCAGTTCGGCACTGGCGTCGGCGTTGCTGAAGCGCATGTCCTTGACCTGCACGCTGAGCTGCGGCTGCGAACCTTGCGGTGGCTCGGCCAGTGCGCTGGCAGCACCTTTGGCCATGGTCGCTGCGGTCGGTTTGACCACGGGCGCAGCAAGCGCCGGCTCGATCTTCCACATCAGCTGCGCGCTGAGCTGGTCGAGCGGCACCACCGGCTCCTCGAACACGCCCGGCAGGTGCAGCTCGCCGCCGTTCATGCCCACGCGCGCCTGGCCGCCGGCCTCGGTTGCGTCGAACTGCATCGTTGCGCCGCGCAGGCCCGGGCGGCCCACGCCACCGGCCGCATCGGACGGCCGCGCCGCGAGCGCCAGGTTCGCGAGCGTGCCTTTGGCACGGTAGTGCGCGGGCGCGTCGAGCGGGCCGGTCCACTGCGTGTCGAGCTCGGTGACCGTGCCACGCGGGTTCAGCTCGGCGAGCAGGCGCTGCAGTGCACCGCCGAGCGGAATGCGCGAGGCGATCTGCGCCATCTGCCCCACGTCGAGCCGCTGCGCGCTGAAGCTGCCGCCCGTGGCCGGCTGGCCGGCGCGTTGCCGCCACGCCAGGTGCATGTCGCCTTGCGGCCAGCGAATGCCGTCGCCGGTCAGGAAGGTGAAGTGCTGCAGCGCGATCTGCGCGCCCTCGGCGTCGCGCTGCGCGGTGAAGCGGCCTTCGATCTCGTCCACATCGAGCACGTCCACATCTGAAGCCAGGCGCAGCGCCACGGCGCGCAGGGCCAGGTCGACCGTGGCGGCCACGGGCTGGCCGTCTTTCAGCTCGAACCAGCCGCGCAGCGCACCCACGCCTTCGCGCAGGTCGAAGGGCAGCGTCACGTGCTGGCGCAGCAGCTGCACGTCGGCGCGTGGCAGGCTGGCATAGGCCGGGCCGCTCCAGCGTTCCCAGTCGCCGTGGCGTGCCAGCAGCGGCTGCGTGAAACGGCCGCTGACGCTGAAGCGGTCGCCCCATTCGAGCGGCGGCGTGGCGTCGAGCCGCAGCTCGTGCAGGCGCAGGCCGTTGCGCACCGCGAGCTGCACGTCGCGCAACTCCAGCGGTGCGGCGCCGCGCAACTCGTCGACCCAGCGCAGCGCGCCGCCGCGAATCACGAACTCGTGCTGTGCGAAGAACCAGTCTGCGGCGCGGCCGTCGCCTGCCTGCGCGCCGTCGAAGACCAGGCCGGCCACGAGAATGCGGCCGGTCGCGTCGCGCCGCACTTCGAGCTCGGCACCGTCGATCAGCAGCTGCTCGAAGCGCAGCTGCCAGCTCAGCAACGAGCGCGGCGACACGGCAGCAAACACGCGCGGCAGGCGCAGTGCGGGGCGCTGCTGGGCGTCGAGCAAGACCACGTCGGCCAGCTCGATCGACGGCACCCAGCCACTCGAGCGCAGCGCGATGTGGCCGATGCGCACCGTTACCCCCAGCGCCCGGGTGGCGCGGGCTTCTATGGGTTCACGCCACTCTTCGATGTGGGGCAGAATCATTACGTACACCACCAGCCACGCGATCAGCAGCAAGCTGACGAAGACGGTGGTGAGGCCGACAGCCACGCGCGCCACCCAACGCAAGGGTGTAGACGACGAAGACGTGCGCAGGTTGTGGGCAACGGGCGGCGCGGGTGCAGCAGCACCCGTGGGCTGGAGCGAGGCAGGCGGGGTCAAGGACATGAAAACTTCGGTGCGCCAGCCTTCGGGTCGGCAGGTCAAGGTGCAGCACGCCGCTGATCGGTGCGGGGCCGCCATTCAGCGCAAGCCCATCGCCAGCCACCGCCTTGCATGCGCGGTGGCCGGCAGGTCAATCTAGCACACACGCGGCTGCCACCAACCGTGCAAGCCCCACCCAAGACCGTGCTTTCAACGATGGGCTCACTGCCCCTTGCACCTGCCGGCACTGGGGTCGAAACGGCGGCCGATTCCGGCTTCGCCGCGCTGCCCGGTTCGCTGGGCGCCGGCCCCGCCACCGCCGACCACAGCCGCTTCGTGCGGCGCATCCGGCGCCGCTACGGCGCCGAGTTGCCGATGCTGGCAACCGGTCTGCCCACGCGCGACACCATCGATGCGCTGATCGCCCACTTCATGGCACAAGGCCGGCCGCTGGCCAGCGCGATGCGCGTGACACGCCAGCTCGTGCTCGAGCGCCTGGCCGTGCTCGACGTGGAACACGCTGCGCCGATGGCCGACATCACCTGCGTCATGACCGAGCTCGCCGAAGTGACGCTCGACCGCGCGCTCGCGCAAGCCCAGGCCGACCACGATGTGCGCTACGGCGCGCCACGCAACGCACTGGGCCAGCGCATCGAGTTCTGGGTCGTCGGCATGGGCAAGCTCGGCGCGCGCGAGCTGAACGTGTCGTCCGACATCGACCTCGTGTATGTGTACGAAGAAGACGGCCAGACCGACGGGCTGCAGCAGGTCAGCGCGCACGAGTACTTCAGCGACGTGGCAAAGAGCCTGTACACGCTCATCGGCGAGACGACGGAGGACGGCTTCGTGTTCCGTGTCGACCTGATGCTGCGCCCGAACGGCAGCTCTGGCCCGCCGGCCGTGAGCTTGGCGATGCTCGAGGAATACCTGCAGGTGCAGGGCCGCGAGTGGGAGCGCTTCGCCTGGCTGAAGAGCCGCGTGGTGGCGCCGCTGGCCAGCGTGAAGAGCGGGCGCGCGCTGGCGCTGCGCGGGCTCGTCACGTCGTTCGTGTACCGCCGCTACCTCGACTACGGTGTGTTCGAGGGCCTGCGCCAACTGCACGCCAAGGTGCGCGAAGAAGCGCAGCGCCGCGCTGCCGGCCGGCCCGAGCGCGCGAATGACGTGAAGCTCTCGCGCGGCGGCATCCGCGAGATCGAGTTCATCGTGCAGCTGCTGCTGGTGGCGCGCGGCGGGCAGTTCCCCGAAATCCGCACGCGCTCCACGCTCAAGTCGCTCGACAAGCTGGCCGCCGGCGGGCTGATGAAGCCGGCAAGTGCGCAGCGGCTCGCTGCGGCCTACGAGTTCCTGCGCCGCGTCGAGCACCGCATCCAGTACCTCGACGACCAGCAAACACACCTGCTGCCCACGAATGACGCCGACCTGAACTGGATCGCGCGCAGCCTCGGCCTCACTTGCGACGCGCGCGCCTGCGAACTGCTCGACCAGCTGGGCGAGGTGCGCGAGTTCGTCGCGACCGAGTTCGATGCGCTCTTGCACGACGGCCGCGCGCCGGTGGCAACCAGCGCCGTTGCCGGTTGCCGCAGCTGCGGCCTGCCGCCCCAGCCGATCGACAGCGACGCGTTCATCGAACAACTGCAGCCCGAGCTGGCCGCACGCGTGAAACCACTGTGCGACTCGCCGAAGATCCGGATGCTGCGCGACGAGAGCAAGTTGCGTCTGGCGCGGCTGATTCACCGCGCGTCGCAGGCCGTGACCGAAGGCGCATGCACGATGGACGCGGCCACGCGCTTCGTCGACTGGGTCGTGCCGCTGCTGCGCCGCGAAAGTTACCTGGCGATGCTGGTCGAGCGCCCCGAGGTGCAGCGCCGCCTGCTGCGCCTGCTGGGCCTGGCGCGCTGGCCGATGCGCTACCTGATGCTGCACCCCGGCGTGATCGACGAACTCGCCGACGAGCGCTTGCTGCACAGCCGCTTCAGTGCCACCGAGTACACGCGCGAACTCGAAGACCGGCACGATGCCTGGGAGCGCTCGGGCCAGGCCGATGAAGAGTCGCTGCTCGACACGCTGCGCCGCGCCCACCACGCCGAAGTGTTCCGCACGCTGGTGCGAGATGTGGAGGGCCACATCACCGTCGAAGAGGTGGCAGACGACCTGTCGGCCCTGGCCGATGCCACGCTGTCGATGGCCATGTGCTGGGCCTGGAAGCACCTGAAGCAGGCGCAGCGTTTGCCGCACTGCGAGGCACCGCACTTGGCCGTGATCGCCTACGGCAAGCTCGGCGGCAAGGAGCTGGGCTACGGCAGCGACCTCGACGTGGTGTTCCTCTACGACGACGCCAATGAGCCCGATGCCGACCTGGCCGCCGAGGTCTATGCCGCGTTCGTGCGCAAGCTGATCAACTGGCTCACGCTGCGCACGGCGGCCGGCGAGCTGTTCGACATCGACACGGCGCTGCGGCCGAACGGCAATTCGGGCCTGCTCGTCACCTCGCTCGCGTCGTTCGAGAAGTACCAGACCGGCCGGGGCAGCAACACCGCGTGGACTTGGGAGCACCAGGCCCTGACCCGCGCGCGCTGGTGCGCCGGCTGGGCGCCGCTGGAAGCCGGCTTCGACGCTGTGCGCTGCGCCGTGCTGCGCGCCGTGCGCGACCCAGCCGCGCTGCGCGCCGAGGTGCGCACGATGCGCGAGAAAGTGCGCGCCGCCCACCCGGTCAAGGCCGGCCGCTTCGACGTGAAGCACAGCGCCGGCGGCATGATGGACGCGGAGTTCGCGGTGCAGCTGCTGGTGCTCGCGCATGGCACGGGGCACGCCGAGCTGCTGGACGACGTCGGCAACATTGCGCTGCTCCAGCGCGCCGAAACGCTGGGGCTGCTTGCGCCAGGGGTGGGCCTGAGTGCCGCCGATGCGTACCGCGAGTTGCGCCGGGCTCAGCACCGGGCCCGGCTCGACGAGCAGCCCACGCAGGTCGCTCCGGACGCGATGGCCGCGCAACGCGACGCGGTGCTCGCCTTGTGGCGCGCCGTGTTCGGCGCAGCCACTTGACCGAAAGGCGCCGTGCACCCGGCGCGCGGGGTGCGCTTGTTGCGCCAGTTCCGCACTAGCGCCGGCGCGACCGCCTGGGTCGGTGTGGCTGCGCTGCTCTGCGTCATGGCGATGGCAGGCGCCGACGTGCCGGCCGACGTGCTCGACTGGCAACCCGCGCGTTTCACCACCGAACCTTGGCGCGCGTTCACCGCAGTGGCCGTGCACTACAGCCGCGAGCACCTTGTCGCGAACCTGCTCGCAGTCGCGCTGACAGCGCTCTTCGGCGTGGTCGCGCACCTGCCTGCGCACATGGCACTTGCCTGGTTCGCGGCCTGGCCGCTCACGCAGGTCGGGCTGGTGCTGCGGCCCGAGCTGGCGCACTACGGCGGCCTGTCGGGTGTGGTGCACGCGGGCGTGGCGGTGGTCATCACCTGGCTGCTGCTGACCGGAACGCGCGCGCAGCGCCTCGTCACGCTCGCCGTGCTGACCGGCTTCTGCGGCAAGCTCGTCAGCGAAGCGCCCTGGGGCCCGGCGCTGCGCCACCCGGAAGGCTGGACCATCGCGACCGTGCCGCTGGCCCACACCTCGGGCGCCATTGCCGGCGCGGCCTGCGCCTTGCTGGCGTGGGCCACCTGGCGTTCGCGCGCATCCCGGGGCGAGCGTGGCTGAGCGCCATGCCCGGCTCGACTTGCGCGCCACCTTGCTGGTGGTGGGCTGCTGCTTTCTGTGGGGCCTGAACCAGGTGGCGGCGAAGGCGGCGATGCCCGAGGTGCCGGCGCTGTGGCAGGCGGGGCTGCGCTCGCTCGGCAGCGCGGTGCTGGTGGCGTTGTGGGCGCGCTGGCGCGGCGTGCCGCTGTTCGAGCGCGACGGCTCGTTGCCCGGCGGCCTGCTGGCCGGCGCGCTGTTCGCCGTCGAGTTCTTCTGCATCTTCGTCGGGTTGCAGTTCACGACCGCGTCGCGCATGGTGGTGTTCATCTACTTCGCACCGTTCGTGGTGGCACTGGGCATGCCGTACATCTCACGCGCCGAGGCCTTGTCCCGGGTTCAAATGGTGGGCTTGCTGATCGCATTCGCGGGCGTCGCCTGGGCGTTCGCCGAGGGCTTCACAACGCCGGCCGCCGGCCCGCGCCAGTGGATTGGCGACGCGCTCGGCCTGGGCGCCGCGCTGACCTGGGGTGCGACCACGCTGGCCATTCGCGGCACCCGGCTCGGCGCTGCGTCGGCCGAGAAGACGCTGCTGTACCAGCTTGCCATGACCGGCGTGGCGCTCAGCGCGGCGGCGTGGCGGGCAGGCGTGCCCTTGCCGGCCCGCCTGTCCACGCTGGCCTGGGGCTCGATGCTGTTCCAGACCGTCGCGGTCTCGGCCGTCAGCTACCTCGTGTGGTTCTGGTTGATCCGCCACTTCCGGGCCACGCAGCTCGCGGCGTTCACGTTGCTCACGCCGGTGTTCGGCTTGCTGCTCGGGGTGACGTTGCTGGGCGAGCCGATCACGCCCAGGCTCTTGATCGCACTGGCTGCAGTGGCTGCCGGCGTCGTGCTGGTGAACCGCAGGCCCGCCGCGCGATGATCGACGGCCCGCTGTCGCTGGCCCTGCGCATCCTCGGCGACCGCAACGGAGTTCGTTCCAGGACCTACACCGGTGACGGCGCCTTCGCGCTCACCTGCCCCGACGGTTGGCGCCTGATGGGCCGGCCATTGTTGCCGCACCTGAGCGACACCGCCTTGCTCGAACACCTGGCGAAAGGTGTGTCGCCCGAAGCGCTGCGGCTGCGCCACTGGGTCGAACGCGAGATCGCATTCCCGGGCAAACGCCTGCACGAACGCGCGGCGGGCGGCCTTAGCGGCGGATGCGCCCGACCAGCGCCGTTGTCGAATAGCCTTCGACGAAGGGCAGGGCCAGCGCGTCGCCGCCCCAGCGCCGCACCCATTTCGTCTCTTCGAGCGTCTCGATGTCGTAGTCGCCGCCCTTCACGTAGAGCTGCGGTCGCACGCGCTGCAGCAGGGCGACCGGTGTGGGCTCGTCGAACAGCGTCACGAGGCTGACGCTTTCGAGCGCAGCGAGCACGCAGGCACGGTCGACCTCGTTGTTGAGCGGGCGGTCCGGGCCCTTGCCCAGGCCACGGGCCGAGGCATCGCTGTTCAAACCGATCACCAGGCTCGCACCGAGCGCGCGCGCCTGCGCCAGGTAGCTCACGTGGCCGCGGTGCAGGATGTCGAACACGCCGTTCGTGAACACCACCGGCCGGGCCAACGCCGACAGGCGCTCGGCCAGTTGGTCTGCGGTGCAGAGCTTGTCGAGAAACGAGGCGGCCATGGGCCATTGTCGCCGCGCCGCATCCGGGCCTGCCAGGGCGCTGCGAGCCCGCCGTAGACTGGAAGCCCGAATTCATCAGGAGAAGTCGATGCTCGTGCTGTGCGGTTTCCCGCTCTCGAACTACTACAACAAGGTCAAGCTCGCGCTGTTGGAGAAGGGCGTGCCCTTCACCGAAGAACATGCCCACCCGCGCGACCGGACCGAGGCCACGCTGCAGGCCAGCCCGCTGGGCAAGGTGCCGTTCATCCGCACCGAGCACGGCAACTTGTGCGAGAGCCAGGCGATCGTCGACTACATCGAGCAGGCATACCCGAGCCCGCCGCTGTTGCCGGCCGATGCGTGGCAGGCTGGCAAGGTGCATGAGCTGATCACGTTCATCGAGTTGCACATCGAGCTCGTGGCGCGCGAGCTGTACCCGAAGGCGTTTTTCGGCGGCGAGGTGAGCGAGGCGAATGCCGCGCGCATTCGCACGCTGCTGGTGAAGAACATCGCCGGCTTCAAGCGGCTCGCCAAGTTCGCACCGTTCGTTGCGGGCAACACCTTCACCCAGGCCGACTGCGCCGCGTGGGTGAGTTTGCCGCTGGCGGCCATGGCCACGAAAATCGTCTACGGCGAAGACCTGCTCGCCGCTGGAGGCGTCGACTGGAAGCCGTACGCGAAGTTGATCGGCGACCGCCCGGCCGCGCAACGCGTCACTGCCGACCGCAAGGCCGATCAGGACAAGGCAATGGCGTCGATGAAGGCCTGAGACCGGACCGCTCGGCGTTCAGACGGCTTCCGGTGGCGCGGCGCGCCGGGCGGCGGCGGCCACGGCAGCCGTCATTTCCTTGCGGAAGCGGTTCAGCTCCTGGACGCTGGCGAAGCTGCGTTCCATCAGCAGGCTGAGGTTGTGCAGGATGCGCTCCACGACCTTGGTCTCCCAGACCGCATCGAACTGGATCTGCTTGTCCAGCCAGTGCTCCAGCCACTCGGGGTTGGGCAAGCGGCTCTGGACGGTGTCGCGCGGGAACAGGCTCGCGTTGACATGCAGGTTGGTCGGGTGCAGGGCCTGCGCCGTGCGCCGCGCGCTGGCCATCAGCACGCCGACCTTGGCGAACGCGGCGCGGGCTTCGTCACCGAACTTCGTCAACGCGCGCTTCATGTAGCGCAGGTAAGCGCCGCCGTGGCGGGCTTCGTCGCGCGCCAGGGTTTCGTAGATGGCCTGGATGACGGGCTCGGTGTGCCACTCTGCGGCACGCCGATACCAGTGGTTCAGGCGGATCTCGCCGCAGAAGTGGAGCATCAGGGTTTCGAGCGCCGGGGCGGGGTCGAACTCGAAACGAACGTCGTGCAACTCGGCCTCGGTGGGCACCAGCTCGGGGCGGTAGCGGCGCAGGTACTCCATCAGAACGAGCGAGTGCTTTTGCTCCTCGAAGAACCACACGCTCATGAAGGCGCTGAAGTCGCTGTCGTCGCGGTTGTCACGCAGGAACATCTCGGTTGCGGGCAGGGCCGCCCACTCGGTGATGGCGTTCATCTTGATCGTCTGCGCCTGCTCCTCGGTGAGCTTGCTGGCGTCGAACTGGTCCCACGGGATGTCCTTGTCCATGTTCCAGCGGACGGCTTCGAGCTGCTTGAAAAGTTCGGGGTAAATCATCATGGCGGGGCCCTTCGAATGCGCGCGATTCTAGTCTGCGGTGCTTGTGTACATTGAAGTTGTAACCGCGCGCGGGGAGGTTGATATGACTCAACTGGCGGATTCGTGACTGATCGGTTATATTTAAAACCACACGGTAATTTTTTGACTGTTTATGCCTTTCTACCCCACAGTTTTTGCTGCGGAGCCCTCCACCCAGCGTGGTTGCAATCCCCGGGCGGTTTTCCTCCTCCCTCCTCCCTCCCTGATTCGCCCGGGGGCGCTCCGCAGCGCTTGTTTTCCTCACGCGGGCCGCCGTGCGCGGCCCGCGCCCAGGCTGCGGCGGGCCTGAGCCATGCGGCGCGTCGCGGTGGTCGGCTCCGGCATTGCCGGGCTGTCGGTGGCGCACGGCCTCGCGGGCAAGGCACACGTCACGCTGTTCGAGGCCGGCGCCTACTTCGGCGGGCACACGCACACTGTCGACCTCACGCTCGACGGCATCACCCACGGCGTGGACACCGGGTTTCTGGTGTTGAACGAACGCACCTACCCGCAGCTGCAGCAGCTGTTCCGCGAGCTGGGTGTGGAGATCGCCAAGTCGGAGATGTCGTTCTCGGTGCAGTCACCGGGCATCGGCGGCGCGGCTGCGCTGGAGTGGAGCGGCTGTAACCTGAACACGGTGTTTGCGCAACGCCGCAACCTGCTTCGCCCCGGTTTCTGGCGCATGTTGGTCGACCTTCTGCGCTTCAACAAGCTGAGCACCGAACTCGCCACCGACCTCACGGCGGGCGGGGGTGCAGCAGCACTCGACCAACCCATCGGCGAGTTCCTCGCGCAGCACCAGTTCAGCAACGAGTTTCGCGACTGGTATTTCCTGCCGATGATCGGGTGCATCTGGTCGTGCCCGGTGGACCAGATGCTGCAGTTCCCCGTCGCCACGATGATCCGCTTTTGCCACAACCACGGTTTGCTGCAGGTCGCGAACCGGCCGCAGTGGTACACGGTGGCGGGGGGTGCGCGGCGCTACGTCGAGAAGATGCTCCCGGCCATTCCCGATGCCAGGCTGAACACGCCGGTGCGCAGCGTCGCGCGCAGCGTTGACGGCCAGGTGCTCGTCACCACGGACGATGGCTGCGAGCGCTTCGACGAGGTTGTGTTGGCATGCCACTCCGACCAGGCGCTCGCGCTGCTGGCCGACGCGACAACGACCGAGGCCTCGGTGCTGGGCGCCATCCGCTACCACCGCAACCGCGCGGTGCTGCACACCGATGTGTCGCTGCTGCCAAAGCGCCGGCTGGCCTGGGCCGCATGGAACTACGAGCGCGCGGCGGGCGGCGCGCGCGACGCGACGGCGGTGTGCCTGCACTACCTGCTGAACCGCCTGCAGCCGCTGCCGTTCAGCACCCCGGTGGTGGTGTCTCTGAACCCGCTCACCGAACCGCGCGCCGGCACCGTGCACGGCGAGTTCGACTATTCGCACCCGGTCTTCGATGCCGCAGCCATCGCCGCGCAACAGCGCCTGCCCGAGATCCAGGGCCGTGGCCACACCTGGTTCTGCGGCGCGTGGACGCGCTACGGCTTCCACGAAGACGGCCTGATGTCGGGCCAGGCTGTGCTGCGCGGTCTGCAGGCCGCAGCGGCACCCGCTCGCCCCGCACCCCAGCTGGAAGCGGCCTGATGTCGCCCGCCGTGCTGGCCCCAGTGGCGGCGCCCGTCGGTGCCCCGGCTCAGGCGATGCTGGGAATCGGCGAGGTCCGCCACACCCGGCTGCGCCCGGCACGCAACCAGTTCACCTACCCGACCTACTTCCTGATGTTGCCGATGCGCAGGCTCCGCGCGGCGCCCTCCGCCACGCTCAAGCGCAACCGCTTCGGTCTGATCAGCTTCTTCGACCGCGACCACGGTGACGGCGGCGCCGACAGCCTGGCCTGGCTCGACGGATTGCTCGCACGCGAAGGCATTGCCGACGCCAGCGGCGAGGCCTGGTTGCACTGTTACCCGCGGGTGCTCGGCTTCACCTTCAAGCCAGTGAGCTTCTGGTATTGCCACCGCACCGATGGCTCGTTGGCGGCGGTGGTGGTCGAGGTGAACAACACCTTCGGCGAGCGCCACTGCTACCTGCTCAGTGGCAACGAGCTGGCATTCGGCCGCGAGCTGCGCGCCACCAAGGTGTTCCACGTGTCGCCGTTCTGCGCCGTGGCCGGCAGCTACCGCTTCCGGTTCATGCGCACCGGCGCATATCCAGCAGCACGTCCCGCAGCGCATCCCGAGCCGCATCCACCCGCGCACCCCGTGCGTAAGGTCATCGACAGAACGGTCGCGCGCATCGACCACCATGACGATCAAGGCGTGCTGATCCAGACCAGCGTGTCGGGCTTGCTCAGGCCGATGACACCGGCTCGGGTTCGCGCGGCCTTCTTCGGCATGCCGTTGATGACGCTGGGCGTGATCCTGCGCATCCACTGGCAGGCGCTCAAGCTCGCTTGGAAGCGCGTGCCGTTCTTTGCCAAGCCGGCGCCGCCTGCGACTTTCGTGACCCGGCGCTGAATTGCCCTGAACCGCCCTGAACCTTCCGACCACCATGCCCATCAGCAGCACCACCCTGATCCCGCCGCATGTTGCCGCCTCGGCCCCGGCCGCCGCGCGTGCGGTGTTTCGTCTGCTCAAGGGCATCAAGCACGGCACGCTCGACGTGCAGTTGCCCGATGGCACCATGATTCACTTCGGCGCGGCCGCCAGCGGTGCCGACGGCACCGAGCTTCGCGCCGCGCTGCGCATGCACGACTGGAGCGTGTGCGCTGCCGCGCTCAAGTCGGGCGACATCGGCTTCGCCGAATCGTTCATCGCCGGCCAGTGGAGCACGCCCGACCTGACCGCGTTGCTCACCCTGTTCATCGCCAACCGCGACGAAGTCGAGTCGATGATCTACGGCACGTGGTGGGGCTCGCTCCTGTACCGCACCAAGCACCTGTTCAACCGGAACTCGCGCAGCGGCAGCAAGAAGAACATCCACGCCCACTACGACCTCGGCAACGAGTTCTACCGCCTGTGGCTCGACCCGACCATGAACTACAGCAGCGCGTGGTTCGAGGGCGAGCCCGGCATGAGCCTGGTCGATGCGCAGTGGGCCAAGGTGCGGCGTGCGCTTGCCGAGTGCGGCGTGCAGCCCGGCGACCGCGTGCTCGAAATCGGCTGCGGCTGGGGGGCGCTCGCCGAATGCGCGGCGCGCGACTTCGGCGCCAGCGTGACCGGCGTGACGCTGTCGCGCGAACAACTCGCATGGGGCCAGCAGCGCCTGGCGGACGCCGGCCTGGCCGGCGAGCTGCGCTTCCAGGACTACCGCGACATTGCCGACGGCCCGTTCGACGCGGTTGCGTCCATCGAGATGTTCGAAGCGGTGGGCCGCGCCTATTGGCCAAGCTACTTCGAGACCTTGAAGGCGCAACTCAAGCCCGGTGGCAAGGCCTGCGTCCAGAGCATCACGATCCGTGACGACCTGTTCGAGCGTTACGTGAAGTCGACCGACTTCATCCAGCAATACATTTTCCCCGGCGGCCTGTTGCCGAGCCCAAGTGCCTTCCGCGAGGCTGCTGCGAAGGCCGGCCTGAAGGTGGTCAACGAACTCGACTTCGGGCTCGACTATGCCGAGACGCTGCGGCGCTGGCGCGAGCGCTTCCTGGCCGCCGATGGCGCGGTGCGCAAGCTCGGCTTCGACACGCGCTTCATGCGCATCTGGGAGTTCTACCTCGGCTATTGCGAGGCCGCTTTCGCGACCCGCAACACGAGCGTCATGCAGTTCACGTTGCAGCGCGCATGAACACCACCTTCGGCTCTCGCCCAGCCTGTGGCGTGTCGCGCCGCACCGCGATGGCGGCGTCGGCAGTGCTGACGGCCGGCGCGCTGTGGCCGGCGTGCGCACCGGCACAGGCCGGGCCGACACGGCCGGCACCGCCGGAAGTGGGCGCCGAGCTGCCCGGCGCGCGCCTGCTCGGCCAGGGCCGCCTCACATTCCTGAGCTTCTCGGTCTACCGCGCGCGGCTGTGGGTGGGCGACGGGTTCGAGCCGGCCAAGTTCGAGCGCCACCCGTTGGCGCTGGAGCTGATCTACGAACGCAGCCTGCCGGGCAAGTTGATCGCCGAGCGCAGCCTCGACGAGATGAAGCGCGCCGGCACCGTCGACGCTGTGCAGGGCGCGCGCTGGCTGTCGTTGATGACCGAACTGTTCCCCGATGTGCGTGAGGGCGACCGCTTGACCGGCGTGCAGCGCCCCGGCCAGTCGGTCGCGTTCTTCGTCAACGGGCGTGCCGCTGGCGAGCTGCGCGACGCCGACTTCGCCCGGCGCTTCTTCAGCATCTGGCTCGCGCCGAGCAGCTCGGCGCCGCGCTTGCGGGAGCAGTTGCTCGGCAGCGCGCCCGCCGGTGCTTGAGCGGCGCCCGCGCCGCCTCGAACAACCTGCCTTGCATGACCTGCCCGTGCCGCGTTCGCTGCATTCGATGAGCGCCACCGCGCCCGCCGCCCCCGACGTGCTGCGCCCCGCCGAGCCGATGGCGGCAGGGCGTGCCGGCGCCACCTACGGCGCGCTCGGCTTGCCACTGGCGTTCGTCGCCCTGCCGCTGTACGTGGTGTTGCCCAACCACTACGCCAGCGCGTTCGGCGTGCCGCTCGCGTTGTTGGGTGCTGTGCTGTTGGCGGCCAGACTTCTCGACGCGGTCGCCGACCCGCTGATCGGCCGCTGGGCCGACCGGCTCTTCACCCGCTCGGCGCACGCTGCGTGGCGCGTCGCGGCGGCGGCGGCGGTCGTGCTTGCGGCCGGCTTCACTGCGCTGTTCTTCCCGCCGGTGCAGGGCACCGCTGCGCTGCTGGCCTGGTGCGCCGCGCTGCTGGCGGTCACCTACCTCAGCTACAGCATCGTCACCGTCATCCACCAGGCCTGGGGGGCGCGGCTCGGGGGCGACGAGGGGCAACGTGCCCGCGTCGTCGCGTGGCGCGAAGGGCTGGCGCTTGTCGGCGTGCTCGTGGCGAGCGTGCTGCCGTCGGTGGCGGGCCTCGCGGCCAGTGCGGCGGTGTTCGCCGTGGCGCTGGCGGTGGGGATGGCGCTGCTGCTGCGCGCCCCGCGGCCGGCGCCCGTTGCCGCACCCGCATCTGCATCTGCATCCGGCGGCGGCGCATCGACACCGGTCGGCCTGCCGCTCGCCAACCCTGCGTTTCGCAAGCTGCTGGCGATCTACCTCGCCAACGGCATCGCCAGCGCCGTGCCGGCCACGCTGGTGCTCTTCTTCATCCGCGATCGGCTGCAGGCGCCGCAGTTCGAGCCGCTGTTCCTGGCGGCGTATTTTGCGGCCGGTGCCGGCTCGATCCCGCTGTGGGTGCGCGCGGTGTCGCGCTTCGGCCTGGCGCGCACCTGGTTGGCCGGCATGTTGCTGGCCGTCGTGGTGTTCATGTGGGCGGCGCTGCTCGGTGCGGGCGATGTGGCCGCGTTCGCCGCCGTGTGCGTGGCCAGCGGGGTGGCGCTCGGCGCCGACCTCGCATTGCCCGGCGCGCTGCTCACCGGCGTCATTCAGCGGGCCGGTCACAGCGGCCACGCCGAGGGCGCCTACCTGGGCTGGTGGAACTTCGCCACCAAGCTGAACCTGGCGCTCGCCGCAGGCGTGTCGCTGCCTGCGCTGCAGGCTTTCGGCTACGCGCCGGGCAGCCGCGACCCGCAGGCCCTGTCCGCCCTCACGCTCGCGTACTGCGCGTTGCCCTGCGTGCTCAAGCTCGCGGCCAGCGGCCTGCTCTACACCCGATGGATTCGAACCGCTGAAAGCTGAGCATGCAACGACGACTTCTCATCACCGGCGCCGCGCTGGCCACACTCGCAACGGCCCTGCTGTGTGGCTGCGCCGCGCCGCCCGTGCCGGCCGACTACGAGGCCCAGAAGCCGGTGTTCGACCTCAAGGCCTACTTCAACGGCGATGTCACCGCGCACGGCATCTTCACCGACCGCGCCGGCAAGGTGGCGCGCCGCTTCACGGTGCTGATGAAGTGCAGCTGGGTCGGTGACGACGGCGTGCTCGACGAAGACTTCACCTACAGCGACGGCAAGAAGGAGCGCCGCGTGTGGCGCCTCAAGAAGCTCAGTGGCACGGGCGGGAACAGTGGCGGCGTGACCCGCTACACCGGCACCGCCGACGACGTGGTCGGCACCGCCACGGGCGAGGCGGCAGGCAACGCGTTCCGCTGGAACTACACGCTGCGCCTGCCGGTGGACGGCTCGGTCTACGAGGTCCAGTTCGACGACTGGATGTACCTGATGAACGAGCGCGTGATGATCAACAAGGCCGTGATGAGCAAGTTCGGCGTGCGTCTGGGCGAGGTGACGCTCGCGTTCGAAAAGCCCGCTGGCAAGCCTTGAGACGCACCCCACCATGGCACTGAACCCCCGTATCACCGACTGGACTGGCCGCTGCGTCTGGCTCGTCGGCGCTTCCAGCGGCATCGGCAAGGCCACCGCCGAGTTGCTGTACGCACGTGGCGCGCACGTGGTGGTCTCGGCACGCAACGCCGCCGCCGTCGAGGCCTTCGAGAAGGCCCACGAGGGCAGCCTGGCCATTGCGCTCGACGCGACCGACCGCGAGGCCATGGCGCGCGCGGCCGAGCGCATCCAGGCGTGCTTCGGGCGGCTCGACATGGCGGTCTATTGCGCCGGGCACTACAAGGCCATGCGCGCCACCGCGTTCGACCTGGACGAGGCGCTGCAGCACGACCGCGTCAACTACGTCGGGGCGCTGCACATGCTCGATGCCGTGCTGCCGGTGCTGCTGAAACAGAAGGCCGGCCACATCAGCGTGGTGTCCAGCGTGGCGGGCTATCGCGGGCTGCCGAATTCGCTGGCCTACGGGCCGACGAAGGCCGCACTGATCAACCTGGCGCAGACGCTCTACCTCGACCTGGCGGCGCAGAACATCGGTGTTTCGGTGATCAACCCTGGCTTCGTGAAGACGCCGCTCACGTCGACCAACGAATTCAGCATGCCGGCGCTCATTACGCCGGAGGAAGCGGCGCAGGAAATCCTAGCGGGTTGGGCGGCCGGCAGCTTCGAGATCCACTTCCCGAAGCGATTCACGCTGTGGATGAAAGCGCTGCAGCACCTGGGCGACGGCCTGTACTTCAAAGCCATTCACAAGGCCACCGGCCTGTGATGACTGCGCCCGTCGCGCCGGGCAGGGCGCCGATTGCCGATGCGCGCATCGAGCGCATCGCGGCGCTGTTCGAGCGCCTGGCGCCGGCCGATGTGGCACAGCTGGGTGATTACTACGCCGCCGACGCGCGCTTCAAGGACCCGTTCAACGACGTGCGCGGCGTGCCTGATGTGCAGCGCATCTTCGCCTACATGTTCACCACGCTGAACGAGCCGCGCTTCGTGGTGCGCGCGGCCATCGCGGAGGGCAACCAATGCGTCCTGACCTGGGACTTCCTGTTCCGCTTCAAGCGCGGCAGCGCAGCGCTGCAGGCCGTGCACGGCGCCTCGCACCTGGTGCTCGATGCGCAGGGGCGCATCACCCTGCACCGCGACTACTGGGATGCAGCCGAAGAGTTGTACGAGAAGCTGCCGGTCGTGGGCGCGTTGATGCGCTGGCTGAAGAAGCGCGTGGCCGCCTGAAACCTAAAGCCAACCCTTGCGCCTGAAGTACCAGAACGGCGCGATCACGCTCGCCACCATCAAGCCGATGGCGTACGGGTAGCCCAGCGCCCAGTCGAGCTCCGGCATGCCCTTGAAGTTCATGCCGTAGATGCTCGCGATCAGTGTCGGCGGAAGCAAGGCCACGCTCGCCACCGAGAACAGCTTGATGATCTTGTTCTGGTTGATGTTGATGAAGCCGACCGTGGCGTTCATCAGGAAGTTGATCTTGTCGAAGAGGAACGTGCTGTGGCTGTCGAGCGAGTCGATGTCGCGCAGGATCTGCCGCGCTTCCTCGAACTGCTCGGCATTGAGCATGCGGCTGCGCATCATGAAGCTGACCGCGCGGCGCGTGTCCATCACATTGCGGCGAATGCGGCCGTTCAGGTCTTCCTCGCGGGCGATGGCGTTCAGCGCCTCGCCGGCGGCCTGGTCGTTCACGTCGCGCTTGAGCACGCGGGCGCTCACCGCTTCGAGCGTGTCATAGACGCCTTCCAGCGCATCGGCGCTGTATTCGGCGTCGGCGTCATAGAGCTTGAGCAGCACGTCCTTCGCGTCTTCGATCAGCGCGGGAATGCGCCGCGCCCGCAGCCGCAGCAGGCGGAACACGGGCAGGTCTTCGCCGTGGATCGAGAACAGCACGTTCTTGAACAGGATGAACGCCACGCGCACGTTGCGCGGGGTCTCATCGTCGTCGATCAGGAAGTCGGAGCGAATGTGCAACTCGCCGTTGTCCTCTTCGTAGAACCGGGCCGACTCTTCGAGGTCGTCGTCGACCGCGTCAGCAGGAATCGTCACGCCGAAGTGGGCCGCGATCCAGCCTTTCTCTTCGCCGGTCGGCGCGTCGAGATCGACCCACACCGGCCGCACGTGGGCGAGCGCTTCGAGGCTTTCGATCTCTTCCTGGAAGAGCCGGCCATTGGCCAGCGTGAAGACATTGAGCATGGGGTTCCAACGCTTGCCACCGGGGTGTCCGAATGTGTTGCCACAAGAGGCACAGCCTTGGATTATTGCATCCGCCCATGAGCCGCAAGCCGGCTCCGCTGGGCCCATTTGGCATCTTGTGTGTATCGGTTTCATGCGCTTGTCACACCGCAGGAAGCTAGGCACACTGAACCAAACAGGCCCTGCCCCCAACCCTCTGCGCGACCTGCACCACGCCCTCTTCCCGCCTCCCCCACCCCTGCGAAAGGAAGCTCCATGAACTTGACGATCAGCGGCCACCACCTCGACGTGACGCCGGCTCTCAGAGAGTACGTGCTCACAAAGCTGGATCGGGTTACACGCCACTTCGACCAAGTGGTCGATATCAACGTGCTGCTGTCGGTCGAGAAACTGAAGGAGAAAGAACGCCGACAAAAGGCCGAAGTCACACTCCATGTGAAGGGCAAGGACATCTTCGTCGAGCAAAGCAGCGAAGACCTCTACGCCGCCATCGACCAACTGATGGACAAGCTCGACCGCCAGGTCTGCCGTCACAAGGACAAGGTTCAGGACCACCACCACGCATCACCGAAGCGCATAGATTCCGCACCTGTCTGAAGGGCATTCCCCCGACCGACAAGCGGCCTGCGGGCCGCTTTTTGCATCTGGACCGGTGCCCGCGCGGTGCCCCCGTGACCGAGGGGCGAAACAGCGTTGTTGCAATGCAGCACCGCATGCACAATCTGACCTCGCGACGTCACCGGGTCTGCCCGGAAACCGGCTTGCGTTCCATAATGTTCGACCGTGTGGCGCCTGCTGAAACGCCGCCACTGCCTGCAACCTCAAGGCCCGCGCCACCGATGAACCGCCTCGCTGCCATCCTGCCCGCCAGCAACGTGCTGGTCGATGTAGACGCCACCAGCAAGAAGCGCGCTTTCGAGCACGCCGGCCTGGTGTTCGAGAACCAGCATGCGATCGCGCGTGCCACCGTCACCGACAACCTGTTCGCCCGAGAACGCTTGGGCTCCACCGGTCTGGGGCACGGCGTCGCCATACCGCACGGCCGCATCAAAGGCCTGAAGAACCCACTGGCGGCGGTGCTGCGCGTGCAGCAACCCATTCCCTTCGATGCCCCGGACGACGAGCCCGTGGGCCTGCTGATCTTCCTGCTGGTGCCCGAAGCCGCCACCCAGCGCCACCTCGAAATCTTGTCCGAGATTGCCGAGATGCTGTCGGACCGCGAACTGCGCGAGCGCCTGAAGACCGAAGGCGACGCGGCCACCGTGCACCGACTCATCGCCAGTTGGGAACCGCTGAAGTCGGTGGCCTAGTGCAGCGCACAACGGTGGCACGGTTGCCCGCCCTGGGGGCTCCATGAAGCCGACCGCCATCAGTGCCGAGGCGCTGTTCGAGGAACACCGCCCGACGCTGCGCTGGGAATGGATCGCCGGCCACGCTCACCCCGAGCGCCGGTTCGACGAAGCCGCCGTGCGCAACGCGCAGTCGGCTGCCGACCTGGTCGGCTACCTGAACTACATCCACCCATACCGCGTGCAGATCGTCGGCCGGCGTGAGGTGGCCTATCTCAACACCGGCCCCGAAGTGGCCGAGCGCCGCATCCAGCGCATCGTCACGCTGGAGCCGCCGGTGCTGATCGTGGCCGATGCCGAAGCCGCGCCCGACAAGCTGGTGGCCATGTGCGACCGTGCGGACATCCCGCTGTTCGCCACCGACGAGCCCGCTGGTCACGTCATCGACGTGGTGCGCAGCTACCTCAGCCTGCACTTCGCCGAGCGCACCACGCGCCACGGCGTGTTCATGGATATTCTCGGCGTCGGCGTGCTCATCACCGGCGAGTCGGGCCTGGGCAAGAGCGAACTCGGCCTGGAGCTCATCTCACGCGGCCACGGGCTGGTCGCTGACGACGCGGTCGACCTGTTCCGCGTCTCGCAAACCGGCCTCGAAGGGCGCTGCCCGGAGCTGCTGCTGAACCTGCTCGAAGTGCGCGGCATCGGCCTGCTCGACATCAAGGCGATCTTTGGCGAGACGGCGGTGCGCCGCAAGATGCGTTTGAAGCTCATCGTGCACCTGGTGCGCAAGGAGACGATGGACCGAGAGTTCGAGCGCCTGCCTTACGAGCCGTTGAACGAAGATATTCTCGACGTGCCGGTGCGAAAGACCGTGATCGCGGTCGATGCCGGCCGCAACCTCGCGGTGCTGGTCGAAGCGGCGGTGCGCAACACCATCCTGCAGTTGCGCGGTATCGACACCTACAAAGAATTCATCGAGCGCCACGCCAAGGCGATGTTGAAACCTGAGGCCTGAACTCGCAGTTGACCTTCGTGCACACCGCGTAGAGCGCCAGCGCATGGTCCTGCAGCTCGAAGCCGCGAGCCAGTGCCACACTCTTTTGGCGTTGCTCGATCTCGGCGTCGAAGAACTCCTCGACGCGGCCGCAGTCCACGCACACCAGGTGGTCGTGGTGCTTGCCTTCGTTCAGCTCGAACACGGCCTTGCCGGTCTCGAAGTGGTTGCGCGACAAGATGCCCGCCTGCTCGAACTGCATCAACACGCGGTAGACGGTGGCCAGGCCCACATCGGCCCCTTCGGCCAGCAGCAACTTGAAGACGTCCTCGGCGCTCATGTGGCGCTGCGAGGACTTCTGGAACATCTCCAGCACCTTGATGCGCGGCAGGGTCGCTTTCAGGCCACTGTTCTTCAGTTCGTCGGCATGCGTCATGGCGGTGGCGGGCAGGGCAGGTTCGGAACGTCGGAGCCCAGCGGTGGCGCTGGGCATCGGTGCGGGTCGGCCAGAGGGGCCAGCCGCTAGAATCGTTCGATCATATCGAGATTGGCGCCCCGCTCGCCGCCTGCACAACATGCGCTCCCTCCCCCTTGTTCGTGTGCCGCTCGCCGCCCGCTTCGCACTCTGCGCGCTCGGTGCCGCAGCGTTGGTCGGCTGCCAATCGCTGCAGTCTTCCGACAGCTTCCTTGGCGTGATCACGCCGTACAAGGTCGAGGTGGTGCAGGGCAACGTGGTGACGAAAGAGCAGGCCGAGTTCGTCAAGCCGGGCATGAGCCGCGCGCAGGTGCGCGACGTGCTGGGCTCACCGCTCGTCACCGACCCATTCCATGGCGACCGCTGGGACTATGTGTTCACGATCCGCCGCCAGGGCGCCGAGCCGCAGCTGCGGCGTGTGGTGGTGCGTTTCGACGGCGAAGCGCTGAAGGGCATCGACACCGGCGGCGAGCTGCCTTCCGAACGTGACTTCGTCGCCTCCATCGATACCTTCAAGACCGCCCGCAACGCCCCGGCTCTGGAGTTGACCGAAGCGCAGATCAAGTCCCTGCCGCAACCGGCCGCGCCGGCCGCCAGCGAAGCCGAGCCCGTCGGCCCTGTGCGCGACTACCCGCCGCTTGAGCCGCGCCCATGATTGATGTTCAAGGCGCGATCCGCGTGGCCGTCGCGGGTGCGTCGGGGCGCATGGGGCAAATGCTGGTCGAGGCCGTCAGCCGGGCCGACGACCTGCAACTCAGCGGCGCTCTCGACGTGCCGTCAAGCGCCGCCATCGGCCGCGAGGCTGGCGCACTGCTGGGTCTTTCCAACACGCCGAGCATCACTGCCGACCTGGCCGCCGGCCTCACCGGCGCGCAGGTGCTGATCGACTTCACGCGCCCCGAAGGCACCCTGGCCCACCTGGCCTTGTGCCGCGAGCTCGGCGTGAACGCCGTCATCGGCACCACCGGTTTCACCGAGGCGCAGAAGGCGCAGATCGCCGAGCACGCCAAGCACATCGCCATCGTCATGGCGCCCAACATGAGCGTGGGCGTGAACGTGGTGTTCAAGCTGCTCGACATGGCCGCGCGCGCGCTGAACGAGGGCTACGACATCGAAGTCATCGAGGCGCACCACCGCCACAAGGTCGACGCGCCCAGCGGCACTGCGCTGAAGATGGGCGAGGTGCTGGCCGCCGCGCTCGGCCGCGACCTGAATCACTGCGCCGTCTATGCCCGCGAAGGCGTGACGGGTGAGCGCGACCCGTCGAGCATTGGCTTCGCAGCCATTCGCGGGGGCGACATCGTCGGCGACCATACCGTGATGTTCGCCGGCACCGGCGAGCGCATCGAAATCTCTCACCGCGCGTCCAGCCGCGCCGGGTACGCGCAAGGGAGCCTGCGCGCCGCGCGCTTCCTGGCGGGCAAGACGACCGGCCTGTTCGGCATGCACGACGTGCTGTGGCCGCAGTGAAAGCGACGAACAGGGTGTCGACATGATGCAGTTCCTGGCGCAGGGCGACGCCATCACGCGCACGGTGGCCGCGATGCTGCTCCTCATGTCGGTCAGCGCCTGGGTCGTGATTCTCTGGAAGGCGTGGCTGCTGCGGCGGGTGCGGCACGACATCGAACGCGCCGTGCCCGCGTTCTGGGCCGCCGTGTCGATGGACGCCGGCCGCGACCAACTCGCCGCGTTCGACCGCGAGCGCGCACTGCAACCGCTGCTCGCCGCCGCAATGGCCATGCCGCAACTCGGCACGCTCGAAGGCAAGGGCCACCTCGACTCGCAGCTGACCCGGCGCCTGCGCGACGCGCTGCACGGCGTGCTGGCGCAACTTCAGTTCGGGCAAGTCATGCTCGCCTCCATCGGCAGCACGGCGCCGTTCATCGGCCTGTTCGGCACGGTGTGGGGCATCTACCATGCGCTGATCAGCATCTCGGCGGCGGGCTCGATCTCGATCGAGCGCGTGTCCGGCCCGGTCGGCGAAGCGCTGGTCATGACGGCGGCGGGCCTGGCGGTCGCGATCCCCGCGGTGCTGGCCTACAACATCTTCGGCAAGATGGTCGGCGCCTGCGAGGCCGAGCTCGAAGGCTTCGCGCACGACCTGCGCGAGATGCTGATCGACACCGCTGCCTGACACGCCCCACGCGGCCCCACTGCACGCCACCCGATCACCCGATGGCCTTCGGTCGACTCGAACGCGCCAACCGGCCCGCGCCGATGAGCGACATCAACATGACGCCGCTGATCGACGTGATGCTGGTGCTGCTGGTGATCTTCATGATCACCGCGCCGCTGATGTCGTCGAGCCTGAAGCTGGAGCTGCCGCGCACCGACGCCGGCCAGCCGAACGATGCCCCGCAGTTCATCAGCGTCGCACTCGACCCGCAAGGCGCGCTCTACATCGGTGACGACAAGCTCGACGCCGCCGCCTTCGGCGCCCGCGTGCTCGAGGCCGCGCGCAAGAACCCCAAGACCGAGGTGCAGCTGCGCGCCGACAAGGCGGCGCCCTACGGCCGCGTGGCCGAGTTGATCGCCGTGCTGCAGAAGGCAGGGCTCACGCGCATCGGCTTTGTCACGGAAGCCGCCCCAGCGAGCCCAGCCACCCCAGCGCCCACCGCACCGGCGGCAGCGCCCGCCCCGCCGAAGTAGGCCATGCTCGTCGTCCACAACCCGGTGCATCACCTCCACGCGGGGCGGCAAGAGATGTTCCGCGGCCGCCTGGTCGATTGCCACGAGACCCCCGACCGGCTGACCCGCGTACTGGCCGAGTTGCAACGGCGCGGCGTCGGTCCGTTGCAGGCCGCCGTGGATGCCGGCACCACGCTCGACAGCGCGCTCGCGCGCGTCCACACGCCGCGTTACCTGCAGTTCCTGGCCCATGCTTGGCGCGACTGGGTCGCGCTCGATCCGGCGAATGCCGGGCGTGATGCGCTGCCTTCGGTGTGGCCGGCGCCGGGCATGCGCTTCGACGTGCTGCCCGACAGCTTCGCAGCGCGGCTGGGCCTGTTTTCGTTCGACGCCGGCACGCCGCTCACGGCCGGGAGCTGGGCGGCGGCGCGGGGAGGTGCTGCCTGCGCCATCGGCGCCGCCGAGGCCGTGCTGGCCGCAGGCGGGCGCGGCAGCGCGTTCGCGCTCAGCCGCCCGCCCGGCCACCACGCGGGGGCTGACTTCCTTGGCGGCTACTGCTTCCTCAACAACGCCGCGCTCGCGGCGCAGGCGCTTCGGGAAGGCGGCCAGGCGCGCGTGGCGGTGCTCGATGTCGACTACCACCACGGCAACGGCACTCAGAGCATCTTCTACGAGCGCGCGGATGTGCTCACCGTGTCGATCCATGGTGACCCGCGCACCGAGTACCCGTTCTTCCTCGGCCATGCCGACGAGCGCGGTGCCGGCGCCGGAGGCGGCTTCAACCTGAACCTGCCGCTGCCACGCGGCACCGGGTTCGCGCGTTGGCGCGAAGCCTTGCAGCTCGGCCTGCAAGCCATAGCGCAGTTCGATGCACAGGCGCTGGTGGTCTCACTCGGTGTCGATACCTTCGAGGGCGACCCGATCTCGGGCTTCGGCCTGAAGAGCGCCGATTACCTGCTGCTCGGGCAAGACATCGCCGGCGCCGCACTGCCGACCGTCTTCGTGTTCGAAGGCGGCTACGCGGTCGACGACGTGGGCGTGAACACGGCCAACGTGATCGAGGGCTTCTGCGCCGCGTGGCCCACGGCAGCAGCTTGAGGCCGCAGAGCAGGCGCCATCAGCCATGCAACCGGTATCCCAACTGACGCTCACGGCGCAGCGAGAGAAGCAGTACGTCCAGCTCGGAATGGGCACAGAGCACAACATAGCGAGCCAACACAAGCTCTCGCAGTTCAGGCATCCCAATCAACCGCGCGAGCTCGACCGCTTGCTGCGCCTGGAACCGGCCCCAGCCGGTCTTGGCGTCGAGAAATCGGGCAGGGCGACCACTGGTAGGTGAAAAGGCCAGGAGCGCCCGCGCTTTGACCAGTTCACCCTGCAGCTTCTCGAAGCGCCCAGGCGCCGAACCCGCATCCTGCTCGACCATGAAGCTCCGAGCGGCACGCAAGCAGGTCAGGAAGTTCGGGGCGGCCCTGACCTTGGCGTGGGTCGGAATACTCACCGGACCGGCGTGACGCCGAGCGCCTCATCGAGTTCGTCATCGGAGGCGAATTGGCCGGACAGCGCTTCCTTGAGCCCTGTGACCGCATCTTCAGCGAGCACGAGGTTGGCGTGCTCTGCTTCGAGTGCATGGTAGTAGTCGAGCCGGCGCGCGTCGACAAGCGCCACGTAGCTGGCGCCGTTCTTGGTCAACACCTTTTCTGCGCCAGAGCCGACGACGTCCTCGGCCAGTTCAGTCAGACGAGCGCGGGCTTCGCTGATGGGAACGATGTCTGATGCGCGCAGAGTCATATTGCACTGTCCATTAAAGAATTCGTTAAACCGAAATGTATACCCAGACACGCTCCTGCTGGCTCAGCGACGAGCGCGATCCGCCTGGAGCGAATCGCCGGGTTAACCCGGCCCCTAGAAAAAGGTGACCGACTCGGCATCCAGGCCGATGGGTGCGGCGTAGGCGACATGCAGGCAAGGGCCGGCCGCGGGCCGCGACTTGCCAACCGCCACAGCCTGGCTGCACCGGGCACGGCGCCACAACGCAACCGCCTGAAGGAGCCCCCATGACCCACGCCACACCCGCCCGTTCTTTTCGGCTGCGGCCAACCGCCGCCGTTCGCCTTGCCGCATGCACCGCCACGGCCGCCCTGCTCGGCGCCGTCGCCGTACCTGCCGCTCACGCCTCCAGCCACCGCGAGGCACCGTTCATCACGACGAACCCGAAGGTCGACGGCACCGACTTCTACATGTTCAACAGCTACGAAGGGGTGGCCGCCAACGGCACCGGCGGGCGGGCCGGCTTCGTGACGCTGGTCGCCAACTACCTGCCGCTGCAAGACGCGTATGGCGGCCCGAACTACTTCTCGCTCGACCCGAACGCGCTGTACGAGATCCACATCGACAACGTCGGCGACGCGAAGGAGCACATCACCTTCCAGTTCAAGTTCAAGAACACGCTGAAGGGCATTGCGCTGCCCATCGGCAACAAGACGGTGCCGATCCCGCTGGTCCAGGCCGGGCAGGTGAGCAACCTGAAAGACGCGGCGCTGAACCTGAACGAGAGCTACACCCTCAACATCGTTCGGGGCGACCGCCGCACCGGCGCCAGCGCTGCGGTGACACACGCGAGCACCGGTGCCGCCACCTTCGACAAGCCTGTCGACAACATCGGCACCAAGACCATCCCCGACTACGCGGGCTACGCGGCCAAGCACATCTACCCGATCAACATTCCCGGCTGCGCCACGCCCGGCAAGGTGTTCGTGGGCCAGCGCAAGGACCCGTTCGCGGTGAACCTGGGCGTCATCTTTGACCTCGTGCACGCGCCGCTCGACGTCATCACCAACCCGAGCCTCATCAATGCCGGCCAGGACGACCTGGCCTACAAGAACGTGACCACGCTCGCGCTCGAAGTGCCGGCCTCGTGCCTCACGGCCGACAGCAGCAAGCCGGTGATCGGCGGCTGGACGACCGCGAGCCTGCGCCAGGGCCAGTACCTGACCGCCAGCCCCGCCTCGGGCCACGGCACCACCGTGACGACCGGCGGCAACTGGGTGCAGGTGTCGCGCCTGGGCATGCCGCTTGTCAACGAGGTGGTGATCGGCCTGCCCGACAAGGACCGCTTCAACGGCTCGGTACCCAGCGGAGACGGCCAGTTCATCGACTACGTGACCAACCCGACGCTGCCCTCGCTGCTCGAGATTGCCTTTGCCTTGCCGCCCGGCAGCATCGCGCCCAGCAACCCCGGCCGCAATGATTTGGTCACCACGTTCCTGACCGGCATCAAGGGCGTGAACCAGCTCGCGATGGTCACGGGTTCGGAGATGCTGCGCCTGAACACCGCCATCCCGGCGGTGCCGTTCGCGATGCAGAACCGGTTGGGCATCGTCGGCAACATCCTTGCCGGTGGAAGCGACAACGCCGGCTACCCGAACGGGCGCCGCCCGAAAGACGACGTGGTCGACATCTCGCTCGTCGCCATCGCAGGCGGCCTGTGCATGGCAAACGGCAACAACGACGCGTATGGTTTCGGCCTGGCGTGCAACCCGTCGGCCGTGCCGCTGAAGGGCACTGCGTTCAAGCTGCACGACGCTGTCGATCAGGCCGTGGTTCCGCTGCTGCCTGCCTTCCCGTACCTGAGCACGCCGATCCCGGGCGCGAAGTAGGCCTGCAGACCACCTGCCCACCTTTCCCATGCAAGCCGGGCTGCACGCTGCAGCCCGGCCCACTGCAACCAGGAGCCTTCCCATGACACTGATTCGCTCTCTTGCCGCCGCCGCCACATTAACCGTGGCTTGCGGCGCGGCATTCGCCGACGACTACACGCTGGTGCTGGCGCCCGCCACGCCGAGCGCGTCGACCAGCAGTTTTGCCGCCGCCGTCAACGGCATCTTCATCGACAACTACAGCTTCACGCCGGCCGCGTTCGATGGTCACGTGGCGGTGAGCTTCGCCGCGCTGACGCCGTCGGTCGCGTTCTTCGTGGCCGAGTTGAACGGCCAGCAGTTCAGCTTCTTCCCCGGCCCGATGCCGATGAACTTCGACATCGAGGCCGATGTAAGCGCAGGCATGCCGCTGCTGCTCACGATCTTCGGCGCCGCGCTCGACGACACCGGCGCGTTCGCCGACGGCCGCTACAGCGTCGACGTGGTCGCTTCGGTGCCCGAGCCGTCCACGACCGCGCTGCTGCTGGCCGGGCTCGGTGTGGCGGCCTGGGCGGCGCGCCGCCGGCCGGTGCGCGTGGAGGGCTGAAGCGGCGACAAGGGCTGCACCCGAGCCCGCCTGCGCAGGTATTCTTCGCATGGCCGCCACGGCACCCGTGGCACCTGCGGAGGCCTTCATGCGCGATGCGCGCGGCAACCCTGTCAGCACGCTGTCCGGCGCAGCGCTCGCGGCGACCGAGCATGCGCTGTGGCGAATGATGTCGTTCTACGGCACGCCCCTGGACGACCTCGCCGCCGCGCGCGCCGCCGACCCGCAGTGGCTCCTGCCGCCCCTCATGGAATGCGGCTTCCTGCTGAGCCTGACCGAGCCGTCGGTGTGGCCGCAGGCCACCCGCATCCTGAACGCGTGCGAGCCGCTCGCCCGCACCGCCAACGACCGCGAGCGCGCCCACTTCGCTGCGTTGAAAGCCCTGCTGGCGGGCGACTGGACCGGCGCCTGCACCGCGTGGGAAGCCTTGTTGCTGCAGCACCCGCGCGACGCGCTCGCGCTGCAATGGGCGCACCTGTTCGACTTCTATCGCGGCGACGGCACGAGCCTGCGCCAGCGCGTGGCCCGCGTGCTTCCGGAATGGGACGCGGGCGACGCGCTTCGGCCGTACGTGCTCGGCCTGTACGCCTTCGGCCTCGAAGAAAACCAGCTGTATGCGCAGGCCGAGGCCACCGGCCGCGAGGCCCTTGCCAGTGCGCGCGTGCCCTGGGCCATGCATGCGGTGGCGCATGTGATGGAGATGCAGGGCCACTACGCGCAAGGCAGCGCATGGCTCGCGCACTGGCACCCCGACTGGACCGATGGCAACGGCTTTCAGGGCCACCTCGGCTGGCACCACGCGCTGTTCGCGCTCGAAGCCCTTGACGCGAACGCGGCCCTGCAGTGCTTCGACGCGCACCTGGAATCGAGCCCCGAGCAGATCACCCTGCAGCGCCTGGACGCCGCCGCGCTGCTCTGGCGCATGCACCTGCTCGCCATGCCCACCGGCACGCGCTGGCAGGCGCTCGCATCCGGCTGGCCACGCCCCGTGCACGAGGCCGGGCGCTACCCGTTCAACGACGTGCACGCCTTGCTGGCGCTGATCGGCAGCGGCGACCTGCCCGCCGCGCGCGCGTGGGCCGCGAGCGTCACCGAGCGTGCCGAACTGGCCCACGGCCACGCGCGCGATGTGGCCCGCGATGTCGGGCTGCCGTTGATGCGCGGCCTGCTCGCGTTCGCCGAGGAGCGCTTCGACACTGCGGTGCAAACGCTCTACCCGCTGCGCGCCCATGCGCAGCGCTTCGGCGGCAGCCACGCGCAGCGCGACCTGATCGACCAGACCGTGCTCGCCGCCGCCGCGCGGGGCGGCGGCCACTCCGCTGGCAGGGCGCTGCTGAACGAACGCCGCCTCGCCAAGCCCGTCACACCACTGACCGAACACTGGGCGGCGCGCGTGGCGGCAGCCACGCGCCCTCGGCCCTGAACCCCGGAGAACCGCCATGGCCACACTCGACGACCACATCGCCCAAAGCCTGCGTGACAGCCAGCGCAGCGGCGAGCTTCAATCGGCGCCCAGCTGGGGTAAGCCGCTCGACCTGGACGACGGCTACGCGCAAACGCCGGAAGAGCTGCGCATGGCCTTCAAGGCCTTGAAGGAAGCCGGCTTCGTGCCACCCGAGGTCGAGGTGATGAAGCAGCTCGCCGCGTTGCGCGCGCTCATCGCGAGCAGCCCGGATGCGCCCGGCGCCGAGGCCCTGCGCCGCCGTGCGAGCGAGCTCCAGCAACACCTCGCGCTGCGGCTGGAGAAGCTGCGCACGAGCGGCAGCCTGTGATGCGTGCGACGTGACGCTGCCGGCCCATCAGAACTTCTCGCGGTCGTAGTAGTCGACCGTCGTTTCGGCGCGGAACAGCTTGCGCATACCGGGTTGGTTCGGCGGGCGCGCCGACACCATGACCTTCTGCGAGTCCGGGTACTCGCAGACCTCCAGGTTCACGACGGTCGACAGCGCCAGGTAGCGCATCGTCGTCGTGCCCGTGTTGATGATCTGGTGTGCCACAGCGGCGCCGCCGGTCGGGCAGGCGATCACGTCGTGCGGGCGGATCGGGTAACGCTGGTCGCCGAAGCGAAGCTCGCCTTCACCTTCGAGAATCAGGAACATCTCTTCCTCGCCGCGGTGGCTGTGGAAGGGGCACTGCGCCTTGCCCGGCGGCAGCACCGACAGGTTGTAGCCCAGTTGCCGCGCGCCGATGTGGGCGCCGATCTGCCCCCGGCTGGAGGTGTAGTAGCCGTTGTCTTCGATGTCGTCGAAGGTGACCTCGTCGAGGTTCATGAAGGGCTTGGTCATGGGGTGCTCCGTTGAAACGTCAGGCCGTGCGCGAAGGCGTCGAACGCTCGCCCTCGATGCGCCGGAACAAGTCTGCCAGTGTCTTGCCCGGCTCGTCGCGAAAGCGCTCGTCCAGCACCTGCAAGGCCTGGATGCGGTCGACGCGGAAGCTGCGAATGCCCACCCGCGTTTCGCACCACGCGGCCAGCGTCCACACCGCGCCCCAGTAGAAACTGCCGAGCGGGCGAACGGTACGCTGGCTCAATTGCTCTTTCGCGTCGAGGTAGTCGATGCGCAGCTTCTGGTGCGCCTCGGTGGCCACGCGCAGCACTTCGAGCTGCTGGCGCGTGCTGTCGTCAATGCCGATGGCCGGCGCATACAGCGCCAGGCTCTCGGCCGCTGCGCGTGCGGCCGGCGGCAGCACTGCGAGGATCTTCGACAGCGCGCCTTCGGCTTGCCGCGCCAGGGCCCCATCGAGCCTCGGCTGCGCGAGCCGAACCGATGCGACCAGTGCCTGCGCTTCGTCTTTGGTGAACATGAGCGGCGGCAGGTCGAAGCCTGCGTTCATGCGGTAGCCCACGCCGGCCTCGCCTTCGATGGGCACGCCCTGCGCCATCAACTCAGCCACGTCGCGGTAGACCGTGCGCTCGGAGACTTCGAGCCGCCCGGCGATGAAGCCGGCCGTGCTCAAGCGCCGGCCGCGAATGAGTTGGACGATCTGGAACAGGCGTTCGGCGCGGCGCATCTTGTTTGTCGTTGGAGCAGGCGGCGCGATGCTACACAGCGGCCCGCGCCGCGCGCATCGCCTTCGCGATGTTGTCCATGTCGTCAGCCGTGACCTTCAGCAGGCCGAAGCGGAACGCATAACCCCAGTTCGCCTTGCCCTGCGTGAACGACAGCGCATCGAGCAGCGGGCGGATCGGCGCCTCGTGGGCGTCGAGCCAGGCCACGTCCTTGCGCCAGGGCTCGAAGCCGTTCGCCATCTGGCCTTGGTAGACACGCTCGTCCCGCACCGTGCCGATGGCCGTGAAGGCCTGGCAAGCGTCCTTCGTGCCGAACACGCGCACCGGCGAGTAGTAGGCGATGCGGTCGCCTGCATGCAGGCGCTTGAGCGGCGCGCCCTTGCCGTGGCCGACCTGCATGAAGCCCTGGGCACGGCCGATGGCCACGTGCTCGGCACTCGCCACGGCGACCCAGTTCGCGTGTTCGACGGCGGCCATGTCGATCACTTCAGCGCGTGCAGGCCAACGCGGTTGCCTTCGGTGTCGGCGATGTGCACGAAGCAGCCCATGTCACCGGGCAGCGTGACCTTGGGCACCAGCACGCGGCCGCCGGCCGCTTCGACGCGCGCCACCACCCCATCGAGCGACGGCCCGGCGTTGAGGTACACCAGCGAGCCGTCGAGCGACGGCGCGGGCACGCCGTCCCCCGCGAGCAGGCAGCCACCGGTGCCTTGTTCACCGTCGTAGGCGAACACGCCGAGTTGCTTGGTCCCGATGGCCTCGCGGCGGATGGGGGTGCCGAGCAGCGCTTCGTAGAAAGCGGTTGCGCGGCCCATGTCGAGCACGGGGATTTCAAACCAGTGGATGGCATTGCGGTGCGGGGTCATGGTCAGCTCCAGAAGTTGTTGAACGGGAGCCGCCATGGTGCGCGGGGGCTGCTGACAGCGTGGTGTCAGCAGGGCGCAGTCACGCCATCACTGCGCCACGGCCTGCCGAACCGCACGCTCCCAGTTCAGCATCAGCTCGGCTGCCCGCTCGCGCGGCAGCGTGGGGCGAAAGGTTCGCTCGGCCTGCCACTGGGCACTCAACTCGTCGAGGTTGCCATAGACGCCGCACGACAACCCCGCCAGGTAGGCGGCGCCGAGTGCGGTGGTTTCGATGACCTGCGGGCGCACCACCGGAATGCCCAGCAAATCGGCCTGGAACTGCATCAGCAAGTCGTTCACGCAGGCGCCGCCGTCGACGCGCAGTTCTGCGACCGGCGCGCCGCCGGCGGCCACCGCGTCGCGGCTCATGGCCTGCAACAGTGCTGCGCTTTGAAACGCGATGCTCTCCAGCGCCGCGCGCGCGATGTGCGCGACGGTGCTGCCCCGTGTCAGGCCGACGATGGTGCCGCGCGCGTCGGCGTTCCAGTACGGCGCGCCCAGGCCGGTGAAGGCGGGCACGAACATCACGCCGCCGCTGTCGGGCACGCTTTCGGCCAGGCGCTGCACTTCGCCGCTGCCCTTGATGGCCTGCAGGCCGTCGCGCAGCCACTGCACCACCGCGCCGCCGATGAACACGCTGCCTTCGAGTGCGAACTCGGGGCTGGCCGTGCCAAGCTGAGCCGCAGCGGTCGTGATCAAGCCGTTGGTCGAGGTGAGGAACTGCGTGCCCGTGTGCATCAGCATGAAGCAGCCGGTGCCGTAGGTGTTCTTCGCCAAGCCCGGCTCGAAGCACGCTTGCCCGAAGAGGGCGCTCTGCTGATCGCCGGCCACGCCACCGATGGCCACTTCAGCGCCGAGCCACTGCGCGTGGGTGTGGCCGAACACGTGGCTCGACGGCTGCACCTCGGGCAGCACTTCGCGCGGGATGTCGAGCAGCGCGAGCAGCTCGTCGTCCCACTGGTTGGTGTGCACGTTCAGCAGCAGCGTGCGCGCGGCGTTGGTTACGTCAGTCGCGTGCACGCGGCCATGCGTCAGCTGCCACATCAGCCATGCATCGACGGTGCCGAAGGCGAGTTCACCGCGCTGTGCCGCAGCGCGCGCGCCGGCCACGTGGTCGAGGATCCACTTCAACTTGGTGCCCGAGAAGTAGGCGTCGATCACCAGGCCGGTCTTGTTTCGGAACGTGGCCTCGAGCCCGCGTTCGCGCAGCGCCGCGCAGGTGGGTTCGGCGCGCCGGTCTTGCCAGACGATGGCGTTGTGAATCGGCTCGCCAGTGGCACGGCTCCATACGACCGTTGTCTCGCGCTGGTTCGTGATGCCGATGGCGGCGACGTCGCGCGCCGAGATGCCGGCCGTCGCGAGCGCTTCCTTCGCGGTGGCGAGCTGCGTGGCCCAGATCTCCGCCGGGTCGTGCTCCACCCAGCCCGGTTGCGGGTAGATCTGCCGCGTTTCGCGCTGCGCCATGGCCTTGATGCGGCCATCGCGTTCGAACACGATGGAGCGTGAACTCGAGGTGCCCTGGTCCAGCGCCAGAAGGTACGCGGGTGCGGTCATGGTGGTGTGTTCAGGGCGGTGCGGTCGCGGTGTGGCGCGGATCAATCGGTGCAGGTCACGCAGGTCACGCCGGCTTCAGCCAGCAAGGCCGGGAAGGGCGCGGGCGGCTCGGCGTCGGTGAACAGCATGTCGACCTGTTCGAGCCGGCCGACCTCGACCATCGCCGGGCGGTTGAACTTGCTGTGGTCGGCGGCCAGCCACACCTCGCGCGACTGGCCGATGATGGCGCGCGCCACCTTCACTTCGCGGTAGTCGAAGTCGCGCAGCGTGCCGTCGGCTTCGATCGCCGAGATGCCGATCAGGCCGATGTCGACCTTGAACTGCTGGATGAAATCGATCGTCACCTCGCCAATGATGCCGCGGTCGCGCGCCCGCACCACGCCGCCGGCCACGATGACCTCGCAGTCGCGGTTGCCCGACAGCACGGCCGCCACGTTCAGGTTGTTGGTGATCACGCGCAGGCCCTTGTGCTGCAGCAGCTCGCGCGCAATCGCCTCGGCCGTGGTGCCGATGTTGATGATGAGCGAGCAGTCGTTCGGCACCGCCTTCGCCACCGCTCGTGCGATGCGTTGCTTGGCCTGCTCGTTGAGCAATTGCCGCTGCCGGTAGGCCAGGTTCTCGGTGGTCGAACCGGGCACGCGCACGCCGCCGTGGAAGCGCGCCAGCAGGCCTGCAGCGGCCAGCAGCTTCACGTCGCGCCGGACCGTTTGCAGCGTCACGCCGAACTGCTCGGCCAGCGCTTCGACCGATACCGTGCCGCGGCGCTGGGTTTCTTCGACGAGCTGGGCCTGGCGGGGGTTCGGCGTCATGGGGCGCGAGGGTAAACGAATCAAATCGAATCCGACTACGGGATTTCCATGCCTCAAAACGAACATAAACAGCACACAAACGAACAAGTGCGAATCTAGAATCCGCCTCCGTGAATGCCGCACAGCCCTTCTTCGCCAACCCGACCGATGCCGCGTCGAGCGCGGTTGCGCAGGCGTGCGACGTGCTCGTGGTGGGCGGTGGCATCAACGGGGCCGGCATTGCGCGCGACCTCGCGGGCCGCGGCCTGAAAGTGCTGCTGTGCGAGAAGGACGACCTGGCCGCGCACACCTCGTCGTCGTCGACCAAGCTCATTCACGGCGGCCTGCGCTACCTCGAGTACTACGAGTTCTCGCTTGTGCGCAAGGCGCTGGCCGAGCGCGAGGTGCTGCTCAAGAGCGCCCCGCACATCATGTGGCCGCTGCGTTTCGTGATGCCGCACGACCCCGGCATGCGGCCGAGCTGGATGATCCGCGCCGGCCTGTTCCTGTACGACCACCTGGCGCGCCGCGAGGTGCTGGCCGGCTCACGCGCGATCGACCTGCGCACGCATGCGGCCGGCGCGCCGCTCAAGGCCGGCTACCGCAAGGGCTTCGTGTATTCCGACGGCTGGGTGGACGACGCGCGGCTCGTGGTGCTGAACGCGCTGGACGCCGCCGAGCGCGGCGCGACGGTGCTCACACGCTGGCGCTGCGTTGACGCGCAGCGCGGCGCCACGCACTGGCAGGTGCGCCTGCAAAGCGCGGCGGGCGAGGTGCGCGAGGTCACGGCCCGCGCACTCGTGAACGCGGCCGGCCCGTGGGCGGCGCAGTTCCTGGCTGAACATGCCCACGCGCCGGAGCGCAAATCACTGCGGCTCGTCAAGGGCAGCCACATCGTGGTGAAGAAACTGTTCGACCACGACCACGCGTACATCTTCCAGAACCCCGACAAGCGCATCATCTTCGCGATTCCGTATGAAGGCGACTTCACGCTGATCGGCACCACCGATGTCGAGCACACCGGCGCCATCGGCGCGGTGCACGTGGCCGCCGCCGAGACCAGTTACCTGTGCGAGCAGGCAAGCCGCTATTTCGCCAAGCCCGTGGTGCCCGCTGACGTGGTCTGGTCGTACGCCGGCGTGCGGCCGCTGCTCGACGACGAGTCGGGCGACCCGTCGGCCGTGACGCGGGACTACTCGCTCGAACTCGACACGGCCGCCGCGCCGTTGCTGTCGGTCTGGGGCGGCAAGATCACGACGTTCCGCAAGCTCGCCGAAGAAGCCGCCGACCTTCTGGCCGATCCGCTCCAGGCCGGCCACGGCGCCTGGACGGCCGGTGCCCACCTGCCCGGCGGCGACCTGCCGAAGGCTGCGGGCGACAGCGCCGACATCGTGGCGCAGTTCGAAGCTTTCGTGCACGCGCTCGCGGTGCGCCACCCCGAGATCCCGACCGCCACGCGCCGCCGTCTGGCGCGGGGCTACGGCTCGCGCGTGGACACGCTGCTCAAGGGCGGGCTCGGTGCCGAGGTGGCGCCCGGCCTGTTCGAGTGCGAACTGTTCTACCTCCACGGCACCGAGTGGGCGCGCAACGCCGACGACGTGCTGTGGCGCCGCACCAAGCTCGGCCTGCACTACACCGCCGCCGAGCGCGCAGCGGTGTCCGGCTGGTGCACTGCGCACTGGGGCGAGTGCGCCGTTGCGGCCGACAGTGCGGGCGACAGTGCGGCCGATAGTGCGTCCGATAGGGCGGCCCAGGGCGCCGTCAATGCCCCCAACACACAAGAGACCGCATGGAACTGAGACTCGACCGCATCGAGAAGCAGGTGGGTGCGCAGACCCACCTGTACCCGCTCGACCTGACGCTGGTGCCGCGCGCCGTGACGGTGCTGCTGGGCGCCACGCAGGCCGGCAAGACCACGTTGATGCGCCTGATGGCGGGGCTCGACGTGCCGAGCAAAGGCCGTGTCACGGCCGACGGCAAGGACGTGACGGGACTGCCGGTGCGCGAACGAAACGTGGCCATGGTCTACCAGCAATTCATCAACTACCCGTCGATGACGGTCGCCGACAACATCGCCTCGCCGCTGAAGTTGCGCGCCGGCAAGACGAGCCGCAGCAGCATCGACGCGCGGGTCAACGAACTGGCCGCCAAGCTGCACATCGACCCCTTCTTGAAGCGCTTGCCAGCCGAGTTGTCGGGTGGGCAGCAACAGCGTGTGGCTCTTGCCCGCGCCCTCGCGAAGAATGCACCGCTGATGCTGCTCGACGAGCCGCTGGTGAACCTCGACTACAAGCTGCGCGAGGAGTTGCGCGACGAGCTCTCGCAGCTGTTCGCGGCCGGTGAGTCCACCGTCGTCTACGCCACCACCGAGCCCACCGAAGCGCTGCTGCTCGGCGGCTACACGGCCGTGATGGACCGGGGCGAACTGCTGCAGTACGGCCCTACCGCAGAGGTGTTCCACCGGCCGAAGTCGATCCGCGTGGCGCGCGCTTTCAGCGACCCGCCGATGAACCTGGTGCAGGGCACGGCGGTGGCCGGCGGCATGGCGCTGCCGGGCGGCGGCGTGCTGCCGATGGCCTTGCCCGACGGCAGTTCGGCGCTCACGCTGGGCATTCGCGCCAGCGCGCTGCGCGTGCGCGGCGGCACCGCCGACATGGCGCTGCCCGGTACGGTGGAGCTGGCCGAGATCGCTGGCTCCGACACCTTCGTGCACGTGGCCACGCCCATCGGCGAACTGGTGGCGCAACTCACCGGCGTGCATGTGTTCACGCTGGGTGCCGCGATCACGCTGTACCTCGACCCGGCACGCGTGCACGTGTTCGACGCGGCGGGCGAACTGCTGGTTGCGCCCACCCTGGGAGCGCACTGACATGGCCCGGATCACGCTCGATCTGGCGCATGCCTACAAGGCCAACCCGCAGCGCGACGAAGACTATGCGCTGCTGCCGCTCAACATGGTCTTCGACGACGGCGGCGCGTACGCACTGCTCGGCCCTTCGGGTTGCGGCAAGACCACGCTGCTCAACATCATCTCGGGCCTCGTGAAGCCGTCGCAAGGCAGCGTGAAGTTCGACGGCGTGGACGTGACCGCGCGGACGCCGCAGCAGCGCAACATCGCGCAGGTGTTCCAGTTTCCGGTCATCTACGACACCATGACGGTGGCCGAGAACCTCGCCTTCCCGCTGAAGAACCGCGGCGTGCCGGCCGACCGCATCAAGGCCCGCGTCGGCAAGATTGCCGAGATGCTGGAGATGAGCGCGCAGCTCGACACGCGCGCCGCCGGCCTGGCGGCCGATGCCAAGCAGAAGATCTCGCTGGGCCGCGGCCTGGTGCGCGAAGACGTGAGCGCGGTGCTGTTCGACGAGCCACTGACCGTGATCGATCCGCACCTGAAGTGGCAGCTGCGGCGCAAGCTGAAGCAGATCCACCACGAGCTCAGGCTGACGCTCGTCTATGTCACGCACGACCAGGTCGAGGCGCTGACCTTCGCCGATCAGGTGGTCGTGATGACGCGCGGCCGCGCGGTGCAGATCGGCAGCGCGTCGGAGCTGTTCGAACGGCCGCAGCACACCTTCGTCGGCCACTTCATCGGTTCGCCGGGGATGAACTTCCTGCCGGCGCAATGGAGCGCCAGCGGGCTGTCGGTGGCGGGCCGCCAGGTGCTGACCCCCGGCGCGGCGACGCAGGCCGACGGGGCCACGCTGCTCGGCGTGCGACCCGAGTACGTGACGCTCGAATCGGCCGACGCGCCCGGCACGATCCCCGCGGTCGTGACGCAGGCGCAGGACATCGGCACCTACTGGCTCGTCAGTGCGTGCATTGCCGGCAGCGAGACACCGATCCGGCTGCGCGTGAATCCGGCGCGCGCGATCCCGCAGGTGGGCGACGCAGTGTGGCTCGGCGTCGTCGGCACCCACACCTGCTTCTATCGTGACGAGAAACTGATCGCGCCGGAGGTCGTCGCATGAAACCCGTGAACCAGAAGGCGTGGCTGCTGGTCCTGCCGGTGGTGCTGTGCGTGGCGTTCTCGGCGATCCTGCCGCTGATGACCGTCGTGAACTACTCGGTGCAGGACATCATCTCGCCCGAGCGCCGTGTGTTCGTCGGCACCGAGTGGTTCAAGTCGGTGATGCGCGACGACGATCTGCAGGGCGCGCTGTGGCGGCAGATGGTGTTCTCGCTGTCGGTGCTGCTGGTCGAGATCCCGCTCGGCATCGCGCTCGCGCTGTCGATGCCGGCCAAGGGCTGGAAGTCGTCGCTCGTGCTCGTGCTG
>JANXWV010000133.1 GCA_025350965.1 Rhizobacter sp.
AGACATCGACGAGAAGTACACCCCGTTCGGCCACTCCGACTACCAAACCATCGTCGCCGACATCAAGAAGTTCTCGGCTGGTGGCAAGACGGCGGTCGTCTCCACCATCAACGGCGACTCGAACGTGCCGTTCTACAAGGAACTCGGCAACGCCGGCCTGAAGGCGAAAGACGTTCCCGTCGTCGCGTTCTCGGTCGGTGAAGAAGAGCTGCGCGGCGTGGACACCAAGCCGCTCGTCGGCCACCTCGCGGCCTGGAACTACTTCCAGTCGATCAAGAGCCCGGCGAACACCGAGTTCATCAAGAAGTGGAGCGCCTACGCCAAGGCCAAGGGCATCGCCGGCCACAAGGACAAGCCGCTCACGAACGACCCGATGGAAGCCACCTACATCGGCATCAACATGTGGGCGCAAGCGGTGAAGAAGGCCGGCAGCACCGACACCGACAAGGTGATCGCCGCGATGGCCGGCCAGACCTTCACCGCACCGAGCGGCATCACTTCGATGATGGACCCGAAGAACCACCACCTGCACAAGTCGGTGTTCATCGGCGAGATCAAGGCCGACGGCCAGTTCAACGTGGTCTGGAAGACGCCCGGCCCGGTCAAGGCCCAGCCGTGGAGCCCGTTCATCCCTGAGAACAAGGGCAAGAAGGACGAGCCGGACATGGTCGCGAAGAAGTGATGTCGAAGAAGTGATGCCGGGCCGCGAGGCCCGCATCTGGGCCCTCCTCCGAGAGCGGGGGAGGGCATCTTTTCTTTCCAGGGCCCAACGATGTTTGCGCGTGCATTGCTGCGCTATCTGTTCCCGCTGATTGCGCTGGTGCTGACCTTGTTTGCGCTGGTCGACTCGGCCCATGCGCTCAACGCCGCGCAGGCCCGTTCGCTCGTTGCCGGCGAGGTGGAGCAGCGTGTGGCCGCACTGAATGCCCTGCTCGCCACCGCCGACGACAAGACCGTGGCGCTGTTGCAGGCGATCTCCGACGACGCCGTCAAGTTCACCGACGCGGCAGTGTTCGTGATGAAGGACGGCAAGGGCTTCGACCCGGTTACCGGCGCTGAAGCCAAGGTGCCCGAGACCGCCGAAGACGTGGTCAACAACAACGAAATGCGCAATGATCTCGAAGCTGCGCTCGCCACCACCAAGCTCTTCTCTGCCGACGACAAGGTGCGCGCCGAGGCCGTGAAAACACTGGCCGGCGAGCCCGACGAGAAGAAGCTGCCACTGATCGAGAAGGCGTTCGCAGCCGAGGCCCAGCCGGCGATCAAGGAAGCGCTTGCGCGCCTGCGCTCGGCCATGCTGCTCGGCAGTGCCGACAAGGCCAAGCGCCTGGAAGCCGCGCAGGCGCTGGCTGCAACCGGCACTCCGACGACCAAGACGCTGCTGCTCGACCGCATGAAGGTCGAGACCGAGCCCGAAGTCAAGGTCGCGCTGGCAGCCGCACTGAAGAGCATCGAAGGGCGCCTGGCCTGGGGCGAACGCGCCGGCGTGGTGTTCACCGGCATCAGCCTGGGCAGCATCCTGCTGCTGGTCGCGCTGGGCCTGGCCATCACCTACGGCCTGATGGGCGTGATCAACATGGCGCACGGCGAGCTGATGATGATCGGCGCCTACGCCACCTACGTGGTTCAGAACCTGTTCCGCACCTACTTGCCGGGGGCGTTCGACGCGTACATCCTCGCGGCGATTCCGGCGTCGTTCCTGGTCGCCGCGCTCGTCGGCGCTGTGCTCGAGCGCGGCGTGATCCGCTGGCTCTACGGGCGGCCGCTCGAGACGCTGCTCGCCACCTGGGGCATCAGCCTGATGTTGCAGCAGCTGGTGCGCACAATCTTCGGCGCGCAGAACGTGCCGGTCGAGAACCCGGCGTGGCTCTCGGGCGGCGTGGCCGTGGCGAGCAACCTCACGCTGCCGTTCAACCGCATCGCGATCATCGCGTTCTCGCTGCTGGTGCTGGCCGGCGTGTCGGCCATGATCGCGCGCACGCGGCTCGGCCTGTTCGTGCGCGGGGTGACGCAGAACCGCAAGATGGCCGCCTGCATGGGCGTGAACACCGCGCGCATCGACACCTATGCCTTCGCGCTCGGCTCGGGCATTGCCGGCCTCGCGGGCTGCGCGCTGTCGCAGGTCGGCAACGTGGGGCCCGACCTGGGGCAGGGATACATCGTCGACTCGTTCATGGTGGTGGTGCTCGGCGGCGTGGGCCAGCTCGCCGGCACGGTGTACGCGGCCGTCGGCCTGGGCGTGCTGAACAAGCTGCTGGAAGGCTGGCAGGGGGCGGTGCTCGCCAAGATCATGGTGCTGGTGTTCATCGTCATCTTCATCCAGAAGCGGCCGCAGGGCATCTTCGCGATGAAGGGCCGGAGCGCGGAGTCATGAGCGCCGTCTTGCAAAACCCGGCACCGGTAGCGGTGCAGGTGCGAACCGGTGGCATCCTGACCGGCAAGAGCTGGAGCGCGGTGTTCACGGCCATCGTCGTCGTTGCCGTGCTCGTGCCGGTGCTGAACCTGATGACACCGGCCGACAGCGCCCTGCACCTGTCCGACTACGCGGTGCAGCTCATCGCGAAGATCATGTGCTACGCCATCTGCGCGCTGGCCATGGACTTGATCTGGGGCTACACCGGCATCTTGTCTCTCGGCCACGGCGTGTTCTTCGCGCTCGGTGGCTACTGCATGGGCATGTACCTGATGCGCCAGATCGGCAGCGACGGTCAGTACCGCTTGCCGATGCCCGACTTCATGGTGTTCCTGAACTGGAAAGAGTTCCCGTGGACCTGGGCAGTCTCCGACTCGTTCGCGGCGCAGATGCTGCTCGTCGTGCTGGTGCCGGGGCTGTTGGCCTTCGTGTTCGGCTTCTTCGCGTTCCGCTCGCGCATCAAGGGCGTGTACTTCTCGATCATCACGCAGGCCATGACCTACGCCTGCATGCTGCTGTTCTTCCGGAACGAGACCGGCTTCGGAGGCAACAACGGTTTCACCGACTTCAAGCGCATTCTCGGCACGCCCATTGCCACGCCCTCGATGCGCATGACGCTCTTCGTGATGACCGGCCTGACGCTGATCGGCTTCTTCTTGCTGGCCCGGTGGCTCGTCACCAGCAAGTTCGGCCGCGTGCTGCAGGCCATTCGCGATGCCGAGACCCGCGTCATGTTCACCGGCTACGACCCGCTGCGCTACAAGCTCGCGATCTGGGTGATCTCGGCCGTGATGTGCGGCATTGCCGGCGCGTTGTACGTGCCGCAGGTCGGCATCATCAACCCCGGTGAAATGAGCCCGGCCGCAAGCATCGAGATCGCCATCTGGGCGGCGGTGGGCGGGCGCGGTACGCTCATCGGGCCGATCATCGGTGCGTTCTTCGTGAACGGCGCAAAGAGTTGGTTCACGCAGGCATTCCCCGAGTTCTGGTTGTATTTCCTGGGCGCGCTGTTCATCGCAGTCACCATCTTCCTGCCGCAGGGAATCATCGGCCTCGTGCGCCGCAAGAAGGAAGGGCCATGACCCCCGAACTGATGAAGGCCGGCACGCTGGCGAAGATCGAACACGAGCGCCGCGTTGCGGCCATCAGCGGCGGCGGCGGTGGCCGCGAAACGAGCTACGGCCGCATCGTGCAGCCGGGGCAGCTCGACGTGGCGCACGGCGCCATCCTGTACCTCGACGACATCACTGTCAGCTTCGACGGCTTCAAGGCGCTGAACGCGTTGAGCCTGAGCATCAGCGCGGGTGAGCTGCGCTGCATCATCGGCCCGAACGGGGCAGGCAAGACGACGATGATGGACGTGATCACCGGCAAGACGCGGCCCGACCTCGGCAAGGCCTTCTTCGGCTCCACCATCGATTTGCTGCGCCTGCGCGAGAACGAGATCGCGTCCATCGGCATCGGCCGCAAGTTCCAGAAGCCCACGGTGTTCGAGCACCTGAGCGTGTTCGAGAACCTGGAACTCGCGCTCAAGGCCGACCGCGGCGTGCGCGCGTCGATGTTCTTCCGCCTCTCCGGCGAGCAGCTCGACCGCATCGGCGCGATGCTGGTGTTGATCCACCTCAAAGACAGCGCGCAGCGCACGGCGGGCCTGTTGAGCCACGGCCAGAAGCAGTGGCTGGAGATCGGCATGCTGCTCATGCAAGACCCGAAGCTGCTGCTGCTCGACGAGCCCGTGGCCGGCATGACCGATGAAGAGACCGAACGCACGGCGGAGTTGTTCCTGTCGCTTGAAGGCAGCCACTCGCTCGTCGTCGTCGAGCACGACATGAAGTTCATCGGCGAACTCACGCAGAACGGCAAGAACGGCAAGAAGGTCACGGTGCTGCACGAAGGCAGCGTGCTGGCCGAAGGGCTGCTCAGCGACGTGCAGGCGAACGAGAAGGTCGTCGAGGTTTACCTTGGGCGTTGAGTCTTCTTGCTTCTTCCCCCGCTGCGGGAAGCTTGGGATGAGGGCGAGTTGCCCCACCCCCACCCCGGCCCTCGCCCGGAGGGGTAGGGAGAGGTCGGGGTACCCCACCCCCACCCCGGCCCTCCCCCAGAGGGGGAGGGAGAGGTCAGGTGAGTACACATGTTGAAGATTGAAGGCGTCAACCAGTACTACGGCGGTTCGCACATCCTGCGCAACCTGAGCATGGAAGCCAAGGTCGGCGAAGTCACGGTGATCCTCGGCCGCAACGGCGTGGGCAAGACCACGCTGTTGAAAAGCATGATGGGCGTGGTGCCGGTCAAGACCGGCTCGGTCCTGCTCGACGGCACCGACATCACCAAAGACACGCCCTACGAGCGCGTGCGCAAAGGTGTGGGCTATGTGCCGCAGGGCCGCGAGATCTTCGGCCGCCTCACGGTGCAGGAGAACCTGCGCATGGGCCTGGCCTACAAGAGCGGCAGCACGCCGATCCCGCCCGAACTGTTCGAGCTGTTCCCGGTATTGAAGGCAATGATCAACCGGCGTGGCGGCGACCTGTCGGGCGGCCAGCAGCAGCAACTCGCCATTGCCCGCGCATTGGCAGCGGGGCCGAAGCTGTTGATCCTGGACGAGCCGACCGAAGGCATCCAGCCCAGCATCATCAAGGACATCGGCCGCGTCATCCGCATGCTCGCTGACAAAGGCATGAACGGTGGCCAGAAGATGGCCATCGTGCTGGTCGAGCAGTTCTACGACTTTGCCGCCGAGCTGGCCGACGAGTACCTGGTGATGGAGCGCGGCGAGATCATCCAGCGCGGGCGCGGGGCGAACATGGAAGCCGAGGGCGTGCGGGCGTTGATGTCGATCTGATCTTGCGTCAAACTGGGAAAACCGGTTCCAGACCCCACACCACAGCCGCTGCCGACCCATGCTCAAAGCCACCTGCCACTGCGGAGCCGTCCGCATCGAAATCCCGAGCCGCCCGACCGAGATCACCAACTGCAATTGCTCGACGTGTCGCAGGTTGGGCGTGCTGTGGGCCTACTACGACGTGGGCACCGTCAACATCCACGGCCACCCCGAGCACACCGACGAGTACATCCAGGGCGACAAGACGCTGCGCACCGTGCGCTGCCGCACCTGCGGCTGCGTCACGCACTGGGAGCCGCTCGACACGAAGGCGTACACGCGGATGGGCGTGAACGTCCGGAACTTCGAGCCCGAGGTGATCGGCGACGTGCGCATTCGGCTCCTTGATGGCGCCGACACCTGGGAGTCGTTCTTCTGGGAAGACCTGCCGTAGCGCCTGGCCCTTGCCGGCCCCGATGAAGCGCCGACGCGGGCGTGCTACCTTTCGTGGCATCACCTCAATCAGGAGCTTCCCATGACCGACACCGTCAACCCCACAGCCGACCCGGTTGCAGAGCCGGCTGCCGCTGAAGCCGCCAACCGCGCTGCCACGCAGGCGGCCGACAACGCCAGCGCCACCGCTGCCTCCGAGCGCGCACTGAAGGCCGCGCGCGAGACTGCCAGCAAGGCGCTCGCCGCCCTGACCGACCTGACGCACAGCGTGCGCGAGCAAGCCGCTGCGCTGGCCGAGCGGCTGCGCCCGCAACTCAGTTCTGCTGCCAGTTCTGCGGTCGGCTACGCGAAGGATCAGCCGGCCAAGACGCTGCTGGCGTCGGCGGCACTGGGCGCGGCCGTGGTCGCGCTGTACACCCTGGTCACACGCACCAGCCAGAGCCACCACGTGACGCTCCGCCCATCCCTCAAGGCGCAGCTCGGCGACGCTGCGGCCGATGCGTTCGACGCTGCGCGTGACGGCGTGACCGATACCGTCGACACCCTGCGCGACAAGGCGCAAGCGGCCACCGAGCGCCTGCGCCAGCCCTTGAATGCCGCCACCAGCTACGCGCAGGAAGACCCGCTCAAGGCGGTCCTCATTGCCGCCGTGGCCGGTGCGGTGGCGATGGCGCTCATCGCCGCCGTGGTCAGCAGCCAGCGCGACGACTGACCGCCTCGATGATCACGGTTCACCACCTCAACAACTCGCGCTCGCAGCGCGTGCTGTGGCTCCTCGAAGAGCTGGGCCTGCCCTACCAAATCAAGAAGTACGAACGCGATGCGCAGACCATGCTCGCGCCGCCGGAACTGCGCAAGGTGCACCCGCTGGGCAAGTCGCCGGTGATCACCGACGACGTGGTCGGCGCCGGTGGTGAGCCAGTCACGGTGGCCGAATCGGGCGCGATCATCGAGTACCTGTTGGAGCGTTACGGCAACGGCCGGCTCACACCCGCCGTCGGCACGCCCGAGCGGCTGCAGTGGCGCTACTGGATGCACTTTGCCGAAGGCACGGCGATGTCGCCGCTGCTGCTGAAGCTGGTGTTCGAGCGCATCAAGACGACCAAGATGCCGTTCTTCGCGAAGCCGGTGGCGCGCGGCATCGCCGACAAGGTGCTCGGCCTGATGGTCGAGCCCAACCTCGCCCGGCAGCTCGACTTCATGGAAGCCGAACTCGGCAAGCACGACTGGTTTGCCGGGCCCGAGTTCAGCGCCGCCGACGTTCAGATGAGCTTCCCGGTCGAGGCCTCGGCGCAGCGCGCCGGCCTGAACGCGAGCCGGCCGAACTTGATGGCTTTCCTGAAGCGTATTCATGCGCGCCCGGCCTACCAGCGCGCGCTGGAACGCGGCGGGCCGTACAGCTTCGCGAACGATTGACGGGTTGAAGGGGCGGCGATGGAGATCGAGCTCAGCAAGGAAGACCGCGCGCTGGCGATCACTTCGCTGGAGCGCTACTTCAAGGAACACTTCGCCGAGCATTTCGAGCAGCGCCTGGGCAACATCCAGGCCGGTGCGCTGCTGAACTTCTTTCTCGAAGAGGTCGGGCCGTGTGTGTACAACCAGGCCGTGGCGGACGTGCAGGATCGCCTGCAACTGCGCGTGTCGGAGGTCGACATCGAGTGCCACGCCGATTCGTTCGGCTACTGGCAGCGGCGCGCTCCGAAGCCCCCGAACAAGCGTTAGATCCATCTCTCGTTATTCTGTAGTCAACCCCCTGAGCAGGAGGTGTTGTCGCTCTGCGTGCGCCTCAGGTGCGCCAAACCCGCGGCACGCAGGCCGGCAGCTGCCACGCCGCTTCGCGCCACAGCGCCCACACCTGCGTGAGCAACGCCATCGCCGGTTCCACGCGCGGCGCGAGCACCCGCAGCACCAACACTGCATCGTCGACCGCCGTGCCGCCGGCGGTGGCTTTGAGCGGGTGCGCGTCGCACGCGGCTCGGGCGGCATCGAGCAGGTGGTCGCGGCGCTCGGTGGCCAGTGCCGCGCCTGCCGCGAACCACAGCGTCGCCAGCACGCGGTGGCCGCCCCAGCCGAGGGGCGAGTCGAGCAGGCGCATGTCGGTGGCCTTGACCACGCCGCGCTCCAGCCAGCGGCCGGGCAGTTCGATGCGCTGCTCGAAACTGCCGCGCTCGAAGGCCAGGTTCGACGCCGGCAGGCCGAGCGCGAGCACGTCCCAGCCAATCATCTCGGCGCCCGGTTGCAGCTCGAAACGCATCGCGTTGTGGCCGATGCAGCCGCTGTAGGCGATGGTCTCGAGTGGCAGCCATTCGAGCCGCGCGCCGGCTTGCACCTGCGCCGTCAGCACCTGCGTGGCGGGCGCGCCAAGGCTGCGGTAGAAGCGCGTTGCGCCCGGTGTGGTGACGAGCGCATGTGCGCTAGGTGCGAGCGTGATTTGGATGCCCAAATCATCGCCGCCCACCAGCCCGCCGGGCGGGTGCACCAGCACGCTGTGGCACACCGCCGGCGCCTCGGGGTACAGGCTCGCGAGCACGCGCAGCGGGCCGTCGTGGCGGTCGTGCAGCACGGTGCGCGGGGCACCGTGGAGCGGCTCGCAGCGGTAGGCGAGGGCCAGCGAGCCGCGCCAGGCCATCAGCCTGCGGGCTCTGCACCGCCGCGCCAAAACGCGGTGTGCAGCGCGGCAATCTCGGCCTCGACGGCCGGCACCGGGCCCCACACGCGAATGCCTTTCTGGCCGTGCTTGAACACGTCGCGGCACGGCAGGTCCATGGTCGGGTTTTCAGTGTGGTTGCCGGTGAACTGCAGCAGGCGCCGCTCTTCCATGCCGTAGACGAGCCGGCCGATGTTGGCCCAATACAGGGTGCCCGCGCACATGCAGCAGGGCTCGACGGTGGTGTAGAGCGTGCAGCCCCACAGTTCGTCGGTGCTCCACGCGCGCGATGCCATGCGGGCCAGCACCGCCTCGGCATGGTTGACGGTGTCGACGTTGCCTTGTTCGCTCAGCACGGTTTCGTTGTCGGGCCCGACCAGCACGGCGCCGAACGGGTGGTGGCCGGCTTCGAGCGCGCGCTGAGCCACGGCGTTGGCGGCACGCAGGTGGCGTTGCATCTGCTCGGCCGTGGGGTCGGCGCCGGGTGGCGGCTGGCGGGTTTCGCTCATGGCCGGAAGCTTAACCGCCACACCGTGACGCGCGCCTGATCAAGCCCGCCAGAACGCGTCGTGCACCTGCGTGGCTTCGGCCAGCATGGCGGGGCCGATGACCTCGATGGCATGCGACGAATGCGCGAACACCTCGCGGCACGACATCACCAGATCGCCCGCGCCGGCCCGCATGTTGCGGAAGCGTCGCAGCCGCACCGCGTCGATGCCGAACACCACGCGCCGGATGTTGCCCCAGTAGATGGCGCCGGCGCACATCACGCAGGGCTCGCCGGACGCGTACATCGTGGCCTGCGCGAGCACCTCGCGCGAGGCCTTCGGCGATGCGATGCGCAGCACCTCGGTCTCGGCATGCGCAGTGCAATCGCCGTTCTCGGCGGTGATGTTGCACGCCTCGGCGATGACCGTGCCGTCTGGCAGGGCGATGACCGCGCCGAAGGGCCGGTTGCCGCGCGCGCTGGTCTCGCGCGACAGCGCAATGGCGCGGCCCAGGTAGAGCGCGTCGTGGGCGTCGAGCCCGGTTTCTTGGAGTGTGTCGTTCATGGTGTTTTTCAGGTATCGGCCTGGATGGGAATGACCGTGGGGCTGCGGTGCACCTCGGCTTCGCCGTGGGCGGTCAGCAGCTCGAGCAGGCGCTTTCGGATCATCATGCCGGGCTTGTCGCTCTCCATCGAGAACTCCACGCCACGGCGGCGCACGTCGATCACGGCGTCGGGGTCGGTCGATTCGAGAATGGCTTTGTCCTCGCGCGTGATCACGTCATCGAAGTGGACCAGCATGGCCTCGGGGCAGTCGGCCTCGGTGTCGTTGCGGAACAGCCATTGGCACAGCTGCATGTGGCCGTCGTCGATGGGCGTGAAGCAGTTGACGATGACGTGGCGCTTTCCGGGCTGGCCGTTCGCAGACGGGTACTCGATGTCGAGCCGGCGCGAGAACGGCAGGTAGTAGGCGTTGCGCATGTGGCGCGTGGTCACTGCGTCCTGCACGCCGCTGATGCGCTGGAACGCCTCGGGGTTGCTGGCCGGCACGACCGTCTCGGCGTAGAACCCCGCCTCGGTGTCATTGAGCTGGTACTTGCTCGGTTGCGGCTGGCTCGCCACGCCGAAGGTGGCGCGGTGCACGAAGCTGAAGTGCGAGTTGTCGAAGCTGTTCTCGAGCGCGCGCATCGGGCTGGTGGCCCAGGTTTCGTAGAACTGATAGATGGTGCGCCAGCCTTCTTGACCGAACTCGGGCATGGCGGGGATGTCGGCCATGGGTTCGTCGAGCGCCACCCACGCATAGCCGTAGCGTGCGGTGCAGTGGTAGGCCGGCGTGCGGTAGTCGGGCGGCACCGGGCGCTCGGCCCCGTACTGCGGGATGCTGACGACGCGGCCGGTGCGGTCATAGGTCCAGCCGTGGTAGCCGCATTGCAGCTTGCCGCACAGCGGGCCGTCGTCGATGCGCCAGCCCATGCTCAGCTTGGCAGTGCGGTGGCAGCAGCGGTCGCGCAGCGCGGCGGGCTCGCCGTGCTCGTCGAGGAAGAGCACGATGGCAACGCCCAGCAGCGTGAAGGGTTGGGGGCCGCCCTGCAGTTGCGTGAGCGGCATCACGGCATGCCAGAACTTGCGGAACACGGGCTGCTGTGCGGTGAGCATGGCGGGGCTCCTTGGCTTGAGCGAAAGGCGTCAGAAGCGCGGCAGCGTGGCCAGCGTTGGGGTTGCGCTGCGGGCATCGAGCGCCAACTGCTCGCGCTGCTCCCAACCGCGCAGCTTGCCGGGGTTGAGCAGGCCTTGCGGGTCGAAGCGCAGCTTCGCTGCCACCACCTCGGCGCTGATCACGCCCTGCTTGCCGTCTTCCACGTGGTAGACGTGCGGGTTGGCGATGCTCACCCCATGGTCGCGGTGCATCTGCATGATCTCGTTCAGCCGCGCGTCGGTCGTGTAGCGCACCAGCTGCAGGCCGGCGCAGGTCATCAGCCCGTCGCGGCTGCGAATGAATTCGACGTGCGTGATGACCTCGTCGCCGAGCAAGTTACGCATCTCGCGCACCTGGCGCACATGGTCCCCGGGGGTGAAGCCGCTCTGGATGTAGGTGAGCGATTTGTCCACCTTCATGGCATGCAGCGTGGTGTGGTTCCAGGTGAACTCGACCAGCGTGCGGTTGCTCTTCTTGACTTCGTCAGCCGTCTTTCGGTAGCTGACCACGCCGCCGAATTCGGTGATGAGTTGCGCGAGCACCTGCTCCGAAAACTCGGCGGTGAGTACGAACACCGCATGCTTGGCCGCAGGCAGGTGCGCGGCCAGCATCGTGAGCATCTCGCCGATCGGTGCGGCGAAGACGGTCACGCTCTTCTTCACGATGCCCGGCGCGTTGGCCACCGTGTCGGCGAAGGTCAGTGCGGCGTCGAAGTCGTCGAACAGCACGATCGACTCCATCCAATCGTGCGCGGTGCCGAGGCCCACTTCCAGTTCGAGCACCAGGCCGTTCGTGCCGTACGCATGGTGCAGCACCAACGCTTCGGGCGCGCGCAACTCCACTGTGCGTGGCTCGGGCTCGATGCTGATGGCCTTCACGCCGAGCACGTTGCCGTGGGCCGCGAGCGGGCCGAAGTTGATCGACCCCACGCCGCCGAAACCGCCGCCATACAGCCCGCCGAGCGATGCGCTTCGATAGGTGCTGGGCACGCAGCGCAGCTCCCAGCCGGCGGGGCGGGTGCGTGCGTCGATGTCGCCCAGGCGCAGGCCGGCCTGGCCGCGCACCACACCCGGCTTGTGCCACAGCAACTGGTTGTACCCCGACAGATCGAGCAGCACGCCGCCGTGCAGCGGAATGCACTGGCCGTAATTGCCGGTGCCGCTGCCGCGTGCGGTGATCGGCACGCCGAGCGTGGCGCAGGCCGACACCACCGCGCGAATCTCGTCCTCGGTACGCGGCCGCACGCCGATGTGCGCCCGCATCGGCTCGAGCGCCCGCTTGAGCACCGGGCTGAACCAGTAGAAGTCGTGCGACAGCCGGTCGATGCGGCTGTCGTCGGTGATCCACTCGACGGCGGGGCAGCGTTCGATGAGCTGCGGGATGAGTGATGCGATGTGCGTGGGGTCGAAGTTCATGGTCATGGTGGATGTGCCCGAGGTGCTCACTCCTGCCCCACTTCGCTCTCGTGCCAGCCGCCCAGCGCCCAGCGTGACAGCAACGCGAGGGCACCGAACAGCGCGACGCCGGTGAGCGAGATCAGAAACAGCGCAGCGAACAGGCGCGGGATGTTGAGCTGGTAGCCGGACTGCAGGATCTGGTAAGCCAGGCCCGTGCCGGTGCCGCCGGTGCCCGCCACGAACTCGGCCACCACCGCGCCGATCAGCGACAACCCGCCCGAGATGCGCAGCCCCGCGAAGAAGTACGGCAGCGCGCTCGGGATGCGCAGCCGCCACAGCGTTTGCAGGCGCGTTGCGCGGTTCAGCTGGAAGTAGCTCAAGAGGCCCGGGTTCACGCTGCGCAGGCCGAGCGTGGTGTTCGAGATGACCGGAAACACCGCCACGATGGTGGCGCATAGCACGAGCGAGGCCGTCGGGTCCTTGACCCAGATGATGATGAGCGGCGCGATCGCCACGATGGGCGTGACCTGCAGCAACACGGCATACGGGAACAGCGCGGTCTCGATCAGCCGGCTCTGCACGAACACGAATGCCACCAGCGTGCCCACCACCATCGACGCGACGAAGGCCAGCACCGTGATCTTCACCGTGACCCAAAGCGCACCGGCCAGCAGCGGCCAGTCTTTCGCGAGCGTCTTCATCACCTCCACCGGCGAGGGCACCAGGAACCGCGGGATATCGAAGGCCACCACCCACCACTGCCAAAGCGCGAGCAGCACGATGGCCACCAGCACCGGCAACACGATGCGCTGGTGCTGCGGTTGCGCGAGCCAGGGCACCGGCCGCACCGCAGCGGCCTCGGGGATCGCTGTCGCGTGGGACGGGCTCGGTGCGCTTGTGCCACTCGATGCACTCGGCGGCGCGATGGGTGCGCCGTGCGACTCGGCCGAGAGTGTGTTCACAGCGTCGACTCCTCGTCGGCGCTGGCGCGCAGCAGGCTGTCTTGCAGGTGCTGCGCGTAGGCCGCGAACTCGGCGCTGACTCGAAAGCCCGGGCTACGCGGGTAGGGCGCGTCGATGGTCAGTTCTTCGATGATGCGGCCCGGCCGCGCCGCCATCACGACCACGCGCGTCGAGAGGTATACCGCCTCGAAGATCGAGTGCGTGACGAACACGACGGAGAGCGCTTGGCGCTGCCACAGGCCGAGCAAATCGGCGTCGAGCCGGTTGCGGGTGATCTCGTCGAGCGCGCCGAAGGGCTCATCCATCAGCAGCAGGTTCGGCTGCGTGACCAGGCCGCGTGCGATCGACACGCGCATCTGCATGCCACCCGACAACTCGCGCGGGCGCTGCTTCGCGAACTTGCCGAGGCCGACGAGCGCCAGCACCTCGGCCACGCGCGGTGCGGCGTCGGTGCGGCTCACGCCGGCCAGGTCGAGCGGCAGGCGAACGTTGTCTTCGACGCTCGCCCACGGCATCAGCGTGGCCTCCTGGAACACGAACGACAGGTCGCGCCCGGCGGCCTTCAGCTCGGCCACGGGCTTCCGCCACAGCAGGATGCGCCCGTCGCTCGGCGCGAGCAGCCCCGCGATCATCTTCAGCAGCGTGCTCTTGCCACAGCCTGACGGCCCGAGCAGCGTGACGAACTCGCCTTCGCGCACGGCCAGGTTCACCGGCAGCAGCGCGCGCGTGCCGTTCGGGTAGACCTGCTCGGCGGAGAGCACGTCGATGGCATTGGGGGTGTCGGGCGTACGGGTCATGGGTTGCGGGTTACTTCGAGAAGATCGAAAGTGCAAGTCCCGGAACGCCAAGCACGCTGCAAAGCGGCCGGCGGTCTGCGAGCCAGTAGGACGATCGATTGATGGCTCGCCTGATCGGATTCTTCGCGTTCACGTTCTGTTCTCGGTCACTGGCGTTGTCGAGCTCAAGAGCAGCCCGCAGTCTTTGTGTTCCCAACCATTCGATCCACCATCAGCGTGTTTGCTTTTGCCACCGGCGCCAATCGCTAGGGATCTGGCTTTTGAGCCCGCGCAACTCGAAAACCGCCACGCCAGCAATGACCCAGACCGCGACGACCATCGACTCGCCAGGACCGCAGCTCGTTTTCGCAAATCGGGCAATGGGTGTTCATCTTTGGTCGAAGTTTGAATGCGGCCGCCGTCTCGTGCCTGCCGTTCCATCATGCCGAAGGCACCGTTCACGCCGCCACCTGCGTGCGCCGGTACATCTCCACCACATGCTCGCCCGCCGTGATCGGCGCGTAGCGTGGCGGGTTGCCGGCGTCGAAGCAGCCCGGCAGTGCGCTCACTTCGGCGTGGTAGTCGATGTCGAAGAAATAGGCGATCGAGTAGCGGTCGCGGCCGCTGTGGCGGTTGATGACTCGGTGCAGCGTCGAGCGGTAGCGGTCATTCGTCCAGCGTTGCATCAGGTCGCCGAGATTGACGACGAGGCTGCCCTCGACCGGCTCGGCCTCGATCCATTCGCCACCAGGCGACTGCAGTTGCAGGCCACCCGCGTCGTCTTGCGCGAGCACGGTGATGCCGCCCCAGTCGGTGTGAGCGCCACAGCCGATCTGGCCCGGCTCGGCGGTGGCGGGTTGCTTCGGGTAGTGCAGCAGGCGCAGCACCGGCATCGGGTCTTGCAGGTAGTGCTCGAAGTGGTCTGCGCTCAAGCCGAGCCCGAGCGCAACGGTCCGCATCAAGCGACGCGACAGGGCGAACACCGCTGCGTCATAGGCCTGCACCGCCGTGCGAAAGCCCGGTGCCACCGCCTCGTCAGGCCACTGGTTCGGCCCGTGGTTGGGCGTGCCGGCGCGTACCAGCGGGTCGGTCGCATCGCGGTCCACGCCGGTGTAGAAACTCTCCTTGATGTCGGCCGGTCGGCCCGGGTCGAGCACCTGCCAGCCGATGGGGTCGAAACCGCGCTTGATGCCCGAGCGGTCGATGTGCCAGCGCGCCTTCACGGCGTCGTCGAGTGCGAAGAAGCGCTTCGACGCCGCGAATGCGGCATCGATCAACGGCGCCGGAATGCCGTGGCCGGTGACGTAGAAGAAGCCATGCACGCGGCACGCACCATCGACCGCCCGCGCGGCGGCGGCGTCGCCTTGGCCGAGGTCGATGAGGGGCAGGTGCGCGGGCATGGCAGGTTCTCGACGGGTGCTCAATGCGCCGTCACGGCATGATCTTCAGGTCCTTCACGAACTGCGTCGTGTAGGTCTTCTTGATGTCCACCTTCGAGCCGTCGAGCAGCTTGTTCGAGACCATCAGGTCGTAGGTCTTCTTCATGCGCTCGTCGGTGATGATGCCGATGCCGTACTTGGCCGCGTCGCCGCCCATCACCATGCCGGTTTCCTTCATCTTCAGGATGCCGTTGGCGAGCGTGTCCTCGCCCATGTTCGGGTTGTCGCGTCTGATCAGCGCGTTGGCCGCGGACGGGTCGCCGGTCATGTAGGCCTTCCAGCCTTCCATCGAGGCTTTCACGAACGCGGCCACGGCCTTCGGGCGCTCCTTGATGGTCTTGTCCATGCAGACGATGGTGGTGGAGTACGGGGGCCAGCCGTAGTCGGACAGCAGAAACACGCTGGGCTTGAACTTGGCTTCTTTCTCGATCGAGAACGGCTCGGACGACAGGTAGCCCTGCTGTGCCAGGTTCTTGTCGGCGATGAAGGGCTGGATGTTGAAGGTGTAGGGCCGCGCCTGCGCATCGGTGAAGCCGTAGGCGCTCTTGAGCCACGGCCAGTAGGTGGTGTTCGCAGCCGACGAGATGAGCAGCGTCTTGCCCTTCAGGTCTTCGAACTTCTTCACGTCGGGGTGGGCGATCAGCACCTGCGGGTCTTTCTGGAACGCTGCCGCCACCGTGACGGCGCTGATGCCTTGCTCCCAGGCCGAGATGGTCTGGTTGTCGTAGCCCATGAAGCAATCGGTCTGGCCGGCGGCGAGCAGTTGCATGCCGTTGACCTGCGGGCCGCCCATCTTGATGGTCACGTCGAGGCCGGCCTTCTGGTACAGGCCTGCGGCCTTGGCCTGGTAGAAGCCACCGTGTTCAGATTGCGCGTACCAGTTCGTCAGGAAGGTGAATTTCTCGGTCTGTGCGGTGGCCGGGAAAGCCAGCGCGAAGGCGCCGGCAAGGGCGGCCAGGTGCTTGAGGTTCGGGGTCTTCATGAGGAGTCTCCGGGGTTGATTGACAAGAAACGTGCAGGGTGAACCGGCAATGAACTGGAATGTCGTGAACGCAATCGTTGTGCCAGTGCGGGGAGGGTGCGAAATTCAGCGGCCTGGGCGCGTCAGGGCACGTCGCGGGCCGGCCAGTGCAGGTGGTGCAGGTCGGTGATGCCTTGCACCCAGCTGTGCACCAGAGAGTCGAGGATGGCCTGGCCCTGCTCGCTTGTCGCGGGGTGCGGGTCGCCGATCACGCCGCTCGGGCCGAAGTCGCGCGCCGTCCATGCGGCGCTCGGGCGGCCGTCGCCCGACAGCGATTTCGGGAACTCGGGCGGGTAGCTGGCGACCGCATGTTGCATGTGCACGGTGTCGGGCGCGAGTGCCATCAGGATCGCCGTCTCGGCGTGGCCGGCGTGCATCGACAGGCGCCGTTCACGGTCGGTCATGAAGCTCGAAGCCACGTTCGGCACGCGCCACACGAAGTGCGGCAGCACGGTGAAATCGGCATGCCGAATGCGCAGCTCGCGCGCGGCCATCTCCATGACCTGCGGCTGCCCGCCGTGCGCGTTGACGATGAGCCATTTGCGGAAGCCCGCGCGGTAGACCGATTCGCCCAGTGCCACCATCGTGTTCAGCAACGTCACGCCGTCGACCAGCATCGTGCCGGGGAAGTGGATGTGCTCGTCCGACTTGCCGTAGACGACAGGGTGCATGCCGAATGCCGGCACGCTGGCGGGCAGCGCGGCCAGCGCATGGCCCATGACGCCGGCAGTGATGATGCTGTCGACCGCGCACGGCAGGTGAGGGCCGTGTTGCTCGATCGCGCCGACCGGCAGCACGATCACGGTGTTCGCCTTGTCCGGCAGCGCCTCGACCTCGGTCCACGCGAGGTAGGGCAGGAAGCGGTGCGGTGGTGTGTAGCCGTGCAGCATGGGGCGCTCCGGGGTGGGTCAGCGTGACGGGGTGTTGAGCGGCAAGTAAGCCGTGGCCTCGACCTCGATCAGGATGTCGGGCGTGGGCAGCATGCCCGACACCTCGACCACGGTGGACGTGGGCGGCTGGTGCGGGAAGAACAGCTTGCGCACACGGTTGTAGTACGGGAAATGGTCGAGGTTTTTGAAGTACTGCACGAGCTTGATCACGTCGTGCATCTCGCCGCCGGCCGCTTCCATCGTGGCGCGGATGCTGTTCAGCACGTACCAACTCTGCGCCAGGATCGGGCCTTCGCGCAGGTCGGTCGAGAACTCGCCGCTGCGGCCCAGCAGCGCCTGCGCCTCGAGCGGGACGTCGTCGAAGCCGCGCACGATCAGCTTTGCGGCCGGGTTCACGGCGATCACACCGGACAGGAAGACGAAGTCGCCCGCGCGACGCCAGGCGGCGTAGCGCGCCAGGGGTTGCGCGGTGCTGTCTTTGGGTGTGTCGTTCAGTGATTCGTTCATGGGCGGGTCGTGGGTGTGGGCGTCACTTCGGCAGTGCGCGCAAGGTGCGCTGCACGCGTTCCAGGAAGGCAGTGCGGTCGTTGGCGGTGGCGTAGTTCATCGAATGCAGCTGCAGCCACTGCGTCTTGCAGATGCGCGCATACAGGGGCCGCAGGCCGCGCATGAAGAAGCTGCGGCCGGGGTCGCGAATCACGCGCAGCCACCACCACGGCGCGCCCGAGGCGGTGATGCCGCAGAACCAGCGGATGTTGTCGAGCCGGCCCACGATGGGCCGGTGGCGGCTGCCACCCAGGCCGAAGCTCACGCCGGGCAGCCACACGCGGTCGAACCAGCCTTTCAGCATGGCGGGCGGGCCGTAGTTCCAGGTCGGGTAGACCACGAGCCAGCCTTCGGCCCAGCGCAGCGCATCGACATGCGCCTGCAGCGGGGCGATGTTCTTCGCGGTGTCGGGCAGGTAGGTGGCGAGATCCTCGCGCGCCAGCACCGGGTCGAAGCCTTCGGCGTAGAGGTCGATCTCACGCAGCTCGTGGCCGGCGTCGATCAACGCCGCGCGCGCCGTGCTGCGCAGGGCGCCGCAGAAGCTGTTCGGGTTGGGGTGGCAGTAGACCATCAGCAGCCTCATGAGACCCTCACCACGCGGCTCCGGACGCGGGGGGCCACATGCCCGCGACCTTTCGGCCGGCCCGCAGCACCACGCGCTCGCGCGCATCGGAAGGCCAGGCCTGCGCGCTTTCGTGGCTGCCGGGGAAGACCACCAGATCGGCCGGCATGCCGACGAGGCTGGTGATGCGCTCGCCGGCTCCCAGCGCATCAACGTTGCACACGAGGGCGCTGCCGGCATCGAACGCCGGCCGCACGTGCGCTGCCATCACCGCGAGTTCGAGCGCGGCCACGGGGTCGTGGCGGCCAACGGGGTTGAACGCGTCTTGCACGTTGTCGCTGCCGAATGCCACGGCAATGCCGCGCGCCAGTGCTTCGTGCACGAGCGTGATGCCGCGCAGGCGCGGCGTACGGCCGATGGTGGCGTCCTGCAGCAGCAGGTTGGTGCTCGGCAAGCTGATCAGGCTCACACCGGCGCGGGCCACGGCGTCGAGGGTGGTGAGTGCGGTGTGCTCGTCCTGCACGGCCAGTGCGCAGGCATGGCTACAGGCCACGCGGCCCGCCAGGCCGAACTCGCCCGCGAGCCGCGCGGTGCTGGCCACGCCGTGTGCGTGGGGCGCGAGTTCTTCGTCGGCATGCAGGTCGACGCGCAGGCCGTGCCGCGCGGCTGCTGCCATCAGGTGGCGCAGTGCCGCTTCGCTGTGGTTCGTGGTGTGCACGAAGCCGCCGAGCACGCCGCCCGGTGTGGCAGCCACGGCGGCGGCAATGCGTTCGGCCAGCGCGGCTTCTTCGAACAGGCCGAGCGGGCTGATGTTCACGCACTCCAGGTCGACGCGGCCCAGCCATTCGGCGCGCAATTCGCGGTACACGGCCCATGCCAGCGGCGCCTCGGGCTGGAACCAGCTCACGTGCGTGCGCAGCAAGCGCACGCCGGCCGCAAGCGAATCGTGCAGCGCGCGTTCGGCGCGGCTGCGCAGGTCGGCAGCCGACCAGTGCCGCTCATCGCCATGGCCGGCTTCGATGGCCGCCAGCAGGCCCGGCCCGAGCGGTGGCGAGCGGTGCACGGTGTAGGCCTTGTCGAGGTGCGCATGGGGCTCGACCAGCGCCGGCAACATCGGGGCGCCCTGCAGGTGCCAGGCGTTCGCCTGGGCAGGCACGCTGGCATCGTGTGCCGTGATGCGCTCGATGCGGCCAGCGGCCAGCCACACGTCAACGAGCCCGACCGCATGTGCCGAGCACCAAGCGGGCAACCGTGCCGCGCGCAGAACCTGCGGCGCAGCCAGAGAAGCAACCAACGAATCGTCAGACGAATGTGTCATGGAGCGTGCCCGAAGGGCGCAGTGTCGCGCAGATCAGCGCACCGCCCTCGGCGGTTTGCTGCAATCCCTCGGAGCAATTTCCTGCGCTTCGCATCACCCCGCATGGCCGGGCGGCCGTGCGGGGTGAGCCGATGCGCTGAACGCTTCTACCCCGCAGGGCATTGATGCAGTTTGCGTGCCAATGAGTGCAAACCCGGGTCGGCGCGCTACCGCTCTCCGGTCGGTTGCGCTGACCGCCGGCGCCAGCCGATCACACCGGCGATGCCCACCAGCATCAGCGCACAGACCGACGGCTCGGGCACCGGTGTCGGCACATACGCAATACCGATGGGGCGGCTCAAATGCGTGCTGTCGCTCAGCAGCAGCGTGCAGCTGCCGGTGGCCACCGCGCAGGCCGCGACACCATTCGCTTCGACACCCTTCGCGCCTTCGTTGAACACCGGCGCATACAGCGTGCCGTCGGGTGCGAACACGAGGTTGCCGATGGTCGTGGCAATGCTGCCGCCGAACAGTGCACCGGTGTCGATGGTCTGCACCAATGCGCCGGTCAGCGTGTCGTAGCTGCGAATGCCGCCCGCGTAATCGGTGGTGTAGAGCAGGCCGTCGGGCCCGACCACCGCGCCCAGCAAGCTCACGTATCCGTTGCCCCCGGCCGTGGGGCTGGGCGTGGCCACCAGGCTGCCGGCGCCGGTGGTCACGTTGTAGCTGAGTAGCGTGCTGTCGAACTGGTAGCTGATGCCACCCATGCCATCGGCCACGCTGCCTTGGGTGGTCACGTAGAGCATGCCGTTCGGCGCGAACACCAGGTCGTTCGGCCCGTTCAGCAAGCCGGCCGAGCTGCCGTTGCCCTGTGCGAACACATCGATGAACGCACCGGTGCTGCCGTTGTAGCGCAGGATCTGGTCGCTGCGAAAACTCGCCACATAGAGGTTGCCATCGGGCCCGAACGCATTGCCGTAGGGGCGCTTCAAACCGCTGCCGGTGGAGAAGGTGTCGATGAACGCGCCGCTGCTGCTGTAGCGCAGGATGCTGCCGGTCGTGTTGCCGCCGCTGCTCACGTACACCTTGCCATCGGGCCCGAGTGTCACGTCGTCGGGGTCGGTCAGGCCACCGCTGCCGGCGGTGATGAAGTCACCGAGGTACGCACCGGTCTTGTCGTCGATCATCACCACGTTGTCGCCGCGCGTGTTGCTCACCAGCAAGGCGGCTTGTGCACCGAGTGCGGGCAACAACGCGATAACGCCTGCGAGCGACATGCGCCATGCGAGGCGGGTTGCAGTCTGTTTGGCTCCGTTCATGAGGGTGCTCCGAACCGGCATGCGCCGGGCCCGTGTCTGGCGGCGGTATGGCTTCCAGATTGGGCGCGAGGGTGTCAGCAAAATGCGTACCTTGTTGGTCCGTGTTGCTCGTGCTGCTCGGGTGGAGCGGCTCGCGGCGGGCGGTGCCCGGCGGGGGCTCCGGGCGGGGCGGTCGGCTGCGCCGACTTCACTGCGCTGCTCGGCTCGAGGTCGCGCCGTCTAACTCCCTGCGTGTCCTGCGGCCACTCCGGTCAAACAGTAGCCGGCGAGTCAGACGTTGATGCGCACTGCGCGCGCCGACCTCGATCCTGCGCTGCTCGTCGCCCCTTGACGTCGCCCCCGCCGGGCACCGCCCGCCGCGAGCAAACAACGGGGTTTGCTGTTCAACGGAAGGGCACAACGTTTGCAGCGGCACGGACGCCAGCCGAACGCTATGCGCTGCGATTCCGCAACGTAGACGAAGCCACCAGTCTCCCCACCTCCACCCCGTTCCAGTTCGACAAGCGGACCTCGCTCAACCCGCGCATGAACGTCGCCTCGCCGTCGTCCAGCGGCACCAGAGCTTCGATCACGGCGGCCATCACCACCTCGGCGGCTCGCGCGTTGTTGCCGTCGTCGATCTTGATCGCGACGCCCAAGCCTTGCTCGGGCAATGCAGCGCAGAACACGCCTTCGGCGCCGACCTTGCAGAACACGCGTTCGCCGAGCCGTTCCATCACGCGGGTGTCGAATCGGCCGGTACCGGCCACCATGAACGGCGCCTTTGCGACTGCGGCGCGCAGGCGCTTGGCGGCACGTGCGTGACCGGCGCTCAGGCCGATGCCAGAGCCGACGCGGGCGAAGGCGTGGGCGAGGTGGCGCAGCGGGATGGCGAAGGTGGGGATCGAGCAGCCGTCGACGCCACGTGGTGCAACGCTCAGGTCGTAGCCGGTCGCGGCCTGCAACGCCGCAGTCACCTCGCGCATCACTGGGTGGTCGGGTGTCACGTAACCCACCGTGAAGCGCTGCAGGTCGGGCTTGCCGTGGCCGTGCATTGCGCATGCAAGACACAGAAAGCCCGCGTGCTTGCCCGAGCAGTTGTTATTCAACGCCGTGGGCTCGCGGCCTTCGCGCGCCAACGCATGCGCGGCCGTGTCGAGGTAGGGCCAGTGCGTACCGCATTCGAGCGCGCTCACATCGAGCCCGGCCTTCGCGAGCATCGCGGCAGCGGTGCGCGCGTGCAGTGCCTCGCCGTTGTGCGAGGCACAGGCGATGGCGAGTTCTTCGTCGGTCAAGCCCAGTGAATCGGCCGCGCCGCTGGCCACCAGCGGCAGCGCCTGCAGCACCTTGACGGCCGAGCGCGGGAAGATCGGGCGTTCGATGTCGCCGAGCTGCCAGCGCACCGCGCCATCGGCATCGAGCACGGCGAGCGCGCCGCAATGGGTGGACTCGACGGCAGCGCCGCGCAAAACGTTCACGAGGGTCGGGTTCATGGGGACACTTTAGCGTGTGGCCCCGCGTGCCACGCGAGGCCGTAGAGTCGAGCGCTTTGCGCCGAGTGGCGCCACAGCCGCGGCCGCACTCCCAGATGACCACACCTCCCGCCCTGCAACGCCTCGCCGGCGTCGACTTCACCAGCCGCCCCACCAGGCGCAAGCCCATCGCCGTGGCACTCGGGCACGCCCAACACGGCGTGGTGCGCCTGGAGCGCATCGAGTCGCATGCCGACGACGCGAGCTTCACGCAGTGGCTCATGAGCCCCGGGCCGTGGCTCGCGGTGTTCGACCTGCCGTTCGGACTGCCGCGCGAGCTGGTGCTGGCACTCGGCTGGCCGAGCGAGTGGCTGGCGTTGATGCGGCACTACGCAGGCCTGCCGCGCGACGAGATCCGTGCCACCTTCGCCGCGTTCTGCAACGCGCGGCCAGTGGGCTCGAAGTTCGCGCACCGAGCCACCGACCGGCCTGCGGGCTCGTCGCCGTCGATGAAGTGGGTGAACCCGCCAGTCGCCTACATGCTGCATGCCGGCGTGCCCTTGCTCATCGATGCCGGCGTGCACCTGCCGGGCCTGCATGCGGGCGACGAGACCCGTGTGGCGCTCGAAGGCTACCCCGGCCTGCTGGCGCGCGAGCTGCTCGGTGCGCGCTCGTACAAGAGCGATACCAAGGCCAAGCAGACGCCGGAGCGCTTCATTGCGCGCAAGGACCTGCTCGATGCGCTGGAGCAGGGCCGCACGCGCCTTCATGTGCGCCTGCGCCTGACGCATGCCCAGCGCGACGATCTGGCCGCCGATGCATCCGGCGACCGGCTCGATGCCGTGCTGTGCCTGATGCAGGCGGCGTGGGCCAGCACGCGGCCGAACCACGGCCTGCCGCTTGACATCGACCCGCTCGAAGGCTGGATCGTGACGGCCTGAAACGGCGGAGGCTCACCCGGCCGCGAGCCGCGCGACCTCTCACCCCGGCGTGCCCTCTGCTAAGGTGCACGCGATGCACACGCTCTACATCCTGATGCTGTGCGCGGGCGTGCTGGTGTTCATCAGCCTCTTGGCCGGCGTGCTCTCCACGCGCCTGGGCGTGCCGTTCCTGATCGTCTTCCTCGGCGCCGGCATGTTCGTGGGCGTGGATGGCCCCATCGGCCTGCCATTCGACAACGTGCAGCTCGCGGCCTGGGTCGGCAATGCCTGCCTCGCGGTGATCCTTCTGGAAGGCGGCATCAGCACACGCGTGCGTACCTTTCGCGCCGGTTTCAAGCCCGCCCTCGTGCTGGCCACGGTGGGCGTGCTGCTCACGGCTGCCATGGTCGGTGCGGTGGCGATGGTCGTGATGCATGTGGACTGGCGCGGCGGCCTGCTGCTCGGCGCCATCGTCGGCTCGACCGATGCGGCGGCCGTGTTCACGATGCTGCGGCAAACCGGGGTGCGGCTGGCCGAGCGCGTGTCGGCCACGCTCGAACTGGAGTCGGGCCTGAACGACCCGATGGCGGTGTTTCTGGTGCTGGCCTTGATCGCGAGCGTCAAGTCGAACGCCACTGTTGCCGATCTGGCGTTGCTGTTGCTGCGCCAGGTCGGCTTCGGCGCCGCCATCGGCTGGGCTGGCGCGTGGGCCGTGGGCGCGTTGCTGCGCCGGCTGCCGCTCGAGGTGGAACACGGCGCGGTGCTCTCGCTCATCATCGTCTCGGCGGGCATGATCCTGTTCGCGCTCTGCGGCCTGGTCGAGGGCTCGGGCTTTCTGGCGATTTACCTGTTCGGCCTGGGCGTGCGGGCGCGGGCCGAGAGCGCAGCGCACGCCGCGTCGTCGGCACTCGACGGCTTCGCCTGGGCCGCTCAGGCCACGATGTTCCTGCTGCTTGGCCTGCTGGTTTCACCGCACGACATGCTGGCCAGCATCGGCCCTACGCTCGCCGTGGCGGCGGCGCTGATCTTCGTGGCGCGGCCGGTGGCGGTCTGGCTGTGCCTGCTGCCGCTGCGCTTCGCACCTGCGCAGCGTGCGTTCATCGGCTGGGTGGGGCTGCGTGGGGCCGTGCCCATCGTGCTGGCCTTGTTCCCGTTGATCGAGAAGCTGCCCGACAGCTACCGCTTCTTCAACGTCGCGTTCGCGGTGGTGCTCGCATCGCTGCTGCTGCAAGGCACCACGCTCGGCTGGGTCGCGCGGCGCCTGGGTGTGGTCTTGCCGCCCGAACAGCCGCCCCCCGACCAGCGCGCGGTGCAGGGCCGGTTGACCATTGACGCCGACCTGCCGGTGGCCGATGTGTTCGCGTTCTTCCAGTTGCCACTGCCGCCCATCGGCGCGCGCGCCACATTGCGCGAGTGGCTGACCGACAACCTCGCGCGCGACCACGCTGAAGGCGACGGCATCGACTGGCATGGCGCGCACTTCCGCGTGAGCCGTCTGCACAACGGGCGCATCGTCCGCGTCGGGTTGGCGCTGGCGGCGCGCGCGCCCGTCTTGGCGTGACGGCGCCAGCGGCGAGCGCGCAGGCCAGCCTGCACGAAGCGTGGTTCGCGCAGCGCGGCTGGGTGCCGTTCGCGTTCCAGCGCGAGGTATGGGCCGCCTGCGCGCAGGGCGAAAGCGGCCTGTTGCACGCCACCACCGGTTCGGGCAAGACGTATGCGGTGTGGTTCGGCGCGCTCGCGCGTGCGACGGCGCTGAACGTGCCGATGCAAGGGTTGGGGCCAGGGGCGCAGGCACCGCCACTCGGCGTGCTGTGGCTCACACCGATGCGCGCACTCGCCGCCGACACCACGCGCGCCCTGCGCACGCCGCTCGACGACACCGGCTCGGCGTGGACGATCGGCATGCGCACCGGCGACACGCCGAGCGCCGAGCGTGCGCGGCAGGACCGACGCTTTCCGACCGTGCTGGTCACGACGCCCGAGTCGCTGAGCCTGATGCTCACGCGCGCGGCGGCGCATGACGAACTCGCCGGCGTGCACACCGTCATCGTCGATGAATGGCACGAGCTGATGGGCAACAAGCGCGGCGTGCAGGTGCAGCTGGCCTTGGCACGCCTCAAGCGTTGGAACCCGCAGCTCGTGGTGTGGGGCTTGTCGGCCACGCTCGGCAACCTGATGGAGGCCAAGCAGGTGTTGCTCGGCAAGGCAGCAGGGCGCGTGGTGCAGGGGCGCGTCGACAAGCAGCTCGTGATCGACACGCTGCTGCCCGAGCACCCGGGGCGCTTCAGCTGGGGCGGTCACCTGGGCAAGCAGATGCAGTTGCCGGTGGTGGCCGAGATCGAGCGTTCGAGCACGACGCTGGTGTTCGTCAACGTGCGCTCGCAGGCCGAGATCTGGTACCAACTGCTGTTGCAGCAACGGCCCGAGTGGGCCGGCGTGGTGGCGCTGCACCACGGCTCGCTCGACAAGTCGGTGCGCGAGTGGGTCGAGGCGGGGTTGAAGGAAGGGCGCCTGAAGGCGGTGGTGGCCACGTCGTCGCTCGACCTGGGCGTGGACTTCCTGCCGGTCGAGCGCGTGCTGCAGATCGGCTCGGCCAAGGGCGTGGCGCGCTTGCTGCAACGCGCCGGCCGCAGCGGCCACGCGCCGGGCCGCGCGAGCCGCATCACGCTGGTCCCGACCAACACGCTGGAGCTGGTCGAGGCCGTGGCCGCGCGGCGTGCCGCACAGGCCGGGCGCGTTGAGGCGCGCGCCACGCCGAGCAAGCCGCTCGACGTGCTGGTGCAGCACCTCGTCACGGTGGCACTCGGCGGCGGCTTCAAGCCGCGCGCCTTGCTGGCCGAGGTGCGCAGCGCGCATGCCTACCGCCACCTCACGACTGAGGAGTTCGCGTGGGCGCTGGCCTTCGTCGAGAAGGGCGGCGAGAGCCTGGCCGCCTACCCCGACTACCACCGCGTGCAGCCCGATGCGAAGGGCGTCTACCGCGTGCCCGACCGGGGCATTGCGCGGCGCCACCGCCTGCAGGTGGGCACCATCGTGGCCGAGTCGTCGATGCAGGTCGCGTACCTGAGCGGCGGGCGCATCGGCGTGGTCGAAGAGGGCTTCATCGCCCGGCTGCGCGCGGGCGACTGTTTCGTGTTCGCCGGCCGCACGCTGGAGTACATCCGCACGCAGGACATGACGGCCTACGTGAAGCGTGCCGTCAAGCCGAAGGGCGTGGTCACGAGCTGGGCGGGGGCCAAGATGCCGCTGTCGAACGAGCTCGCCGATGCCGTGCTCGAGGTGCTGGCCGGCGCCGCGCAAGGCGACAGAATCGACACCATGGGCGAGCCCGAGCTGGAAGCCGCGAAGCCGATGCTGGAAACCCAGATGCGCTTGTCGCACGTGCCCACACCGGGCACCCTGCTGATCGAGCGCTTCGAGTCGCGCGAAGGCCAGCACCTGTTCGTGTACCCGTTCGCAGGCCGCAACGCGCACATCGGCCTGGCGAGCCTGCTGGCCTGGCGGCTCGCGAAGGACGCGCCGAACACCTTCAGCATCTCGATCAACGACTATGGCTTCGAGCTGCTCAGTGCACTGCCCGTCGACCCGGCGCCCCTGCGCGACCAGAGCCTGTTCACCGACGATGCGTTGCTGCACGATGTGCTCGCGAGCCTGAATTCCAGCGAACTCGCGCGCCGCCGCTTCCGCGAAATCGCCCGCGTGGCCGGGTTGGTGTTCACCGGCTACCCCGGCCAGCCCAAGAGCACGAAGCAGCTGCAGGCATCGAGTTCGCTGTTCTTCGACGTGTTCAGCAAGTACGACGCGGGCAACATGCTGCTGACCCAGGCGCAGACCGAAGTGCTGGGCCAGGAACTTGACATCGGCCGGCTCGGCGCCACCTTGAAACGCATGCGAACCCAGCGCGTGGACCATGTCGAACTGAAGGTGCCCAGCCCGTTTGCGCTGCCGCTGATGGTGGAGCGCTTTCGCGAGAAGCTCACGACCGAGAAGCTGAAAGACCGGATCGACCGCCTGCTCGCCGACATGGAACGCGCGGCCGATGAAGCGGCTGCTGGCGTCGCGCCGAGGCGCGGAAGACGCAGGCGCGTCGCATGATCGGCGCGGCGCTCAAGCGGCTCGGTGCCGCCAAGATGGTCGGCCTGCGGGTGCACTTGATCGCGCTGTGGAAGCTGGTGCGCCACCCGCAAACCCCGCGCGCGGCGAAGTGGGTGGCGTTTGCCGTGATCGCCTACGCGGTGAGCCCCATCGACCTGATCCCGGACTTCATTCCGGTGATCGGGCTGCTCGATGACCTGGTGCTGATCCCGCTGGGCGTGGCGCTCGTGGTGCGCCTCACGCCGCGGCCGCTGTGGAACGACCTGCTCTCGCAGGCGCGGGCATCGTCCGACAAGTTGCCGGCCCTGTGGTGGGGTGCTGCGGCGATTGCGGCTGTGTGGGTCGCGGTGCTCTTGTTCGCAGGCTGGGCCGCGTGGCGCTGGTTGGCGCCGCGCTGACCCTGCGGTCAGCTGACCGGTTCTTTCTCGCCGCCCCGCTTCCTGAGCCTTCAAGCCCGCATCAGCGTGCTCTTCCCGAACAGCGACTCGATCAGGTCGACCGCGACAATGGCGGTGCCATTGCGCACGTCGAGCGCGGGGTTCAGCTCCATCACGTCGAGCGATGCGAGGCGCCCGGTGTCGGCGATCATCTCCATGCACAGCTGCGCTTCGCGGTAGGTCGGCCCACCCTTCACGGTGGTGCCCACGCCGGGGGCGATGTCGGCATCGAGGAAGTCGACATCGAAGCTCACGTGCAGGTGCGTGTTGGCGTCGATGGTGGCGAGCGCCAGTTCCATGGTGTGGCGCATGCCCATCTCGTCGATGAAGCGCATGTCGAACACGTCGAGCCCGGCGGCGTGAACGAGCCGCTTCTCGCCGGGGTCGACGCTGCGGATGCCGATCTGGCGCACCACCTTCGGGCTGATCGCGGGCACGGTGCCGCCGATAGCGCACAGCTCGGGCGGGCCGTAGCCGCACAAGCACGCCACCGGCATGCCGTGGATGTTGCCGCTGGGGGTGAGGGTGTTGGTGTTGAAATCGGCATGCGCGTCGAGCCACAGCACGCGCAGCTTCTTGCCGGCCTCGCGGCAGTGGCGCGCCACGGCGCTGATCGAGCCGATGCCCAGGCAGTGGTCACCGCCCAGCAGGATCGGCAGGCGGCCGAGTTGCAGCTCGGCATGCATGGCCGCGTGCACAGCTTCGTTCCATGCGACCACTTCGTTCAGGTGGCGGTAGCCCTCGGTCGGCGGCTGCCACGGGTTGGCCGGGCCGGTGAGGTTGCCTCGGTCGATCACCTCCAGGCCGTGGCCTTGGAGCACGGGCACGATGCCCGCGACCCGCAGTGCTTCAGGGCCCATGCTGGAGCCCCGGCTGCCGGCGCCGATGTCGGTGGGGGCGCCGATCAGGCTGATAAGCGGGTTCATCGCGCGCTCCGGTTCGCTGGGCACATCACAGGTCGGCAGCCGGTGCGTGTTTGTCGTTGTCGTTCTCGATCTGGCGCAGGCTGAAACCGTACTCGGCCTCCAGAATGCCCCAGGCCTCTTCGGCGGTTTCGACGAAGCGGAACAGCGCGAGGTCGGGCGCGCTGATCATGCCGGTCTCGACCAGCAGCTCGAAGTTGATCAGCTGGGTCCAGAACTCGCGGCCGAACAGCAGCACCGGGCGGCGCCGCGACTTGCCGGTCTGGATGAGCGTGAGCGCCTCGAACATTTCGTCGAGCGTGCCGAACCCGCCGGGGAAGCACACGAGTGCCACCGATCGCATCAGGAAGTGCATCTTGCGCAAGCCGAAGTAGTGAAACTGAAAGCACAGCTCGGGCGTGATGTACGGGTTCGGTGCCTGCTCATGCTGAAGCACGATGTTCAGGCCGATGCTCTTGCCGCCCGCATCGAACGCGCCGCGGTTGCCCGCTTCCATGATGCCGGGGCCGCCGCCGGTGACCACATACAGCGGCGTCTGAAGGTCGCGCGACTTCTCGGTCACGAGGGCGCCGAAGCGTCGCGCCTCGGCGTAGTACGGCGCCATGCGGGCGTGGCGTTGCGCGACGGCGAGCGCGGCGCTGTCGTTCGCGGCCGTCGCGTCGGTCAGCATCTGCTGCGCCACCTCGGGCGGCACGATGCGGGCGCTGCCGAAGATCACGATGGTGGCTTCGATGCCTTGTTCGTCCTGCACGAGTTCGGGCTTGAGCAGCTCAAGCTGCATGCGCACCGGGCGCATCTCTTCGCGCAGAAGGAACGCGGTGTCGGCGAAGGCGAGGCGGTAGGAACTCTCCGGCCCCTGGTAACGAGACAACGCGTGTGCCGTGCCGGCCGCAACGTCTTGCTTGGCCGTGGGGAAGTTGCGAGCGTTCAAGGGGGTTTTGTTCTCCATGGCCGCAAGCTTAAGGCACGGTCGTGTCACTGGCGTTGGCGGCACGAAGGTGCGGCCCGCAGACGCTGCAGTTCACGTCGCGCGACAGGCGGATTTCACTCCATTCCATCGTGCTTGCATCGAGCATCTGAAGCCGGCCCGCCAGCGAGGTGCCGGCTCCGATCAGGAGCTTCAACGCCTCCGCAGCCTGCACACTGCCGATGATGCCCACCAGCGGCGCGAACACGCCCATGGTGGCGCACGCGGCGTCCTGCAGCGTCGCCTCGGGCGGGAAGATGCACGCATAGCACGGGCTCGCGGCGCTGCGCGTGTCGTAGACCGAGACCTGCCCGTCGAACTGCACCGCCGCGCCCGATACCAGGGGCTTGGCGTGGGCCACACAGGCGGCGTTGATGGCCTGGCGCGTGGCGAAGTTGTCGCTGCAGTCGACCACCACGTCGGCGGCCTGCACGAGCGCGCCCAGGCGCTCGGCATCGGCACGCTCGGGCAGCGCGACCACGTGCACCTCCGGGTTGATGGCCGTCATGGCAGCGGCCGCCGATTGCACCTTGGGCTGGCCGATGGCGCTGCTGCGGTGCGCGATCTGGCGCTGCAGGTTGGTCAGGTCGACGCTGTCGTCGTCGGCCACCGTGATGGTGCCCACGCCGGCACTGGCCAGGAACAGCAGCACCGGCGAGCCCAGGCCACCGGCGCCGATGACAAGCGCGTGCGCCGCCATCAGCCGGCACTGGCCTTCGATGCCGATGGCTCCGAGCAGGATGTGGCGCGAGTACCGCAGCAGTTGGTCGTCATTCATCGGCGGCAATGGAAACAAACACGCCCGTGGGCTGCACGGGCGTGTCGGCAGAGTGGGGAGAATTCAGTTGACCGTATCGGCCTCGGCCTTGCGTTCAACCGCGGTCTTGCTGACGAGCACCTGCTTGCCCTTCAGGCGGTTTAGCGCCTGCGTGAGCTGGAAGTCTTCTGCCGTGCCGAACTCGACCGGCGGCTTCTGCGGTGCAGCGGCGCGCTTGGCCGCTTCGTCTTCGAGCTTCTTGCGGGCTTCTTCGCGGGCCTTCTCGCGCGTTTCGTCTTTCTGCTCGGCGCCCTGGCCGCTTTGCAGGTGCTTCTCGAGGTCGGCCTCGCGGGTGCGCAGCGCGGCGAACAGGTTGCCCTCGGCCGTCTCATCCAGCATCACGTCGGGCACGATGCCCTTGGCCTGAATCGACGCGCCGCTGGGCGTGTAGTAGCGCGCGGTCGTGATCTTCAGGGCAGTCTCGGGCGAGAGCTGGCGCACGGTCTGCACCGAGCCCTTGCCGAAGGTCTGCGCCCCCATGATGATGGCGCGCTTGTGGTCTTGCAACGCGCCGGCAACGATCTCGCTGGCCGAAGCGGAACCTTCGTTCACGAGCACGATCAGCGGCACCTTCTTCAGCGCCTCGGGCAGCTTCTTCAGCGGGTCGGTGCCGCCACGGCGCAGGTAGTCGGAAGGGCTGGCCTTGAAGGTCTGCTTCGAATCGGCGATCTGGCCGTTGGTGGTGACGACCAGCGCGTCGCTCGGCAGGAATGCGGCCGAGATGGCCACGGCGCCTTCCAGCAAGCCACCCGGGTCGTTGCGCAGGTCGAGCACCAGGCCCTTGAGGTTGGGCTCCTGCTTGAAGATCTCGTCGAGCTTGCGGGCGAAGTCATCGACCGTGCGGTCCTGGAACTGGCTGACGCGCAGCCACGCATAACCCGGCTCGATGACTTTGGAGCGAACGCTCTGGGTGCGGATTTCCTCGCGCACGATGGTCACCGGGAAGCTGCGGTTCTCGGACTTGCGAAACACCATCAACACGACCTTGGTGTTGGGCTCGCCGCGCATGCGCTTGACGGCCTGGTCGACAGTCAGGCCCTTGACGAGGGTGTCGTCGACCTTGGTGATCAGGTCGCCGCTCTTCAGGCCGGCGCGGAAGGCGGGTGAACCTTCGATCGGGCTCACGACCTTCACGAGGCCGTCTTCCATGCCCATCTCGATGCCGATGCCGATGAAGCGGCCGGTGGTCGCTTCGCGGAATTCCTTCCACGACTTCTTGTCGAAGTACTGCGAGTGCGGGTCGAGCCCGGCGACCATGCCGCTGATGGCGTCACCGATGAGTTTCTTCTCGTCGACCGGTTCCACATAGTCGGTCTTGACCATGCCGAACACCGCTGCGAGTTGCTGCAACTCTTCGAGCGGCAGTTGCGAGACGCCGTTGCGCGCCGTGGCCTGCAACTGCATCGTGGTGAGTGCACCGGCGACGGCGCCGACCGCGAGCCACCCTGCGACTTTCAGTTTGGCACCCATGAGTGACCCCTTTTGCTGCCGGCATCCGGCGGTATTCGTGCCCATTAAGGCTCCTTGGTCAGTATATTCCCGCGACCCTTTCACAGAGTGGCCATGGGTCGGGAAAGTTGCACTGCCAAACGGGCTTTTATTCGGGGCTATTGCGTCTGCCAGCGGGCCGCCGTGTCGGACAGGGCTTGCAAGAAGTGCCGCCGTCGTCTTGCCTATGGGCGGCGGTTGCCCGGGCAAGATCGTGCTGATACCGACGCCGTGAGCACTGTCATGAACACCTTGATCCACGCCCCTCGCGCCAGCCGGTACGGGGTTCACCGGCCCTCGATCGACGACAGTTACCTGTCGCGGCGGCGGGACGCGCTGGCCGGTTTTTCGGCCACCGGCGGCGTGATCTGTGGTGATGAGCTCACGGGGCTGTTGCGCAGTGCGTCGGATCAACCGATCTCGCTGCTGGCGCACTGGATCGTGTCACGCGAAGTGCTCATGCTGAACCTTGATTCCGAGAATTACCTGCCGAAATTCCAGTTTGACTTCGATCACATGACCGTGCGCCCGGGCGTGCGCGACGCGATTGCCGAATTGCGTGCGCCGTTCGACGATTGGGAAATCGCGCAGTGGTTCACCCGATCCAACAACTGGCTCAACGGCCGTTCGCCAGCGGAGGCGATGGCCGCCAGCCCCGCCGATGTGCTGCACGCCGCCCGGGCCGACCGTTTCGTCGCCATGGGCTGACAATGGTGTCGTTCCCAATTTGCAAAGACTTGTCCGACCCATGCAGAGACTTTATGGCCGCGCTGCGGCGTTTGCCTTGGCTGCCGCTGTCCTGTTGCCGACCGTGACTGCCTGCTCCACCTTGCCTGCCATCGTGCCCGACATGGGCGGCCCGCGTGCCGCCGCGCAGATCAGCGGCCAGCATGGCCCGTTGTCGGCCACACGAAGCAAGCAAATCCTCGAAGCGCTCAAGGGCCGCAACCCGCAGGCCAATCAACTCGACCGGCACTTGGCGCTCGAACAAGCGATCAGCGACAGCCCGCTCATCGCCGGCAACCGCGTGCGGCTGTTGGAAGACGGCCCGGCCACCTACCGGGCCATGCTCGCCGCCATTGCCACTGCGCGCGACCACATCAACATGGAGAGCTACATCTTCGAGGACGACGAAGCTGGCAAGCAGTTCTCGGATGCGCTGCTGGCGCAGCAGGCGCGCGGGGTGCAGGTCAACATCGTCTATGACAGCGTGGGCACGCTGGGCACGAAGCCGGAGTTCTTCGCGCGTTTGCGCGACGGCGGCATCAAGCTCCTCGAATTCAACCCCGTCAACCCGCTGGCTGCCAAGGCCGGCTGGGACGTGAACCAGCGCGACCACCGCAAGCTTTTGATCGTCGATGGTCGCACTGCGTTTCTCGGCGGCATCAACATCAGCGGTGTGTATTCGGGCGGCTCGTTCAGCCGGGGGTCAGGCAGCCGGCCAGCGGTCAAGCCAGGCGACAAGGCCAGCAAGGCGCCGCCGCCGTGGCGCGACACCGACCTGCAGATCGACGGCCCGGTCGTTGCCGAGTTCCAGAAGCTGTTCATCGACACCTGGACCAAGCAGAAGGGTGAGCCGCTCGCCGCGCGCAACTACTACCCCCCGCTCACCCCGCAAGGCGTTGAGGTGATCCATGCCATCGGCAGCTCGCCCGACGACGACTACAGCCTCATCTACGCGACGCTCATATCGGCCATCGACAACGCCGAGACCGAGGTGCTGCTGACGAACGCTTACTTCGTGCCTGATCCGCAACTGCGCGCATCGTTGAAGGCGGCGGTGGCGCGCGGCGTGGACGTCAAGATCATCGTGCCCGGCAGCACCGATTCGGCGCTCGTGTTCCACGCCGGGCGCTCGTATTACGACGAGCTGCTGGAAGGCGGCGTCAAGATCTCCGAGCGACGCGACGTGATGCTGCACGCGAAGACGGCGCTGGTCGACGGCGTGTGGTCCACGGTCGGCTCGACCAACCTCGACTGGCGCAGCTTCCTGCACAACCAGGAGCTGAACGCCGTGGTGCTCGGCCAGGCCTTCGGCGACCAGATGCGTACCGCATTCGAAGCCGACCTGAAGCGCGCCGAGCCCATCACCCTGCGCGAATGGCGCCGCCGCACACTTGACGTGCGAGCCAAGGAAGCCTTGGCACGAATTTGGCAATACTGGTTATAAGCTCTTGCATGGCTCTGACCACCCGCCCCATCGGCCCCGGCTTCTCGCACCGCATGCTGCTGTGCGTTGGCATGGCACTCGCCGGCTTGCTCGGCGCGCTGGCGGTGCCCGCTGCGGGTGCGCAAGACGCCGCCGGCCTGCGAGCCCGCCACACCGCGCTGCGCGACGCGTTGGCGACGAGCCTGTTCCAGCGTCCGCTGGTGCTCGAATCGGCGCAGGCCGACGGCAGCCTGAAGGGGGATGTATACGCGGTGGTCGCGCAGCCGTACAGCGTGGTCGGCCCGGCGCTTCAGGCGAGCAGCCACTGGTGCGACGTGCTCATCGTGCACCTGAACGTCAAGCAATGCCGCACGAGCGGCAGCGGCGCGCAGGCCATGGTGAACCTCGTCGTCGGGCGCAAGTTCGACCAGCCTGTGGACGACGCCTACCAGGTCGCGTTCGCGTACCGGGTGGCTGCCAGTGATCCCGACTACCTGCAGGTGCGCCTCGATGCCGAGGCCGGCCCGCTGGGCACGAAGAACTACCGCATCGTGTTCGAAGCCGTGCCGCTGGACGCGACCCGCAGCTTCGTGCACATGTCGTACTCCTACGGCTACGGCATGGCGGCACGGTTGGCGATGGAAGGTTACCTCGCCACGCTCGGGCGCGACAAGGTCGGCTTCAGCGTTGTCGGCCGCAAGCCCGACGGCAGCGCCGATTACGTGGGCAGCGTGCGCGGCCTTGTCGAGCGCAACACGATGCGCTACTACCTGGCCATCGAGGCCTACCTCGGCGCCCTGGCGCTGCCCGCTGCGCAACAGGCCGACAAGCGCATGAGCGACTGGTACACCGCCACCGAGCGGCATGCACGCCAGCTGCACGAGATGGAGCGTGACGAGTACCTCGCCATGAAGCGCAAGGAAGTGGCACGCCAGCTGGCGGGCCCCTGACACCGCATCGACCAGGAGCCACCATGACCGTGCACGCTGTCTCGAAAGTTCGCCTCGACAAGGACGGCCGCATCACGGCCGTGTACTGGGGCCGGGTCGACACCCACCGCAACGAGTGGGCCGAACCCGAGAGCGTTGCGCCGGTGGCCACCGTGGTGGCGGCGGTGCTCGCCGGTGATTCGGTGTTCGCGCTGTTCCCGGCAATGCACGGCCACCTGCCGGACCGCCGATTCGTGGCCGTGGACTACGACAACGGCTGGCAGTCGATCGCACTCGAAGGCGCGCCCACGCACGAGCGCGAGGTGCACGACATGGACCGGCTGGCGCCTTGACCCAGCTCAGACCCGCTCGACCACCAGCGCAATCCCCTGGCCCACGCCGATGCACATGGTGACGAGCGCATAGCGCCCGCCGATTCGGTGCAACTGGTTCACCGCCGTGGTCACGAGCCGCGCACCACTGGCGCCGAGCGGGTGCCCCAGGGCGATGGCGCCGCCGTTCGGGTTGACGCGAGCGTCGTCGTCGGCCAGGCCCAGGTCGCGAAGCACCGCCAGGCCCTGCGCCGCGAAGGCTTCGTTGAGTTCGATCACGTCCATCTGCGCGAGCGTGAGGCCGGTGAGTTGCAGCACCTTGCGCGTGGCCGGCGCCGGCCCGAAGCCCATGATGCGCGGCGCCACGCCGGCCGTGGCCATGCCGACCACCCGGGCGCGCGGCGTCAGGCCGTGGCGCGCGGTGGCGGCTTCACTGGCGAGCAGCAGCGCGCAGGCGCCGTCGTTCACGCCGCTCGCATTGCCAGCGGTCACGCTGCCTTCGGGTCGCACCACCGGCTTGAGCTTCGCCAGCGCATCGAGGCTGGTGGCGCGCGGGTGTTCGTCCTGGCTGACGACGAGCGGCTCGCCCTTCTTTTGCGCCACGCTCACGGGCGTGATCTCGGCGTCGAAGAAGCCGCTGGCCTGTGCCTTGAGCGCATTCGCCTGCGAGCGCAGTGCCATGCGGTCTTGCGCGTCGCGCTCGATGTTGAATTGCTGTGCCACGTTCTCGGCCGTCTCGGGCATCGAGTCGACACCGTACTGCGCCTTCATCAGCTTGTTCACGAAGCGCCAGCCAATGGTCGTGTCGTGTACCGCGTTGGCTCGGCTGAAGGCCGACTCGGCTTTCGGCATCACGAACGGCGCGCGGCTCATGCTTTCCACGCCGCCGGCGATCATCAACTGCGCTTCGCCGGCCTTGATGGCGCGCGCTGCCGTGCCCACCGCGTCGAGCCCCGAGCCGCACAGGCGGTTGATGGTGGCGCCAGGCACCTCGACCGGCAGGCCGGCCAGCAGCGCCGACATGCGCGCGACGTTGCGGTTGTCTTCACCGGCCTGGTTGGCGCAGCCGAAGATCACGTCGGTGACCGCGGCCCAGTCGAGCTGCGGGTGGCGCGCCATCAAGGCCTTGAGAGGGACTGCGCCCAGGTCATCGGCACGCACTGACGACAGCGTGCCACCGTAGCGGCCGAAAGGGGTGCGAAGGGCGTCGCAGATGAAGGCTTGTGTGGGCATGGGCAAACGCAGGTCGAACGCGGGACGCCGATGTTAGGCCCTAGCGTATGCCCAACGGCACCAGGCGCTCGGAGGCGTCGACCTGCGACGCCGGGTCGAGCTCCATCGCGACTTGGCTGCACACCGCACGGCAGAGCAGAGCCACGCGTTCGCTTTGCAGGCGGTAGTACATCTGCACGCCTTCGCGCCGCTTCGCCAGCACGCCGCAGCGGTAGAGCGTGGCCAGGTGCTGGGACATGTTCGGCTGCGTCGTGTCGATCTCAGCGAGCAGTTCGGTCACGTTCTTCTCGCCGTGGCAGACCGCACTGATGATCTTCAGGCGGATCGGGGTCGAGAGCACCGAGAACAACTCGGCCACTGCGGCGAACACGCGGTCTTGATCAGCGGCAGTGCCCATGGTGTTCCGTGGTCGTGGGTGAGCGGCTAGAACGCCAGTGCATCGGCGATGGCGCGAATGCCGTTCATGGGCTTGCCGGCCTGTGTTTCCTGCGCTGCAGCGTGCCGGCGCGGTCGACCACGGCCACCGCCACCTGGCAGCCGTGATTGCGGCAGTGTTCGAGCGCGACGCGCGCGGTTGCCAGGGCCGTCTCGGGCGTCATCAGCCTGACCGTGAACGTGGGTTCGTCGGCGGCAATGGCCACGCACGGAGCGAGCGCGGCGATGGCCAGTGCCGCGTGACGGGTGCGGTGCACGCACCAGGGTTTCGGTCGGTTCATGTGTTCACCAGCCCCGGGTTGCCTTGCATACCAACCAGCTTCGGCGTGTTCAAGGTGCGCCGCTTGACGCGCCCGCCCTGGGCGCCGAGCCACGACTCGACCACGTCCCACACCGGCTTCGTGCCGGGCGCCGTGCGTGCTTCTTCGGCCACCGGTGCCCAGCCGGCCACCTTGTAGGTCTTGCCGGCCTCGATAGCCTTTCCGCTCAGGTGCATGTTGCTGATGCGGGCACCCATCTGCTGCGCCGGGTCGCAGGTGTAGGCCAGGCCGCCGACGCGCACCATGTCGCCGCCCTGCTGGTAGTACGGGTCGGGGTTGAAGAGGTTGTCGGCCACGTCCTCCAGGATGGTCTTGATCGCCTCGCCGGTCAGCGTGTTGACGGTGGCATAGGGGTAGGTGATGGCGAGCTGGTCCATCATCGATTCGCGCGTGATGGTGTCGCCGGGAAGCAGCGTGGTGCCCCAACGAAAGCCCGGCGAGAACGCGATCTCGGCGCCTTGCACGTCCAGCAGCGCGTCGCAGATCAGCTGGTCCCAGCTGCCGTTGAAGTTGCCGCGCCGGAACAGCAGGCCATCGGTCACCGCCAGCTTCTCGGCGAGCTTCGCCTCGAACGGCGCACGCACCCGCGTGATGAGGGCGTCCATCAAGGGGTCGGCCTTCAGCTGGTTTGCGAAGACCGGAAGCAGGCGGTAGCGGAAGTCGACGACCCGGCCGCTCTTCACGTCGAAGTCCATCACGCCGAGGAACTTGCCGTTGCAGCCGGCGTTCGTGACCAGCGTCTTGCCGCCGGCCGTGCTTCCCCCGTTGGCGACGGGCACCGCCAGCGGCACGCCGTCGTGCGTGTGGCCGCCGAAGATGGCGTCGATGCCGCGCACGCGGGTCGCCATCTTGAGGTCGACATCCATGCCGTTGTGCGACAGCAGAACGACGACCGTCGCTCCCTTGGCGCGCACCTCGTCGACCACCTTCTGCATGTTCTCGTCCTGGATGCCGAAGCTCCAGTCGGCCATCAGGTAGCGCGGGTTCGCGATCGGCGCGTACGGGAAGGCCTGGCCGATGATGGCGCACGACACACCGTTGATTTCTCGCAAGGTGTAAGGCTTGAACACCGGGTCGCCAAAGTCGGTGGTCTTGACGTTCTGCGCGAGGAACTCGATGCGGCCCTTGAAGTCGCTTTCGACGATGTGCTTGACGCGCGCCATGCCGTAGGTGAACTCCCAATGGCCGGTCATCACGTCGACACCCAGCAGCAGGGCCGCGTCGACCATGTCTTGCGCATCGGTCCACAGCGAAGTGGCGGAGCCTTGCCAGGTGTCACCGCCATCGAGCAGCAACGCGCCGGGGCGGCTCGCCTTGAGCTGCTTGACGAGCGTGGCAAGGTGGGCGAAGCCGCCGACCTTGCCGTAGCGCCGTGCCGCGTGTTCGAAGTCGAGGCAGGTGAACGCGTGGGCCAGGCTGGTCGACGCGCGGGTACCCGCCGCCTTCAGGAACTGCGCGCCGACGAGGTGTGGCCACCGGCCGTTCATGGCCCCAACGCCGAGGTTCACGCTGGGCTCGCGAAAGTGGCTCGGCTTGAGTTGCGCATGGCAGTCGGTCATGTGCAGGAACGACACGTTGCCGAACGGTCGCACGTCGTACAGGCCGTGCTGCGCGGTCGCGGCATCGGCATCGGCGAAGCGCCCGAGGCCCATGCCGGCCACCGAAGCCGCGCCCAAGACCTGCAGGAACTCGCGTTTTGAAAGACTCATGAATCGCGCGCGCCTACTGGTTCACCGGTGACTTCGGGTCGAGCAACAGCGCCATCAGGTTCTTGAGTTGCGCTTCGTCCAGCAGCCCGGCATGGCCGAAGCGCGGCATGCCGGAGCACGCGTTGAACGCCTTGGCGTTGTAGAGCTTGCGCCAGGTGTACTCGACGATGGGCCGGGCCTCGGGGCTGGCCGGGTCGGCCACGCCGCGCAGGCGGCCGTAGTTGTGAAGGCTCGGGCCGAGCGTGCCGTACGCGATTTCGCTGTTCGCGATCTGATGGCAGTTGTAGCAGTTGCCGCCGTTCGAGCTGGTCGCGGCGGAGGGGTCGCTCCAGGTCATGCCGCGGCCGTTCTGGGCCAGCTTCTCGCCTTCCTTCCAGTCGCCGATGAACTGGCCGTCGGCCGGCATCTTCACGGTCCGCAGGTTCGCCGCTTCAATGGCTGCGGCAGCGGTGTCGGGCAAGGCCTTGCCCTCGGCCTTCGAGCACGCGGCGTCGGATTCGTCTTGCCGGAGCCGGTCGACCGTTGCGATGCCCTGGTCCCTGAACGACGACTTCATCATCGTGTCGAGCATCGCGTCGTAGTTCGGGGCAGGCGGGCTCGTGGCACAGCTGGCCAACAGCGCGGCGGTGGCTGCAGTGGCCGCGAGGCGGCACATCGTTCTGCGCATCATGGTGGCACCCCTTTTCAACGCTTGAGGGAAGGTGCGATCGACTCGGCACCCTTGGCATTCACACCCATGTAGGCGGCGAGCGCGATGGTCACCTCCGACGCGTAGCCCGGGTAGGGGAAGCGCTGCTGGCGAAAGCAGTCGTTCAGGCGCCGCTGCATGCTCCACAGTTCGCCGCTGCTCACCCGGTAGGCCGGCCAGGCCGCGAAGCCGACGCCGTCGCCCGGGTTACGGGTCAGGTTCGGCAGGTCTTGCAGGCGAATGCGTTTGCCTTCGTCGCCGTGGCACGACGCGCACGAGAAGTCGTACGGGCCGGCGCGGTAGAAGAACGCAAGGCGCCCGAGTTCGCGCATCGTGCGTTCCTCGGTGCGGCCCTGCGGCAAGTTGAAGCGCAGCCCCTTCGACTGCGAAGCGATCCAGGCCACGAGCGATTCCATGGTCAGCTGCTCGCCCCGACCGAAGGGCGTGCTCGCAATCTCGGCGGCGTTGAAGCCCTGCAGCGTTTCCATGCAGGTCAACAGGCGTGACTCCAGGTCCTGCACCCTCTTCGTGTCGGTGAAGTAACGCGGCAATTCAACGAAGGCGCCCTTGACCTGCCCCGCGCCCTTGCCGAGGTCGCACAGTTCGAGCGATGCGTTCCCGGGCCCGCGCTTGCGCTTCCAGAGGTCTTCGCCCTTGGCTTCGAACAGTTCGGCGGGGTTGCCGTCTTCGAGCATCTTGCGGTACTCCGCAATCCCTTCGGCGGTGGATTTTTGCTGCGCTGATGCCTCGGGCGCGCCAAGCATGCCGAGTGCCAGGCCGGCCAACACGGCCGCGATCACATAGTGCTTCATCCACTCTCCTTGGTAGCCGTTCGGCGCGCGTTACAACCGGCAAAGCGGCCGAGCATACCGTTGCTTTGGCGGCGCATCAGTGGCCCTTGCGGCAGGGCGGTGTTGCGGGTCGACCCAAACAGCATTCAGTGGAATCTTCAACTACCGAACGCCGTTGCTTTCCGCCGCAGGGAAGTGGCCGGCACGCACGTTGACCTGCACGGCGGGCAGCATGGCCTCGCCGTCGCGGTCTCCTCGAAGAACGACTCGATGTGCGGCTGGGTCATCGGCAGGCTTTCCAGGCAGTTCGTATAGCAGTCGAGCGTAATATAATGCAATACTTATACATACCAACAGCGGATCGATCCGCTCAGCTGACCGAGGAGTTCTCATGACCGTGGCCTGGAACGCATTCACGCCGCTGGCTGCCTTGACCGGCGGCGTGCTGGTCGGCCTGGCGTCTGCCCTCTACATCCTCGGCAACGGCCGGGTGGCGGGTATCGCGGGCATCGTCGCCAGCCCTTTGCGGGTGTTGCTCCGCGGTGGCACTTGGCGCGCCGAGACGACGCGGCTTCTCTTCATCGTCGGCTTGCTGATCGCGCCGTGGTTGTGGCGGCTGTTCGCGCCGCTGCCGCAGAGCCACCTGGATGTCGGCATGCCGGGCATCCTTGCGGCCGGCTTGCTGGTGGGCGTGGGTGTTCGCATGGGCAACGGCTGCACCAGCGGCCATGGCGTGTGCGGCCTGAGTCGCCTTTCCGGGCGTTCGCTGGTCAATGTGCTGGCGTTCATGGGCGCTGGTTTTGCCGCCGTGTTCGTCATGCGCCACCTGTTGTGACACGCGCCGCCATGTCACCCCTCATCGCATTGCTCAGCGGTCTCGTTTTCGGCCTTGGCCTGATCGAGAGCGGCATGACCGACCCCGCCAAGGTGAAAGGGTTTCTCGACCTGTTCGGCGCCTGGGACCCGAGCCTTGTGCTCGTCATGGGGGGCGCCATCGCCGTCGGCTTCGTTGCCTTCGCCCGGGCCAAACGGCGGCGCGTGGCGTGGTCGGGCGCGTTGATCGAGTTGCCCGGGAGCCGGGTTGTCGATGCCCGGCTCGTGATCGGCGGCCTGATCTTCGGCACCGGTTGGGGAATTGCCGGCTACTGCCCTGGCCCGGCCATCGTTTCCGCAGCAGCCGGCTCGGCCGCCGCCGTTGCATTCGTCGCTGCGATGGCGGTCGGCATTGCCGGCCACGACGGGCTGCTTGCCGAGCGGTGACTCGGCACTCTGCGGGGTCGTGCGCCCCAGCTGCAACAGCTCTTGAGGGTCTCCTCCTGACTCGACCATGGCGTCGAGTCGTTCACTCGGGTTGGGATCAAGAATCGCGCGGTCGCGGCGCCGCAATGCATCCAGCGAACGACTGCGGCAGATCGTTAGCGTCCAAGCCAGTGAAGAACCACGCATCGGGTCGAACGACGAAGCTCGATTCCACAACTGCACATAGAAGTCTTCTGACACTTCTTCGGTGGTCTCCCGATTCCTGGTGATGCGAATCGCCAGGCCGAAGACGCGATGGATGCTCCACCTCGGGAGTTTCCGAAGGCGTCGATGCGAAGGCTCGTTCGGAAACTGATTGGCAATCACGATGGTCTGCGAAACGAAAAGCCCCAGAGAGTTGCTTCTTCAGGGCTTTCGGGACGGTCCAGGATTTCGCGAGACGATTTGGGATGCGTGGATGGTGGGAGGATGAGGATCGAAAACGCTTCGGAAAACCAGAGTTGGCGCTGGTTCCGCCCGCCCGGGAAATACGAGTTCCTGCAAAGGTTCCTGCATCGTCAGGCTGGTTGGCGCACTTCTCGTCAGTCAGCGCGGTCGAGCTTTTCGAGAAGCGCCAGCGTGCGCTTGGGATTGCCACGCGCGGATCGGGACTCAGATCGCACCCTCGCGTCGTAGTTGGCCAACGCCACGGTCGCGAGTTCATCCATCAGCTTGTTGATGCTTATGGAGTTGGATCGCGCGAGCGCCTTCAGGCGCTCATGCTCGTCGTCGGGCAAACGTATCGTCAGAGTGCCCATTGAGGCTTCTCCAGGCATTGCTTGCACGTCACAACAACAGTCTTGATTGGTGACGAACTTCAGCAGGCTCACCTGGTGAGCTACCGAGGAATGAAGATGGATTCAGCGCCACAGGAGGTGAACCATGAAGATGAACCGAGTGCAGTTTCAACCCGGACTTTCGATGGCCGAGTTCATGGACCGATACGGCAGTGATGACCAGTGCGAGGCGGCGTTGATCGACTCGCGCTGGCCTGGCGGCTTTGTCCGCCCGGCGTGCGGCTGCGGACACAGCAGCTCGTTTCGTCGCGAGGGCCGGCTGTGCTTCCAGTGCACCGCCTGCCGCCACCATTGCCGCGTCATCAGTGGCACGATCGTCGAAGCGACCAAGCTGGGGCTGTCGCGCTGGTTCCTGGCCATGCACCTGCTGACCCAATCCAAGAACAACGTCGCCGCGCTCGAACTCATGCGCCACCTGGGCGTTTGCTACAAGACCGCCTGGCTCGTTAAGCACAAGCTCATGGAGGTCATGCGCAGGCGTGAAGACGATCGCCAGCTCGACGGCCGGGTGGAGATCGACGACGCCTACCTGGAGGCGAGCGCTCTGGCGGCAAGACCGGCCGGGGTTCGGAGAACAAGGTGCCGTTCGTTGCCGCCGTCCAGACCACGCCCGACGGCCAGCCGCAGTTCGTGTGCTTGCGCCAGCAGCCGTTCACGCACGAGGAGGTGTCGCAACGGCACGATGCTTTCATGCGTATGCCGTGGCACAAGTCCAAAGACCTTCAGCTCGATTTGCTCGATGCCGAGCCGGAGGCAGACGCCCCGGACGGGATCGCAGATGGTGCCCCGCGCGCTGGCGCCGCGGCGCCTCTCCACGTGTTGGTCCCACCTGCCGCCTCAGACCCCGGCATTCCAGACGGCAGGCCGATGCTCGTTGCCGTCACGCTGCTTCTTGAGGATGCGAACAACCCGCGCACCGAGTTCCCCGAGGCCGCGCTCGAAGAAGTGGCTGCGGACATCCAACGGCGCGGCATTCTCCAACCGCTCGTCGTGCATCCTGCGAACGGCCAGGGCCGCCACCTCATCCACTTCGGTGCCAAGCGACTGCGCGCTGCAATTCGGGCGGGCCTGAGCGAAGTTCCGATCGTCGTGCGCGACCTGCCCGTCGATCGCTACGCGCTGGTCGCCGAGAACCAGAATCGGCATGGGTTGACCCCGATCGAAATGGCGAAGTTCATCCGCGAGCAGGTTGACGCCGGTGATCGAACGCCACCATTGCCAAGCAACTCGGCATGAACCTGACGACGGTGGCACACCACCTCGCGCTGCTCGACTTGCCTCCCGAGTTGGACGAGGCCTTGAAGTCGGGTCGCTGCACGTCGCCGCGCACGTTGCACGAACTCAGCAAGCTGCACGCCGACAACCCTGAGCATGTTCAGAGCCTGCTGAACAGCGGTGCCGAGATCACGCGCACTGCGGTGTCGGCGCTGCGTGCGGAGACGGATGCCGGCGCAGCGAGCAAGGAAGACCCGTCGTCATCCAACAAGCTCGTCGCTCTAGCCAATGCCGCCTGGGATCGCCTGGAGCGGGCGCTCGGCTGCATCCAGCCGTCGAACTCTTACAAGGTCGCGTTGCCCGACCTGATCGCGCTGCGCATCCGCGTCGAAGACATCACGAAGCGCTGGCTGCAGGGGTCTGACCGTCAAACCCCTCGCTGACTCGAATCCGACTCAAACTGAACGAAAGTGAATCGAAGGGGAACAGGGCAGAAGTAGAAAGATGGCCGGATAGACCGGCGGCCGCGTTCTGTGGTGTCGCCTCGCGGAATTGACCTCATTTGCCTTCGAGCCATGGCCCGCGAGTTCTTCACCGTCGATCTGCGCGGCCTGCGTGCCGCGCTGGCAGCGCGCGCGGCCCAGGCCGGCATGAGCGAATCCGATCTGCTGCGGAGCGCGTTGGTGGCTGCTCTAAGGGACGGCAAAAGCCAGGCATTGCCGTTCTTGACGGAGCGAGCGCGAGACCCACGTCCTCTGCTATCGCAAGACGAACGACGAGCGTGCACCGATCGTCGTGTTCAAACAGTGGCTGACCTCGGAGCTCGGCAAGATCGGAAATGGCGGCGTCGGCGTTCCGTAGTGGTGGGCGCCAATGCGCTGCGAGTCGAGTCGTGAAGCTTGTCGTCTCAGATGCACGATCTAGGCGACAGCAGTCAAGCACGCGAACGGAGCGAAGATTGCTGTGCCGCTGATCGTCCCGGTATGGGCGGCCAGGGGTAGGGTGCCACTTGCAAACTGCCTCCTGGGTAACGTGCCGAACGCACTGACGGCCGCGGCGGCAAACAACAATGCCCTGCCAAGAAGAGCGATCAGCCATTTGCGATTCACGAAGCTGGCGCGCAGCGCGAGCAGTGAGTCGGCAAGAAGCGTCAGGCCCGAAAAGTTCCAGTCCAGCGCGGTGCGAAGTAACTGCCCTCGACAACTCGGCACGTGGCAGCCACGTTGACGCGATACGAGTTCGAGCCCTCGCACTGAGCGCGACGTGACCTGCACGCGCGCCATCGTGCGTGCGACTGTCGATTGTCAATAGGCGTCTACGCCGACCCGCGTAGTTAGCTCGCTATCACCCGGAGATGGCGGTGCCGCTAAACAATGAAGTTCTCCATCTCTATCCGCCACGCCATGAACCACCTCGCACTTTGCCTCTCCACTGCGCTGATAGCCGTCGCTCCATTCGCTGCCCAGGCCAACAAGGCGTTGGCCGAGAAGAACGGCTGTCTCGGCTGTCACGCTGCCGCCGTCAAGCTCGTCGGCCCGGCCTACAAGGACGTTGCCGCCAAATACGCCGGCCAAGCCGATGCGACGGAGATGCTGGCGAAAAGCATCCGCGCCGGCGGCACCGGCAAGTGGGGTGAGATGGCCATGCCGGCGCAATCGAAACTCTCGGAAGCCGATGCGAAGAAGCTCGCGGCGTGGATTCTCGGTGGCGCCAAGTAGACCGACCCGCCCAGTACTTTCCCTTGTAAGTAGCCCGGTACCACCCCAAGCCGCAGGCTCGGTGCAACACTGACTCGAGATCGCCGCTTATGTTGGCTGACGCGACCTCAAACAAATTCAGGAGACATGACATGCGAGTGATCCCGATAAAGCAAGACCCCCTTGCCGCGATGAGCGCCGATGGCGGTGACTGCAACGAAGCCGAAGGCCAGGTGCCCAAGCTGGCGCTGCCACTGGTGCGTCGCGAGTTCCTCAAGGGCTCGGGCATCCTGATCGGCAGCATCGCGACCGGTTCGGTGCTGGCCGCACTTGCGCCCTCGCCGGTGTGGGCCGTCGAGCTCAAGACCCTGAGCAAAAGCGAAGGCCAGACGCTGATGGCCATGGGCCGCGTGCTCTACCCACACAAGAAGCTGCCCGACGCCGTCTATGCCTTGCTCGCCAAGGACCTCGATGCCAAGGCCGCTGCGGCCGGCGACGCGGCCACCTTGCTGCAAGGCGGCGTCATGGGCCTCGACCAGGCGGCGGGCGCCAGCTTCATCAAGGCCTCGGCCGCGAAGAAGCTCGCAGTCGTCAAAGCCATCGAAGGCACTCCCTTCTTCAACACCGTGCGCGGCCAGTGCGTGACCTCGCTGTACGACAACGACATGGCCTTCGCCGTGTTCGGCTACCCGGGATCGGCGTGGGAGAAGGGCGGCTACATCACGCGCGGCTTCCAGGATCTGAAGTGGCTGCCGGCACCGACCACCGAAGCCAGCCCGCCGCCCTATTTCGGTTGACTGCGGCGGCCAGTACCCACACGACATCAGGAGACATCATGGCGAAGTTAGATTTCAACGACGACTCAGTTGTCGTCATCATCGGCTCAGGTGCAGGCGGCGGCACGCTGGCCAACGAGTTGGCGCAAAAGGGCATCAAGATCGTGGTGCTCGAAGCGGGCGCGCTGCAATCGAGTGCGACCTTCGTCAACGACGAATGGAAGTCTTTCGGCCAGATCGCCTGGCTCGACAACCGAACGACGTCGGGTAGCTGGCGCGTCGCCAAAGACTTTCCCAACCTGCCGTCGTGGATCTGCAAGACCGTCGGCGGCACGACCACGCACTGGGCCGGCGCGTCGCTGCGTTTCCAGGAGCACGAGTTCAAAGCCAGGACGACCTACGGTGGTCTGCAGGGCACGAGCCTGATGGACTGGCCGCTGACCCTTGGCGAGATGGAGCCCTATTACGCCAAGGCCGAAGACAAGATGGGCGTAACACGTACCAACGGTATCCCCGGCTTGCCCGGTAACAATAATTTCAAGGTTCTACACGCCGGCGCGAAGAAGCTCGGCTACCGCGAGGTCCACACCGGCAACATGGCGATCAACAGCCAGCCGCGCCACGACCGCGGCCGCTGCATGCAGCTCGGCTTCTGTTTCCAAGGCTGCAAGAGCGGCGCGAAGTGGAGCACGCTGTACACCGAGCTGCCCAAGGCGGAGAAGACCGGCAATATGGATCTGCGCGCCGAGAGTCACGTGACCCGCATCGAGCACGACGACAAGGGCAAGGTCACCGGTGTCGTCTACTTCGACAAGGCCGGTGCCGAGCAACGCCAAAAGGCGCGCATCGTCTGCGTGGCGGGCAACTCGATCGAGACGCCACGGCTCTTACTGCTGTCGGCTTCGAACCTCTACAAGGACGGACTCGCGAACAGCTCCGGCCAGGTCGGCCGCAACTACATGCGCCACCTGACCGGCTCCGTCTACGGCATGTTCAAGCAGCCGGTGCACATGTACCGCGGCACGACGATGGCCGGCATCGTCCGCGACGAAGCCCGCTTCGATACGAAGCGCGGGTTCGTCGGTGGCTACGAGCTCGAGACGCTGTCGCTCGGCATCCCGTTCATGGCAGCGTTCCTGAATCCGGGCGGCTGGGGAAGCGACTTTGCCGAGTACATGGACAACTACACGCACCTCGCGGGCATGTGGATCGTCGGCGAAGACATGCCGCGCGAAGGCAACCGTGTGACCCTCAACACCAACTTCAAGGACAAGTGGGGCAGTGCCGTCCCGAATGTGCACTTCGACGACCACCCCAATGACATCGCGATGCGCGAACACGCCTTTACGCAGGGCCAGCGCATCTACGCTGCGGCCGGTGCAACGAAATCGTTCCGCACGCCGCCGTACCCGTCGACGCACAACATGGGCACCTGCCGCATGGGCGCGTCGGCGAAGGACAGCGTCTGCAACGCCTACGGACAGACGCATGACGTGCCGAACCTGTTCATCTCCGATGGCAGCCAGTTCACCACCGGCGGCGCCGAGAACCCGACCTTGACGATCGTGTCGCTGGCGATCCGCCAAGCCGACTACATCGCCAAGCAGATGGCGACGCGGACGATCTGAGGCGGACCGACAGCGTCACACCCACAACGACAAGGAGGCGATCATGTGCGAATTCTTCGTCAAGGCCGATCCGATTCTGTACGAACAACGCTCGCGCACGATCCGCATCCACGGCGTCTTCACCAGCATCCGGCTAGAGAATATGGTCTGGGACATCCTCGCCGAGATGGCCGAGGAAGAAGGGCGCACCACGAATGCGCTGATCTCCTTATTCCACGACGAGATCCTCGTCCACCGCGGCGAGGTGCCCAACTTCGCCTCGTTCCTGCGCGTGACCTGCATGCGCTATCTTTGTCGCCGCTTGAGCGCTGCCACGACCGCTACCTCGCCGCCCAAGTTAGCAGCCGTGCGGGGGCTGACTCGCGTGGCCTCCGGAACCCGCGGCAATTTGGGATCGGCGTGACCCGCGATCCTTCACCGACACCTTTACCCTGACCTTCCCCTCATGAGCTTCGACACCGAAACCGAACCGGGCGTTTGCCAAACGCCGAATCCAGTATCGACTGGCTTCGTGCTGAACCACAGCATGTTGCGCGTCAAGGACCCGAAGCAGGCGCTCGACTTCTACACCCGCGTGATGGGCATGCGGCTGCTGCGCAAGCTCGACTTTCCGGAGATGAAGTTTTCGCTCTACTTTCTGCACCGGCCACAAGACGGCGAGACTCCGCCCGACGACGCCGGCGAGCGCACCGCATGGACGTTTTCGCAGCGCTCGATTCTCGAACTGACCCACAACTGGGGCACCGAGGCCGACGCCGACCTCAGGTACCACGACGGCAATGCGCAACCGCAGGGCTTCGGGCACATCTGCTTTTCTGTTCCCGACCTCGATGTCGCGGTACGTTGGTTCGACGAAAACCAGGTGACGTACGTCAAGCGCCCCGATCAAGGCAAGATGAAGGACGTGGCCTTCATCAAGGATCCGGATGGTTACTGGATTGAGATCGTCGAACCGGCTCGCCTGAAGCAACTCGGCCGCGGAACCGGCTCGCGCTGACACCCAGTCAATCGGCAAGCAACCCGGTTGCACAGCCTTTGGTGATGGTTCCTACGGAGGAGTTTGTAGGGAAATACCGAGTTCTGAACTCAGAACACTAATGCAGACTTAAGCCCGCACTGGGAGAGCTTGACTGCATCGTCGACCGACGCGCTTCGCGTCCTTACGGCGTCCCCATCGAAGGTCTCGGGGCGCTTGATGTGACCACTTCTTACACAACCCAATGAAAAGGTGAGACATGAAATTCAGTCGTTCGTTTTCAACCCTCCTGGCCGCGCTTCCGGTCCTTTGCGCGGCCACGGTTTCGTTTGCTGCCGAGGAACCCACACCTGGCTGGGCCAAGGACCGACCCAAAACCGAGGCGGGGATGAAGCTGGCGCCTGTGCCGGCGTTCCCGATCCCCACCGCGGCTGAAGACCTGCCGACCAAAAAGTTGAAGGTGCCGCCGGGCTTCAAGGTGGAAACCTGGGCCTCCGGTATCCTGGACGCGCGCGACCTGCGCCAGGGCGACAAGGGCAACATCTTCGTCAGCACGCTGTTCGTCGGCAACAAGGTCTATGTGCTGCCCGAGAAAGCGGTGGACGGCAAGCGCGTGCCGAAAGTCATCATCGACAAGACCCCGTACCCGACCGGCATCGAGTTCTACAAGGGCTCCCTGTTCTTCGCGACGAACAAGAAGATCGTGCGCTACGACAACGTCGAAGACAAGCTCGACAACCTCGGCGAACCGAGCGCGGTGCTGACGGACAAGCTGCCGGGCGGTGACGACCACAGCTGGAAGTACCTGCGCGTCCACGACAACAAGCTCTACTACAACATCGGCGCTCCATGCAACATCTGCGACCCGGGCGACTTCGCGAAGATCTATCGCATGAACTTCGACGGATCGGGCGTCGAGACGATCGCCGCTGGCGTGCGCAACACCGTGGGCTTCGACTTCGATCCCAAGACCGGTGACCTCTGGTTCACCAACAACGGGCGCGACTGGCTCAGCGAAGAGATTCCCAATGACACGCTGAACCATGTGAAGCAGCCCGGCAAGGAGCACTACGGCTTCCCGTTTTGCCACCAGGGCGACCTTCCCGATCCGGAGTTTGGATGGGGCCGGTCGTGCGACGAGTTCACGAAGCCGGTCGCCCTGCTCGGGCCGCACGCGGGCACGCTGGGGATGACGTTTTACAACGGCAAGATGTTCCCGAAGAAGTACCAAGGTGCGATGTTCATCGCCAAGCACGGCCCGTGGAACCGAACCAAGAAGTACAACGGCGTCTTCGTGGCCTGGCCTGACGGCAAGGGTGGTGCCAAGGTCGAGCCGTTCATGACGGGCTTCGTCGAGAACAACCAGTATCTCGGCCGACCGGTGGACTTCCTCGTGCTGAAGGATGGCTCGCTGCTCGTCAGCGACGACCACGCCGGCGCGATCTACCGCATCAGTTATGCGGGGAAGTGATCTGATGCGATTGCCAAGTGTGGCGGCGGCGGTCGTGGCGACGCTGCTCGTGTCGGCGGCTGTCACGCTGCCGGCCGCTGCGCAGGCAAAGAAGGGCGCCGCCGCGAGCGCGGCGCCTGCCGAACGCCCCGCCTCCTCGGCCGCAACCGCGGCCGCTTCGGGCAACGCGGTGTATGCGGAGCGCTTCGGCAGCCTCTGTGCGGCCTGCCACGGCGCCAATGGCCGCAGCGACATGGCGGGTACACCGGTGCTCGCGGGGCAGCATTCGCTGTACGTGATCACGCAGCTCTACCTGCTACGCGAGGGGCGTCGCGACAACGCGGCGATGGTGGCAGTGGCCAAAACGATGACGGACGCGGATTTGCGCGGGTTCTCGGCATTCATCGGCACGCTGCCGCCGGTCCCTGCGGCCCCGGCGGCCGAAGCGCCGGACGCAGCACGCATGAACAAGGGGCAAGCCCTCGCGCAGCAGCACAAGTGCGTGTTCTGCCACGGCACCGCACTCGACGGCGGCCAGGGCGTGGCTCGCATCGGCGGCCAGAAGGAGGACTATCTCCGCGCTGTGCTCCATGGCTACAAGACGGGTGACCGACCCGGCTACACGAGGGCGATGTCCGAGGCCTTGAGTCAGGTGCCGGTGGAGGACCTGGACCCGCTGGCGTACTACGTCGCGAACTTCAACAGCAAATAGAAGCCCAAGTTCTAAAAGCCGGGCGGCCGCGCAGCGTTCGTCGCTGAAAGTCCAGGTTGAACCGGTTTGGCGCCACTGCGCTCTCCTCTACGTCGCAATGGTCCTCGGACTGTTGGTAGCGGGCGCATCGCCCTTCCCTTCTTTCGAAGGAACCTGATGAAGAGTGTGCTTTTAAGAGGCGCGCTAGTGGCCCTGGCCCTGGTCGTGAGCGCGATCAAGGCCGACGCGCAAACGGGCCCGAATCCCCTGCAGCTTGCGCCGGTGGTGGTGACAGCGACGCGCATCGAGTCGCTCGCTGCCGACGTGCCGGCGTCCATTAGCCGCATTGATGCCAGCGATGTGCGCGACGGTCACGCCCTCATCAACATCTCGGAAAGCCTCGGTGGCGTTCCCGGGCTGCTCGCACGCGACCGCCAGAACTACGCCCAGGACGTGCAGATCTCGGTGCGTGGCTTCGGCGCACGATCGACCTTCGGCATCCGCGGCGTGCGGCTGTACGTCGACGGCATCCCCGCCACACTCCCCGATGGCCAGGGCCCGATCTCCAACGTCGAGATCGGCTCCGTCGGCCGCATCGAAGTGCTGCGCGGGCCGTTCTCCGCGCTCTACGGCAACTCCTCCGGCGGCGTGGTTCAGGTCTTCACCGAAGAAGGTTCAGGCCCGCTTCGCCTCAGTTTCGGCGTCGCCGGCGGCAGCGACGGCCTGCTGGGCTTCGGCGCGCAGGCGGTCGGCTCCAGTGGCGGCTTCGGCTACAACGTCAGCGCCAGCCGCTTTCGCACCGACGGCTATCGCGACCACAGCGCCACCGAAGAGAGTTGCTTCTTCAGGGCTTTCGGGACGTTCCAGAATTTCGCGAGACAATTTGGGATGCGTGGATGGTGGAGAGGATGAGGATCGAACTCACGACCTCCGCATTGCGAACGCGGCGCTCTCCCAGCTGAGCTACCCCCCCACACGCAGTGATAAGTTTAGCAAAAGCGCGCGCCGCCCGGTGCGGCAGCCGCCGCAAGGGATGCCTGTTAAAACAGCCCATCGCAGCAATTCCGGATGCGCTTGCTCATGCAGACTTTCGACCCCGTCTGGCTCGACGGCGAGTACAACAACCGTGCACGCATCGCAGACCATGCGCAGATCTTCGAGCGTTGGAAGCTGGCGTCGGCCCGGGCGCGGCAGGAAGGCCCGGCACACCTCGATCTGCGCTACGGCGTCGAGGCGGCCGAGACGCTCGACATATTCCTGGCCGCTCAGGCTCACGCGCCGGTATTTGTGTTCCTTCACGGTGGGTACTGGCGCTCGCTCGACAAGTGCGACCACTCGTTCGTGGCGTCGGCCCTGACGCGTGCCGGCGCGATGGTGGTGGTGCCGAACTACTCGCTGTGCCCATCGGTCGGCATCGAGACCATCGTGATGCAGATGGTGCGCGCGCTGGCCTGGGTGTACCGGCATGCCGCGCAATACGGCGGCGACCCGGCGCGCATCGTCGTGGCGGGGCATTCTGCCGGCGGGCACCTGGCGGCCATGCTGCTCGCGTGCCGGTGGGCGGAGGTCGGGCGCGATCTGCCGGCAGAACTTGTTTGCAAGGCTTTGTCGATCTCGGGCTTGTTCGACCTGGAGCCGCTGCGACACACGCCGTTCTTGCAGTCGGACCTGCGGCTCACACGCCGCTCCGCGCGGCGCTTGAGCCCAGCCTGGTTCGCCGCGCCGGCAGGCGAGTTGCATGCCGTGGTCGGCGCGCTCGAGAGCAAGGAGTTCCTGCGCCAGAACGCGCTGATTCGCCAGAAGTGGGGCACGAACGCAGTGCCTTCCTGCGAAGCCATTCCCGCGTGCAACCATCTGAACATCGTCGAGGGCCTGGCAGACCCCCGAGCGCGGCTGCATCGGTTGGCGCTTGGCCTTCTCGGCCTGGCTGCGCACGAATAGCCTGGGTCAATGCAACGCATTGCCGCTTTCTATTGCCGGGCATGCGGTGCTGCGTTAGCGTGAATTCCGCTGTTCGCTCGCGCGAATGCGTGCCGGCGCGGCTACCGCATGTTCACTCACAGGAGAATTGCCATGGGCTTGAAAGGATCGAAGACCGAGCAGAACCTGAAAGACGCCTTCGCAGGCGAATCGCAGGCGAACCGGCGCTACCTTTACTTCGCGAACAAGGCCGACATCGAAGGCCAGAACGACGTGGCCGCGTTGTTCCGCTCGACCGCTGAGGGCGAAACCGGCCACGCGCATGGGCACCTCGAGTTCCTGGAAGCCGTGGGCGACCCGGCCACCGGCCTGCCCATCGGGTCGAGCCGCCAGAACCTGGCGGCGGCCGTGGCCGGCGAAACGCACGAGTACACCGACATGTACCCCGGCATGGCCAAGAGCGCGCGCGACGAAGGCTTCGACGAGATCGCCGACTGGTTCGAAACCCTCGCCAAGGCCGAGCGCTCGCACGCCAACCGCTACCAGAAGGCCCTGGACGCGCTGGTCGACTGACCAGCCACAACGCGCCACGGAACAAGGGGCTTCGTGCCCCTTGTTCGTTCCAACGGAACCGCGCCAAAGGCACCACTTCAGCGAGCACATGCGATGGCCACCCGTGAAGGCAACCTCGAAGCCCCGACCCGCCACCCGGTGGACTGGAAGAACCCGCAGTTCTACGACCAGGCGGCTTGCGAGACCGAGATGGAACGCATCTTCGACATCTGCCACGGCTGCCGCCGCTGTGTGAGCCTGTGCCAGTCGTTCCCCACGCTCTTCGATCTGGTCGATGCCACGGCAGACGGCGAAGTTCACGGCGTCGACAAGAAGGCCTTCTGGGGCGTGGTCGACCAGTGTTACCTGTGCGACCTGTGCTACCTGACGAAGTGCCCCTACGTGCCGCCGCACCCCTGGAACCTGGACTTCCCGCACACCATGCTGCGTGCCAAGGCCATCAAGTACAAGAACGGTGAGGTCGGCGCCGGCGAGAGGCTGCTGGCCTCGACCGACACGCACGGCCAGTTCGCCGGAATTCCCGTGGTCGTGCAGGTGGTCAATGCGCTGAACCGGGCGAAGCCTGTGCGCAAGCTGCTTGACAGCGCACTCGGTGTGCACCCCGACGCATGGCTGCCCGAACTGGCAGGCAAGCGCTTCCGCTGGAGTGCCGACAAGCAGGGCGGCGTGGTGCCGGTGACGAACGGCCAGCGTACGCCCGGCAAGGTAGCGGTCTTCGCGACCTGCTATGTCAACTACAACGAGCCCGGCATCGGGCACGACTTGTTGAAGGTGCTCAAGCACAACGACATCGCCTATGAACTCGTCGAGAAGGAAAGCTGCTGCGGCATGCCCAAGCTCGAACTCGGTGACCTCGACGGCGTGGCCAGACACAAGGAGGCGAACATTCCGGTGCTGGCGAAGTACGCGCGGGCGGGCTACGCCATCGTCACCGCCGTGCCCTCGTGCACGCTGATGTTCAAGCAGGAACTGCCGCTGCTGTTCCCTGACGACGCCGATGTGCGCGCCGTTCAGGCGGCAATGTTCGACCCCTTCGAGTACCTGATGGCGCGCCACAAGGACGGCCTGCTCAAGACCGACTTCACCACCGCGCTCGGCAAGGTGAGTTACCACATCCCGTGCCATGGCCGGGTGCAGAAGATCGGCAAGAAAACGGAAGAGGTGTTCAAGTTGATCGGCCAGACGGTCGCAGTGCAGCTCAACACCGTCGAGCGCTGTTCGGGCCACGCCGGCACCTATGGCGTGAAGACGGCTACCCACGCCGCTGCGATGAAGATCGGCAAGCCGGTGTTCAAGGCGATGGGCCGCGACGCGCCCGACTACATCAGCTCGGACTGTGCGCTCGCTGGCCACCACATCGCGCAGGGCATGGCGCTGAACGACTTGCCCGCAGCGCGGCTCGCGCACCCGCTGAGCCTGGTGCGCATCGCGTATGGAATGGAGTGATTCGAATGGCCACCATCACCAAAGACAGCCTGTTGTCGCTCGAGGCCTACGCCAAGATCCGCAAGTCGGCGAAGGCTGATTTCATAGCCCACCGCAAGCTGCGCACCGTGCACCTCGGCGAGCACATCAGCATTCAGTTCGAAGACGAACGCACCATCCGGCGGCAGATCCAGGAGATGCTGCACATCGAGAAGATCTTCGAGGAAGACGGGATCCTGAGCGAGATCGACGCCTACCAGCCGCTGGTGCCAGACGGCAGCAACTGGAAGGCGACGATGCTGATCGAATACCCCGACGCGCATGAGCGCAAGCGCGAGCTCGCGCAGCTCATCGGCGTGGAAGACCGGCTGTTCGTCGAGGTCGAAGGCCACCCGCGCGCGTACGCGATCGCTGACGAAGACCTGGACCGCGAGAACGACGAGAAAACCTCGGCGGTGCACTTCGTGCGCTTCGAGTTCACGAAGGCCGCACGCCACGCCGTTCGTGCGGGTGCGGCCGTGAAGCTGGGGTGCGACCACACCCGCTACCCGGCGCATGGCGCTATCTCACCCGAGACGCTCGCCAGCCTTGCCGGCGACCTGCGCTGATTCGGCGCTGGTTCAGCGCTGGGTCAGCGCCACCCCGCCGCTGTCAGGCGCGGCGCCGGCTCCAGCCGATCACACCGAACAAGCCCACCGCGAACAAAAGCAGGCTCGCGGGCTCGGGAACGACGCCCACAGCCTGCAGTGCGGCGAGGCCGATCAGCTGGTGGGTGCGTGCCGACGGGTGCAGGTTGTCCGAGAACAGCGAGGTGGCGCAAGCATTGCCCGCCGAGCCCAGAAAGCCCGCGCACGGGTCGGTGACATTGGTGATGCCGTAGACGGCGCCGCCATTGCTGGTGGCGTCGAGCCGCACGTTCTGATAGAGGCCGGCCAGGTCGAGGAAGCTCATGTTCAGCCCCAGGTTCTGGGAGCCGATCGCGAGCAGGGCGGGGAAGAATGCGTCGTAGCGCAGCGTGGCGTCGGTGGAGGCCGCTTGCAGACCGAGCGACACGGCTTCTGGCGTGCTGCCCAGGTCCGGCAGGTTGGCGAGCAACACGTTCTTCACGCCCTTCGACTGCAGGTAGAACAGGTCGACCAGAACGTTGCCGATGGCGGCCTCGGCGGCAGTTTGCCGGCCGGCGACGTCGGCCGCTGAATTGGTCTGGAATGCGTCGCGCGCGGCACGCATGTCGTTGCCGCCGGCCATCACCACGTACAGCGCGTTCGCATCGGCCACCGGATGGCTGCCGCCCCACAGGAAGATCGACTGAAGCAGCAGGTCGGGCGGAGTGAGCCCGACGCCTGTTTTGGCGCCGGCAAAGGCGTAGTTGCCGCCACCCAGCAGGAACGGTGACGCGGCAGTGGGCAGGCCCAGGCCGCCGGCCAGGGTCTCGACCCACAACGGCCCGTTCGAGAACCGGCCGCCGTCGTACGGCCCGGCGCTTTGCGAGGGCACGGCCCCGCCGGTGAGGATGAACACGTTGCCCGTGTCGGACAAGCTGTCGCCGAAGATGACGAGGTCGCTGTACGGCCCTGCGTGCGCTGCTGCGCCGAACAAGCCGGCAGCCGCAAGGAGACCGGCCGAAAGCCAGCGGCGGTGGGTGTTTGTCTTCATGTTGCTCCTGTGACCATGTTCACAAAACGGGTTTAACGGTATCACGGCGTGTGTGTCCCACCGCACGAATATCTTCCAGGACCGCGCGCTGGCCACCCCTCATTTCGGGGGGTGCTTCGCGGTCGACTTCCTGTCTATCTATTCGTTAGGCAAAGACGATCAAGCTTTGTATATCGATAGTTCATAATCTCAACCAAGGCGGCACCTTGCCGCTTCGATCCATCCACCCAATCGAAGGAAGTAAACATGTCAGTGATCAACACCCAAGTCCAGCCCTTCAAGGCCCAGGCATTCAAGAACGGCAAGTTCATCGAAGTCACCGAGCAGACCCTCAAGGGCAAGTGGTCGGTCTTCATCTTCATGCCAGCCGCGTTCACTTTCAACTGCCCAACCGAAGTGGAAGACGCTGCCGACAACTATGCCGAGTTCCAGAAATTGCAGACCGAGGTCTACATCGTGACGACCGACTCGCACTTCGCCCACAAGGTGTGGCACGAGACCTCGCCGGCCGTCGGCAAAGCGAAGTTCCCGCTGGTCGGTGACTCGACCCACGCGCTGACGAAGGCCTTCGACGTGTACATCCCCGAGGAAGGCCGGGCCCTGCGCGGCACCTTCCTGATCAACCCGGACGGCATGATCAAGACCGCCGAGGTGCACTCCAACGAGATCGCCCGCGACGTGAAGGAAACGCTGCGCAAGCTCAAGGCCGCGCAGTACACGGCAGCCCACCCCGGTGAAGTGTGCCCGGCCAAGTGGAACGAAGGCGCGGCCACGCTGACGCCGTCGCTCGACCTCGTCGGCAAGATCTGATCTTGCCCGTCCACTGAAATCGAAGGAGCTTCACGATGTTGGACGCAAACCTGAAGGCGCAGCTCAAGGCCTACCTCGAACGCGTGAAGCTTCCTTTCGAGATCACCGCCTCGCTCGACGACAGTGCTGCCGCCCAGGAGATGCATGGCCTGCTGCAGGACATCGTCTCGCTGACCGACAAGATCACGCTGAAAACCGACGGCACGGATGCGCGCCAACCGTCGTTCACGCTCGGCCGCATCGGCGAGGCCGCACGGATCCGCTTCGCGGCGATCCCGATGGGGCACGAGTTCACCTCGCTCGTGCTCGCGCTGCTGCAGGTCGGCGGCCACCCGCCGAAGATCGAGGCCGAGCTGATCGAGCAGATCAAGGCTCTCGACGGCGCCGAATTTGGGAACGAGCTGCGTTTCGAGACCTACATGTCCCTCACGTGCCACAACTGCCCGGACGTGGTGCAGGCACTGAACCTGATGGCCGTGCTCAACCCGCGCATCACGAGCGTCGTGATCGACGGTGGCCTGTACCAGCAGGAAGTCGCAGACCGGCAGATCCTCGCCGTACCGATGGTGTTCCTGAACGGCGCGTTGTTCGGCCAGGGCCGGATGGACGTGGAAGAGATCGTCGCGAAGCTCGACACCGGCGCTGCAGCCCGCGACGCCGTCAAGCTCAACGCGAAGGACGCGTACGACGTGCTGATCGTCGGCGGTGGCCCGGCCGGCGCCGCGGCTGCCGTGTACGCGGCGCGCAAGGGCATTCGCACCGGCATGCTCGCCGAGCGCATGGGTGGCCAGACGATGGACACGATGAGCATCGAGAACTTCATCTCGGTGCTCGAAACCGACGGGCCGAAGTTCGCCGCAGCGCTGGAGCAGCACGCAAAGCAGTACGACGTCGAGATCCTGAACCTGCAGCGCGCCGAGAAGCTGATTCCGGCCGCCGACAAGGACGGCCTGATCGGCGTGCAGCTCGCCAACGGCGCAACGCTGAAGAGCAGGACCGTGATCCTGTCGACCGGTGCGCGCTGGCGCGAGGTCAACGTGCCGGGCGAAAAGGAATACCGCAACCGGGGTGTCGCGTACTGCCCGCACTGCGACGGCCCGCTGTTCAAGGGCAAGCGCGTGGCGGTGATCGGCGGCGGCAACTCCGGCGTCGAGGCGGCAATCGACCTGGCGGGCCTGGTCGGCCATGTCACGCTGCTTGAATTCGGCGACCAGCTCCGCGCCGATGCGGTGTTGGTGAGCAAGCTGAAGAGCCTGCCGAACGTGGTGATCCACACCCAGGCGCAGACGACCGAAATCACCGGCACCGAGGGCAAGGTCAACGGCCTGCGCTACACCGACCGCGCAAGCGGCGAGGCCAGGCATGTCGAGCTCGAAGGCGTGTTCGTGCAGATCGGCCTGGTGCCGAACTCCGAGTGGCTGAAGGGCACGCTGGAGTTGTCGCGCCACGGCGAAATTGTGGTCGATGCGCGGGGCCAGACCTCGCTGCCCGGCGTGTTCGCCGCCGGCGACGTGACGACCGTGCCGTTCAAACAGATCATCATCGCGACCGGTGATGGCGCGAAGGCTGCACTCGGCGCCTTCGATCACCTGATTCGCTCATCGGCACCCGCCGCCGCTCAAGAACCGGCGACCGTTTGAGCTTTCAGGGCGGCCGTGCGCCGCCCGACCTGCAAGCCGTCGACGGTGTACACGACGAGCGCGAGCCAGATGAACCCGAAGCCGATCAGCCGTGCGGTGCTGAACGGCTCGTGGAACAGCCACACGCCAACGGCGAACTGGATCGTCGGGCCGATGTATTGCATCAGGCCGAGTGTCGTCATCGACAGGCGGCGCGCCGCAGCGGCGAACAGCAACAGCGGCACGGCGGTGACGGGGCCGAGGGCGATGATCCACAGGTTGGTCGGCAGGTCGGCGGCCGGGAAGCTGCCGGTGCCGTGGCGCGCCGCCAGGGCGATGACCGCCAGCGCGATCGGCGCGAGCAGCATCGTCTCGAGCGTCAGCCCTTCGAGTGCGCCGAGCACCGCGACCTTGCGCAACAGCCCGTAAGCCCCGAAGGTGGTCGCCAGCACGAGCGCAATCCACGGCGGGTGCCCGGCCTGCCACCCGAGCCACACCACGCCGAGCGCAGCGAGCGAGAGCGCGGCCCATTGCGGCGCGCGCAAGCGTTCGTGCAGCAGCGTGGTGCCGAGCAGCACGTTGACGAGCGGCGTGATGAAGTAGCCCAGGCTCGCATCGAGCACATGGCCGTTGCTCACGGCCCAGATGTAGGCGAGCCAGTTGCCACCGATCAGCAGCGCACTCGCCATGAAGGCGAACAGCACGCGCGGCTGCCGCGCGAGCGGCCGCAGCCAGGCCCACTGGCCACGCCATGACAGAGCCGCACCCACGAACAGCAGGCACCACACCACGCGATGCGCCAGGATCTCGGACGCCGGCACGCTGGTGACGAGCCGGATGTAGATCGGGAACAGCCCCCACCAGGTGAAGGCGCAGGCGGCGTAGACGAGGCCGGCGTTCAACGGCGGGGCTCGGGCATGAACGCTGCCCCGGACTCAGCATTCCACGCGTGCATCAACCGCTGCATCACGCAGCACCTACGAGGTGCCGGCCGTACTGTTCGCGCAGGCGGTTCTTCAGCATCTTGCCGGTGGCGCCGAGCGGGATGGCGTCGACGAACACCACGTCGTCCGGGGTCCACCACTTGGCGATCCGGCCTTCGAAGAACGCCAGCAGCTCGTCGCGCGTCAGCTCGGCGCCGGGCTTCTTCACCACGATCAGCAGCGGCCGTTCGTCCCACTTGGCGTGCAGCGCCGCGATGCAGGCCGCCATCGCGACCTTGGGGTGCGCCATGGCGATGTTCTCGAGGTCGATCGAGCCGATCCACTCGCCGCCGGACTTGATGACGTCCTTGCTGCGGTCGGTGATGTGCATGTAGCCGTCGGCGTCGATGGTGGCCACGTCGCCGGTCGGGAACCAGCCCCGTCCTTCGGGGTCCGCCACCAACGGGTCGCCGCCTTCGCTCTTGAAGTACGTGTTGACGATCCACGGCCCGCGCACCAGCAGTTCGCCCGAGATCTGGCCGTCCCATGCCAGCTCGGCGCCTTGTTCGTCGACGATCTTCATGTCCACCCCGTACACCGCGCGGCCCTGCGTGGCCTGCACGGCCATTCGCGCGTCGCTGGCCAGGCCCAGATGCTTGGGCTTGAGCGCGGCCACGGTGCCGACCGGGCTCATCTCGGTCATTCCCCACGCGTGCAGCACCTGCACGTCGTAGCGTTCCTGGAAAGTGCGCATCATGGCCGGCGGGCAGGCCGAGCCGCCGATCACGGTGCGGCGCATCGTCGTGAACTTCAGGTCGTTGGCTTCGACATAGCCAAGAAGGCCCTGCCACACCGTCGGCACACCGGCCGAGAGCGTGACGCGCTCGGTCTCGAACAGCTCATAGAGCGACTTGCCGTCCAGGCCCGGGCCGGGGAACACCAGCTTCGCGCCCGTCATGCAGGCCGCATACGGCAGGCCCCAGGCGTTGACGTGGAACATCGGCACCACCGGCAGGATGGTGTCGCGCGCCGAGCAGTTCAGCGCGTCGGGCAGGGCGATGGCGAAGGTGTGCAGGATCGTCGAGCGGTGGCTGTACAGCACGCCCTTCGGGTTGCCGGTGGTGCCCGAGGTGTAGCAAAGCGACGAGGCCTGGTTTTCGTCGAAGTTCGGCCACTCGAAGTGGTCGTCTTGCGCGTTGATCAGGTCTTCGAAGCACAGCAGGCCGGCGATCTTCGGCGCCTCCGGCATGTGCGCCCGGTCGGTCATGGCGACGAAGTGGCGAACGGTCTTGAAGCGCTCGGCCACCGCCTCGACGAGTGGCAGGAAGGTCAGGTCGAAGAACAGCACCGCGTCTTCGGCGTGGTCGGCGATGTAGACCACGTGATCGGGGTGGAGGCGCGGGTTCAGTGTGTGCAGCACCGCGCCCGAACCCGACACGGCGTAGTACAGCTCCATGTGGCGGTGGCCGTTCCACGCCAGCGTGGCGACGCGCTCGCCGCTGTTCACGCCGAGCGCGGCCAGCGCCTTGGCCATGCGGCGCGAGCGAGCGGCGAGCTCGCGGTAGGTGCTGCGGTGGATGTCGCCTTCGACCCGGCGCGACACCACTTCCTGCTCGCCGTGGTGGCGCTCCGCGTGCACCAGCAGCGAAGAAATCAGCAGGGGCTGCTGCATCATCGAACCGAACATGATCGTCTCCCGAGGTGGTTGTGATGGAGGGCGCTTGCCCGCTCACGATTGTGCCCCGGTACGGTTTTCAAACGCGGCGGCGCGGGGCATCATGCCGAATGGCCCGCACCGTCTTCACACCCCAGTTGCGCCGCTTCACCGACACGCCGGAGCTCGACACACCCGCCGCCACATTGCGCGCTGCACTCGACGCCGCATGCGCCGTCAACCCGCGCCTGCGCGGCTACGTGCTCGACGACCAGGGCCACCTGAGCGCCAACGTCGTTGCCTTCGTCGACGGCCGGCGTCGTTCCCGCCATCGCCGACCAATGCCGTGCGCCGCAGGAGGGTGCGCTCGTCGTCAACCGCACGCGCCACGGCGGGCGCAGCTTCGAGACGCTGCGCACTGGCCTGCCGCAAGAGAACTGCTGCGACCCGGTGTACCGCCATGGCCTGGCGGTCGGCGCCAGCGGCCATCGGCCATCGGCTGATGATGGGCAGCACCACCGGCGGCCTGTGGGCCAGCGACGAAGGCGGCGACCGCTGGGCCACCGTGGCGGCGCACCTGCCGCCGATCTACGCGGTGCGCTTCGGGTAGACCCTCGCGGCCCTTCGTGACGGCTTGCCGTCACTGTGGCGAACAACGCACAGCGCCCCCTTTGAACATGGGGGTCACCCCCGTGCGTGGGGTGTGTTGTCATGGGCCGCGCCGGACAATTCCACATGCGCTGCACCTGCTGCCGTGCACCCAGCCCGTGGAGTCCTCATGCCGCAAACATTCAACGTCGGAGCCCGCTCGCTCTTCGTCACGCTCACGGCGTGGGTGTTCATCGTGCTCGCGCTGCTGGCCAGCGCATCGGCCGTGGTGCAGAACGCGGCCGTGGCCTCGCTGATGCCGGGCCTGCCGCTCGCTGCCGAGCGCAACCCGCTGCCGCTGCTCACGGGCTTGCTGGTGGGCTACCTGCCCTGGGTGGTGGGCACCGGCCTCGTGATGTCGCTGGCCACGCTCGCCTCGGCCATCGGCTTGCTGCTGCGGCTCGACTGGGCGCGCCGCACCTTCATCGGCCTGCTCGTCGTGGCCATCGCGGCCAACCTGCTCGGCCTGTGGCTACAGCAGGAGGTGCTGCAGTCGGTGGTGAGCAACACGCTCGCCAACGTCGCGATCCCGCAGCAGGCGCTCGGCGTGTTCGGTGGCTTCGTCACTGCCGCCCGCGTGATGGCCGTGCTGATGACGCTCGTCGGCTGCGCGCTGCTCGGCTGGATCATCCGCCGCCTCATGTCGCCCGGCGTGCGGCAAGAGTTCGCTTGAG
>JANXWV010000142.1 GCA_025350965.1 Rhizobacter sp.
GCCTTTGCGGGCCGTTTTGTTTGGCACCCTACTCCTTACCGGGTTCCGAGAAAGTGTCAGCCTTGACGTGAGGGTACCCTTGCTGTGCGAGTGCAAGCTCCCTTGTCAGCACCATCGCAGCGGCCTCGTCGATGTGTGCGAGGGCGTTTGCCATTTTCAACAGCGGGTCGTGAGCGGGCCGGAAATCCCGGCTGAGGCGGAGCACCGACAGCAACGGTTCACGCACCTGCGCCAACATGTCGCGAACGTCGGCAGACGGCTTGACCGTGCTGCCCGCCTCGATGAAGCGGTTGCGTGCGACCCAGTAGGCTGACATGCGGCGCTGCCACGCGTCGCCCCCGGCGATGTCGGCCGCGAAGGTGCTGATCAGGTCGTCCGTCCCGAGGGGGAGCTCACCTAGCAACGCGAGCAGCCGGGTCCTGGGTTGCGAGTCGGGCGCGTAGGTGATGCGGGGCGCGCGGTAGGCCACGATGGGGTGATCGTCCGTGTTTTCAGGTGCTCTTCCGGCAAACGTTGACAGCGCCTGCGGGCCGGCGACAAAGCCGCCGAACAGTGCGAATTCATCTTCGATGCCGAAGGCCGAGGGTGGTGTCGGCCACGCTGCGGAAGCCAGTCGATCGCGCAGCCGTTTCACATCGAACCGCGCACCGTCATCGGCATGCCCGATGAGGCCCAGCACCGGCGTCTCCAGGCTGTTGTTTGCCAGGATGGCCGACCCGCTGGGGTACACCCGCAGGAACGACTGAACGATGCTGCGCAGTGTGTCGAGGTCGAGCTGGTGCAGCGGAAGCCATTGGCAAAACAGCCCGCCTTCTGCGAGCCGCTGGCGAACCGCCTGGAAGTGCTCCACGGTGTAGAGCGCACCCGACCCGCTGCGCGCCGGGTGGAAGTTGTCGGAGACGATCACGTCGTAGGTTTGCGCGCTCGCGCGCACGAACCGCCGCGCATCGGCTGCGATCAGATGCAGGCGGCTGTTCGGTACGTTCGCATCGCGGGCCTGGAAGGCTTGCCGGAAGTGTTGCGACGCCTCGATGACCTCGGGCAGCAACTCGACCGCATCGACTTGTAGTGTCGGGTCTTCTGCCGCAGTCGACGCCGTCATGCCGGTGCCGAGGCCCAGGAACAAGGCCCGCGCTGGCGAAGGGTGCAGCAGCAATGGCAACAGTGCCTGCCGCCCATCGGCCCACAGGCTGGAACTGCTGCCCTCTTGCTGCCGGTTGTTGATGCGCATCCGCGCGACGCCGTTGCCGTCTTCGACAACGCTCACGGCGGCCATTGCGCCGTCGCGGTAGCTGACGATGCGGCCACCTTCGGGCACATCGACGAACGCGAGCGGTGCCGCAAAGACGGCCAGTGCCAAGCCCACAGCGGCGGGCGCCCAGACGACGACGGTGAACCACGCCGCGCGTGTTGTGAGCGCCAGGTAGCCGATGGCGATGCCCAGCAACACGAGTTTCGGGCCGAGCAAGGGCACCAGCAGCACACCGAACAGCAAGGGCGCGGTGGCCGCGCCAAGTGTGTTCGCGCCCAAAGCGCGCCCGAAGCTCAGGCCGGCATCGCTCGCACGTTCGCTGAGGTGGCTGAAGAGCGCGCCCATCAGCACCGTGGGGGGCCCGAATGCGAGCACAGCCAGGACGGCCTCTGCCGTCACTGCGGCGGCCATCCCGGCGCCCAGCCCGTCGAGCAACCAGGCCTTGATATGCTCGGCGCCCCACAGGCTGGTGGTGCCTGCAAGGCACGCGGTGGCCAGCGCGCCAAGCAGCCGGTCGCCGAGCGTTGCCGCGCTTCGGTGCCTGGCCAGCCAGCGGTGGTAGGCCGCCGCACCCGCTGCGCTGCCCACGAGGTAGGTCGCAAGCAGCATGGCGAAGGTGTAGACGGTGTCCTCGGTCACCTGCCCAAGCACGCGGGCCACCAGCACTTCGTAGCCGATACCCAGCAAGCCGGTGAGCGCAAGACGTGCCAATACGCTGCGGGACTGCGCGGCGTGTGTCGGCAGGCGCGGCGCGATCAGGCTCGAACCCTGCGGCAGCGTCACGAGCGCCGCCGCCGCGCACAGCAGGTTCAGAACGATGCACACACCGGCTGTGCACATCAGGCCGAACTGCGGCACCAGCCAGTACGCGGTGGCCAGCACACCGACTACGGCGCCGAAGGTGTTGGCTGCGTACAGCGCAGCGATCGAGCGGCCCTGTGCGTGCATGTGCAGGCGCATCTGCGTCGTCACCCGTTCCATCGCGGGCAGCGTGGCGCCCATGGCGGCAGTGGCGGGCAACAGCAACACGAAGGTACCGGTGAATGCGACCGCCCACTGCCAAGCCGGAACCGGCTGCGCACCGATGACTCGAAGCAGCGCGCCGCTGGCGGGCTCGATCATCAGAACCAGCGCCAAACCCCACCCGGCGATGAGCGTCTCGCACGCCGCATACCAGCGTACCGGCCTGGTGCTGCGCTCGATGCGCGGCCCGAACCCGAGCGCGCCCACGGCGAGGCCGCCGAAGAAGGCCGCCACCACGGCCAGCATGGCGGCCGACTCATGCCCCAGCCACACCGCGCACTGCTGCGTCCAGACGATCTGGTAGCCCAAGCCGGCGAAGCCCGACGCCACCATCAGGGCCAGCGTTGCCCGTGCTCGCCAACCGTTGGCTGTGCTGATCGGCGTGGCCACAGCAGGCGCGGTCAAGCGCTGAACTTGATCGTGTAGCCCCATGAATCGAGCCGTGCCGGGATCGCATTGAACGACAGCGTGATGCGCTGGCCGCCCGCGTTCGGCGGCACGGCGTGCATCAGGTAGCTCGGGAACAGCACCATGTCACCGGGCACGGGCTCGGGGCTCACCCACTTCTCGGCGTTGTAGGGGCCTGCCACCATGTCGGCGTGGTCGTTCTTGAACAGGAAGTCGGCGCCGCCCGGCGACTTCATGAAGACCGTGCGCGCCGACGTGTGCGTGGTCGTCAGGTACACCACGCCCGAGATGAAACTGTTGGCATGGTTGTGCATCGCCTGGTGGCCACCGGTGCGCAGCACATTGACCCACATCTCCTTCAGCGACCAGCCCATGCGCTCGCCGAAGAGCAGCGCGCCGAAATCGGCCAGCTTCGGCGTGACAAGGGCTGCCACGTCCACCAGCAGCGGGCTGTCACTGGGGCGCAGCATCTCGGTGTGCGCGAGCTGGGCAGACGAGTTGTTGTCGCGCACCGCGTGTTCGCTGAAGTGCGTGACGAGGCCGTCCACCAGGCGCGGCGGCAGCACGCCGGGAGCGCGCATGAACGGCGTGGGGAAGAGCGCAATGACTTCGTCCATGTGATGGGCCGGCATGAGTCAGCTGAAGATCGCGGCAACGCGCAGCCACGACCAGTACGCCGCCATGACGCCGATGCCGTACAAGGCTGCAGTGCGGGTCTGCGCTGCCTTGGGCCAGGTGGCGACCAAACGCCACAGCAGCCAAGCGGTGCCCACCGTCAAGAGCTGCCCGATCTCGACGCCGACGTTGAAAGTGAACAGGGCGGCACTCAGGTGGTTGTCAGGCAGGCCGATCTCTTTCAACGCACCTGCGAAGCCCAGCCCGTGCACCAGCCCGAAGAGAAAGGCCACCAGTGCCGGCCAGCGCCGCGCGAGCGTCTGGCGCCGGTGCAGCGCCTCGCCCGCCACCAGCACGATCGACAGTGCAATCGTCGCCTCGACGGGCGGCGAGCGCAGCACCAGCCAGCCAAGCGCGCTGCTGGCCAGCGTCAGGCTGTGGGCGGCGGTGAAGGCGGTGATGGTCCACAGCAAGCGGCGGTTGAAGCCCACCAGAAAGAGCAGGGCGATCACGAACAGCAAGTGGTCTATGCCAGTCAGGATGTGTTCGATGCCGAGCACGGTGTAGCTCGAAGCCACCTCCCACAGGCTGCGCTGGTCGTCGGCTGCGCCGAACAAACGCACTGTTGGCTGCCCGGCAGTGAGTGTGTACACGCGAGTCTGGCCGTCGAGCCAGAACACCTTGACCAGTGCGGCCGAGTAGCGCTTGCCCACGCCGGTGACCGAAAGCGTCCCGCGCAGGCCGCCCCCTGCGCAGCGCAGCATGCTCGCCTGGGCCACGCAGCCTTCGGGCCAGACGGGGGTCAGGTCGTCGCTCGCGGCGCGTTTCTCGCTGGCCGTCCATTGCCACAGAAACTCGCCCGGGGAAAGCTCGCGCACTTGCATCTCGGCCATGCTCATTTCATGGGCCCAGGCCGCGCCGCCCAGCAGCATCAACACGCCGACCAGCAGGCTGCGAACAACAGCCTTCATTTGGCCGCTGCCTCGTTGACAACGCGGTATTTCTTGGTCAGCGCGGCGACAGCCGCACTGCGCTGCTCGGACAAGGTGGCGTCGGTCCAGTCCTGCAGCACCACGCCGCGCAGCGCCTCGAATGCCGCGGGCCTGGCAGCCGACATCGATTCGAGCCGGATCGCGCGCCAGCCGTCACGCGTGGGCTGGGCCACCCATTCACCCGGCCGCGCCAATTCGAGCGCCTTCGCGAACTCTGCGCCGTAGCTCTGCACCAGCGTGGCACGCGGCCGGCCCTTGAACACGCGCAGCCCGGCGCGCGCATCGCCCGGTGTGCCGGCGTTCAAGGCTTCGACGAACGCACGCACATTGGCTTCGGTGTTGTCACCGGCGAGAACCGCTTCCTGGAAGTCGAAGCGCGGCGGCTCGTCGTACTTGCTGCGGTGGCTTTCGAACCAGTCATGAAGCAGCTTGTCGTCGAACTTCGGCAGCTTCACGTTCGCGTCGACAACGCTGAGCGCCTTGAAGATCACGCGCTCGCGGATAGCGGTGTCACCCCTGTCGACCTGCAGCGACAGCCCCTCACGGTAGAGCACCTCGTTGTCGAGCCAGACGCGGCGCAGCGCGGCCAGCTCTTGCGCATCGGGCTCGCGGTTGCGGGTGGCCTTGAACAACTGCCGCGCTTCGGCGTCGACCTCGGCGCCGACCACGATCGTGCGCGGGTCGTCGGTGCGGGTGATGAAAAAGTGGTCCGCCGCGAACAGCAACGCGCCGATCGCGACAAAGTGCAACAGCGGTTCCCGCAGCCAGTTTGGCAGCGGTCGGGACCGAAGCGAATTCGGGGCGGCGTCGAGGGTCTGGGTCGGTGTCGGTGTGGACATGGGCATGGCTGGCGCGTGGAGGAATGCGTTCCGGGCGCGGTGCGACCCGTACGAAGAACAAGCTGTCGAATCTAGTTCAGCATCAAGTCAATACGACGACGAACCTCATGCGACGAGCCTCACACCCCTGCGGCGTTCAGCGCTGCCGCCGCGTCACCACGCCGGCCGCCGGAGCCAGCAACCCGGCCAACGCCAGCGCACCGGCGGCGGGCTCAGGCACCGACCTGATCTGGATGTCGAAGCCGTATTTCGCTTGTCCACCGCTGGTGTCCTGCACGTGCAGCGGCGTGCTGAACCCGCTCTAGCCGAAGCGCGGTACGGCCATCGAAGGCAGCAAGTCGACGCGGATCAGCGTCGGGTCGTAGAGGGTCCAGCCGAGCATGCCAACCGCCGATGCGAGCGGTATCGGCAGCGTGAACGCCGGCCCGGCCTGCATGCCGATGAACGACAGATCGCCCGCCACGCTGCTGCCGTCTTGCAGCACCAGGCCCGTGAACAGGCTGCCTTCGGCCACGGTGAAGCTGGCCCGTGGCGGCACCGGCGAGCGGGGCTAACGCGCCTGCGAGCAGCAGGCTCAGCGCGCGAATCGATTGCAGTTTCATCACTGGCCTTCCGACATGGAAAAAGGCGCCGAACAACAGTTGCACGGCGCCTCGGGTGGGGTGTGGGCGCAGGCCCCGAAGGGCGCGCGTCCGACCCACTTACTTCACGCCGGCCACCAGCGTCGAGCCCGTTACTTCCACGAAGATCGGGTTGCTGTAGAACCAGAGGTCGGACCACGCGGCCACGTCGTACGACACGTATTTCTGGCCGCTCACGGTGGCCAAGTGCGCCGGGCAACCGTCAATGGCCGAACCGGTCAACACGGTGCCGACCGTGTTGCACGGAATGCGCAGCATGGTCAGGTCGTTGGCGTTCGTGTACACGTCGGCCAGCGGGTTGCCGTTCGCATCGGTCTCGAACGGCACGGCCGCCGGCAGGTTGGTGCCACGCAGGCGAACATACTGCGAAGCCGCCACGGCCGGGATGCGGTAGGTCATTTTCAGGAACGTGCTGTTGTCAACGCCCGAGCTGACGGCCGCCCACGGCGTGACGCCGCTGCCGTTGAAGGTCTTGATGACCGACGCCGTCGTGTTCTTGGCCGCCGCTGGCACAGTCGACAAGTCGGACGGTGTGGTGCCGTCGGCCTTGAGCCAGTTCAGGTTGCGTGGCCATTCGCCCGAGTAGTCGGCAGCACCGACGGTCTTGTAGCCGCTGACCATGCCGCGGACCAGATCAATGTGGTCGAGCACCGGCATGTTGAGTGGCTGAACGATGCCGACCTGCGCCAGCGACGGGTTCGGGAACGTGTACGGCGAGTAGCTTGTGCCGGCCGGGTCACGAACCACGACCGACACCACGATCTCTGCGCCCGGGCGCACCACGAGCTTCTCGCCCATGGTGGCGCAACCGGCCTTGTCGACATCGGTGCCGTTCGTCGCGGCGGCGATTGCCAACGCTTCAACCGAAGCGTTCGAGCGCGCGCCCGGGCCGGGGTATGACGCGCAGGCCACGAAGGCCAGGCGGTCGATCAACTGGCCGCTGGCGGTGAAGCTGTTGCCGCTGCGCAGGCCGTCGACGATGGTCTGCGGGCGCAGCTTGTCGGTGCCGTTGCGCACCATGACGAAGTCGCGCTGGTATTCGCCGGGAAAGAAGTCTTGCGTCGAGCGCCGGTCGTCCGGGCCGAAGATGCCGCGGTTGTGCCAGTCGGAGCTGCCGAAGAACCAGAAGCCACGGCCTTCGCCGAGCAGCGCGTCCCACACGCCGCCGACCAGCGAGCCGTAAACGCCCGTGCCGCCGTACGCCGTGCCGCCGACCGAGTCGGTCAGCACACCGGCGATGTTGTTGCGCTTGACCTGGTATTCACCGCGGTTCGCAGACGCACCGTGGCCAGGTTGCGACTCGAAGCCGAACGCCACCTTCGGCGCGGCGTTGTTGAAGTTGCGCAGGTGCTCGACGTTGAAGCCGTTGTTGCCGTCCGGGTTGAACGGGCCGGCGCGTTCCAGATGGGCTGGTACGTAGTAGCTGCCGTTGGGGTGGTTCTCGGCCATCCACTTCATCGCCTCGACGGTCTTGTTGTGGCCCTTGCTGCCCACGCCGGTGCCGCTGGCGGGCAGCAGCTTCTGGGCGGTGGCATTCCAGCTCGGGTCTCCGGCGTTCAGGCTGCCCGTGACCGAGCAATTCCAGTTGTTGCCGACGGCCGATCCAGTCACGTTGCCGCGGCTGGTGTCGGTGTCGCCACGGTCAAAGCAGTACGACCACTGGGCCAATGCGGTCGCATTTCCGAGCGCGGTGTAGCCGGCGCTGATCGGCAGCGTCGTGGTGTCGAGCGACAGCGGCATCTGGCCGGTGATGACGCTCATCGAGCTGTGCTCATGGCCCGCGACGACCGATTCCATGCCAATGAACAGCGGGATGCCCTTGTAGGCTGACAGGTACTCCATCAGCGGGTACTGGAACTCTTGAATCGACTGCCAGCGCCACATGTTGCCGTTGCCGCCCACGCCGCCATTCAGGCCCTTGATGTTGGCCGCGCCGATGCTCGCGGTCCAGGTGGTCGTCGGGCCAGTGCCGGCGGCAAACGGGTACGCGGGCGTGCTCAGCGTGGCGTCTTCCACGAGCGTGCAGTTGCGGTTACCGTTACCGCCGTGGCCGGCTTGCACGAACCAGTCGAGGCCCCAGGGCGTATCGATCTTGTCGGTCGCCTTCTTCACCAGCTTCTGCATCGAGATGGCGCCATCCGAGCAAGTGGTGTGGTTGTGGAAGTCACCGGTCACGTACTGGCCGGCCGTCTTGCCGGCGGCGGTGGCGATGGTCGGGCCGGCGGTCAGCGCGACGGTGCTGAGGGCCGCGACCGCCGCGAGTGCGATCTGGCTCTTGTTGAACTTGAAAGTCATGAAGGGGCTCCTGTGCTTGTTGGGGCGTCAAGGCCCTTGGGCGGCCTATTGCCAATGGATGCTATGAACCGGTGGTGACTCCGGCGTGACGCATCCCGCACATCGGCATGGTCCGCTCCGACATTCGGCGCGGCCGCAAGGCAAATTCAAGTGATGGCAATGTTGTACTTGATGTCGAAATCGGCTTGTACCAAACCACCCTTTTCAAACCAGAGGTCAAGCGGGTACTCTCTGGCGACTTCGAGTGCAAAGCGCAAGCCCGTCAATCGGATGTAGGTGCCGGCCTCGGTCAACGCCGTCTCGCGGCCTTGCGGAATCAACAGGTCCAGCGTGCGCGCTGCATGCACGCCGCCCAGTTCGGCCCCGCTGGCCACGGGGGTCTCGACTCGGATCAGACGATCGGTCTGCGTCACTTCATCGAAAGTCATGCACAGCACGGCGGTGGTCGCACCTTCCCCGGTGGCACGCGCCCACGGTTCGTAGATGCGCAGGTGAGTCGAAAAAAACTCGCAGGCCCTTGCGCGGGGCCACAGCATCGCGGCGCTGATGGCCACGCCACCTTGAAGAATGCCGCGTCGGCGAATCAATCGGGTCATGGGTGTGTACTCCGTGTGTGCGCTGGCAGTCGCCTCGGCCAAGACATTGCTGAGTGTTGGCAGGGTACCCAAACCCTGTGAACGTATGACGACACGGGCGGCAGTCCGGGCTACAGCGTTGACACGGGGAGAGTCGAATGGCACGGGCCGAGGGGCGATGAATTCACGCCCTTGTCGCGATCCCGTGCCTACACTTTTTGTGGCTTCGACCCGTGCGTCGCGTTGTGTCGCGCGCTCAACAAAACGACCCCACCACCCTCAGGAGTTCCCCATGAAGATCATCGTCTCTGCCGCCTTGGCACTGTTCGCCGCTGCACCAGTTCTCGCCTCGACCACGCCGTTTTTGGTGGACTTCGAGAAGAACTGGGATTACAGCAACGGCGACGTGAACGGCTACTACGGCGGTGGCACCGCCGCCGACGCGAGTTTCGGCGCCAACCTGGGCGTGTCGTTCGTGAACGTGTCGGGCTTGTCGAACGATGCCGACTTCACCTACTACACCGGCGCGCCATCGCTCCAGGGAACGGCTTACGCACACACCTTCGCGGCAACCGATCAGGCGTTCATGAACGTGCAAGCCGGCGTGGAGAACGCACTGCAGTTCTACTACTCCAGCCCCGATGCCGTGATCGGTGCGATCAAGGCCTACGACGGTCTGAACGGCACCGGCAACCTGCTCGGCACGTTTGACCTGACGGCCAACACCGCAGGCGCCGCGTACGATAACTGGACGCCCGTGCAGTTCACCTTCGCCGGCACCGCCAAGTCATTCGACCTGACCGCCAGCGCCAACGTGGTCGGCCTGGACAACATCAGCGCCGTGCCAGAGGCTGACAGCGTGTTGATGATGCTGGCCGGTGGCGCGCTGCTGGCGGGCGTTGCGTTGCGCCGCCGCGCCTGACCCACTGAACAAGCATTCCGAGGGCCGAATGGGCTATGAGCATGCCCATTCAGCACATCGCTGCGTCATACAGGCGCCGCAACAATAGCTTGCAAAGTCATCAGCCGAAGCCTTGCTTCTATTTCGGGCTTGGTTCGAGCGCGGGCGCCGTTTCGGCCGCAGTCAAGCGCGTCGCAACGGTGTCCGAGCGGATCGCGTCCCATCATGTTTCAGGAGTGTGTCGATGAGTTCAGTTCTCAGGGTCGGTGTTGTTGCAGTGCTTGCGGCAGCGAGTTTTTCCTCCAACGCCCAATGGGCTGGACTCAACAACTACGTGCAGATCGGCAACTACGCATTGCCCACGCTGAGCCCCAGCCCGCCCACTGCTGCCGCATCGAAGGAGTTTGAAGCCTCGGCGGTGACGTGGAACCCGGACACCAACACCTTGTTCATGCTGGGCGACGGCGGCGGCTTCATCATGCAAACGACGTTGACCGGCACGCCGATCGACTTCATGAAATTGCCATCTGGCAACAGCCCTCAAGGCAATGAGTTCTATGACCCCGAAGGTCTAACCTACATCGGCGGCGGTAAATTCGTGATGACGGAAGAGCGATATCGCACTGCCGTGCAATTCACGTACGCAGCGGGAACATCATTGCAGCGCGCGCAAACCTCGACCGTGAAACTCGGCACGACGGTCGGCAACGTGGGCTTGGAAGGTGTCACCTATGACCCGGTGACGGGCGGTTTCATCTTCATCAACGAGACCGGCGGCCCAACCGGTTCCTCGCAAAATATCTTCCAAACACAAATCGATTTTGCGTCTGGCACCGCAACCAACGGCAGCGCTGCCACGTTGAACAACACGTCCTTGTTTCCGGTGGGCAACATCGGGTACACCAGCTTGAATGATGTGTACGCGCTGGCCAATCAATACAACTCCAGCAGCAGCGGCTACCAGAACTTGCTGGTTCTGAGTCACGGTGGCATCAAAGAGATGACCCGCACGGGTGTGGTGGCCGGAAGCTTGACTTTGCCAGGTACGGGCTATGAGTCCGAAGGCATCACCATGGACAAGAACGGCCTCATCTATGTTGTGACGGACAACGGAAATGCGGGCACGCAATCCGCCTTGCTGGTTTATTCAGCTGCGCCCGTGCCGGAGCCGGAAGGCTACGGCTTGGCGTTGGCAGGCCTGGGTACGCTTGGCCTGGTGATTCGGCGCAAGAAGTCGCGCGCTTCCGCTTCGGGAACTTGAATTGCAGTCGGGCTCAAGTCTCTTCATCTTCGGTAGTCACCCTCCAGCCCATGCGGCCCAGAAAGTGGACATGAAAAAATTGACGCTCACCTTTTCAGCGCTGGCCGCGATCTCAATGTCGGCGTGGGTCGACACAGCTCATGCGCAGATCATCATTTCCGAGGTCGCGCCGTTTGGCTCTGGAACCGTTGGCTACGCTGCCGATTGGTTCGAGCTGACCAACACGGGGCCAACTGGCGTCAACATCAGCGGTTGGAAGATGGATGACAACAGCAATGCATTCAGAGCTGCGGTGTCGCTCTTGGGCGTGAACACCATTGCGGCGGGGCAGTCGGTGGTCTTTCTGGAAGCTGCGCCTGCGGCTGCGGCGGCCACGAACGCGGCCTTCACCACGTTTTGGTTCGGTGCCAGCGCGCCGGCCGGATTGTTGATCGGCAACTACAGCGGCTCCGGCGTGGGCCTCAGCACCGCGGCCGATGCGGTGAACATTTTCGATGCCAGCGGAACGCTCGTGACTCGCGTGAACTTCGGCGCCAACTCCGGACCTTTCACGTTCGACAATTCGGCAGGGATCAACAGCGTCGTTGGGAACCCCGCCACCGACATCAACACTTTCAGTGCGGTGGGAACCCATGGTGCGTTCATGGCGGCCAATTCGATTGGCAGCGTCGGTTCGCCGGGAGTTTTGTCCGTCCCCGAAGCGGAGGGCAACGCGATGGCCCTGGCAGGCTTGAGCGCATTGGGCGTGGTGGCATTTCGGCGCCGGGTTTAACGAGCCGATGGTGGCTTAAAGAGAAAATGCGCCGGGCCAGGGCTTCTGGCGCCGGCGCATCGCACCTTTAAATGGGGGGCGAACAGCGTTCAGCAGCGTTCTAAGTGGCTGTCAGGACGCAGCCACACCGGAGGTTGCTGGCCATCGAGCCGGCCCAGGACTAGCGCGCGCAGCAACCGCGTGTTGGCACCGTCCTCGATGCCTTGCCCGAGCACCACCGCTGGCTCGACGCCACGCGCGCTGCGGCTGCGCAATGCGTCCATCTCTTGGGCCAGAGCAGCAACGGTCGGGGCGCCAAGCACGCGCTGCTCGATGGAGGTCATGGCACCGTTCGCACACGCGATCCATGCGATCTGTTCTGCTTCGACGACACACACTGCCGCGTTCGGCGCGTCGCGCAAGGAGCTCACGCACTTCAGCGCGGTCTGGTACGCGTGGTACCACCAAGGGATGATCGACTGGACCCGCACATCGTGCCGCTGAGCTTGCCGCCACACGGCCGGTAGGTCGAGCCCTGCGAGCGCGCAGGCACCGCGCCCCGAACGCGTGCGCCATGTGGCCGTGGGCCACTGCCGAGCGCTGTCGCCGTGCCGGTTCAACAACTGTTGGCGCACATGCTTGTCGAATGCAGCATCGTCGATCAGCGCCGTGGTGGCGTCGCAGTCCAGGTTGTGCAGAAGTTGTGCGGAAGTCCAGATCGCGAGGTTCGTTCCCGGGTGGTGAGCAAACCATTCCTCCATGCTGTCAATGCGCGCTGCGGGTGTGAGTGCGTCGCCCGCTGCCCACGACCAGACGCCCTTCGCGTCGATGAATACCGACTGCTGCGACCTGCGCAAGCCGACCGAGCGCGGCAACTCGCGCAGCCAGTGGCGCACTGCGTGCAGCGGGCGCGTCTTGCGCGCGCTGGCATGTTCAAAGCCGAAGTGGCCTGCCAGTGGTGTGCCGGCCAGGTTGGCCATCGAAGTCGTCAAGCTCGCTCTCCTTGGGGCCTGCGTGAACTGTTCACGAAGAGAGAGGTTATCGAGCCGTCATGACGAAGCCCTCGCGCGAGTCGCTGTGTTCATCTAGTCCGAAGGGACCAATCGTGGTTTTCCCGCCGCCCGAACGGCGGCCTCAGCCGAGTGCAACTCGCGATAAGGCTTGTCATACACAAGGGCGCGCGCTGACGTTGAGCTGTCATACAAGCTGCCTAGACTTCTCGCTGCTTGAGGGGCTGGCACCGTGCACTTGCATTTGCTTGGTGCGCGCCGCCCTGGCTTCATTCGCGCCGGAGATCGCTCTGCGTGCAACCAATCAGTCCCGACCATGACCACCCAGAACCCATTGCCGAAGCGTCGCTCACCCATGGGCCTCAACTGGGTCAGTCTTGCCGCAGCGCCGATGTTCATGCTGGCTGCATGCGGCGGCTCTGACTCGTCCACGCCGACACAAGCGGTCGCCAAAGTCAGCAAGCAAGAGATCACCGAGCTGCAGCTGAACCAGGTGCTGGAACGCCAGACCGGCATCAAGCCCGACCAGGTCGATGCCGCGCAGCGCAAGGCACTTGCCAACCTCGTGGACCAGCAACTGCTCGTTCAAAAGGCGCAGGAGCTCAAGCTTGATCGCGAGCAGCGTGTGGTGCAGGCGATCGAGAGCGCCAAGCGCGACCTGATCGCCCGCGCCTACCTCGACCGCGTGGCAGAAGGCGCCACCAAACCCACGCCCGAGGCGGTGCGACAGTACTACCAAGACAAGCCGGCGCTCTTCAAGGAGCGCCGCATCTTCTCGTTCCAGGAGCTGAATGTGAACGCCACGGCCGAGCAGCGGGCCGACATCGAGCAGCAGCTCAAGTTGCTCAAGTCGCCTGCTGAACTCGAGACCTACATCAAGGCCAAGCAGATTCCCGTTCGGGCAGAACAGTCGACCGTAGCGGCCGAGAACGTTCCGCTTCCGCTTCTCGAAAAGCTGGCGTCGATGAAACGCGGGCAAGGGCTGGTGCTGCCCACACCGACCGGCCTGCGCATCGTGTTGATTGCCAATTTGCAAGAGGCACCGGTGGCGGAAGAGCAAGCCCGGCCCGCGATCGAGGCGTTCCTGCTCAACGAGCAGAAGCGCAAGACGGTCGAGAAGGAAATCACCTCGCTGCGCGCGGCGACGAAGGTCGAGTACTTCGGCAAGTTTGCCGACATGCCGGCCAGCGCTGCGGCGCGTGTTGCGGCTGCCGCATCGGCTGCGGCACCCACACCGGCATCGGCATCGGCGTCGGCATCGGCATCGGCATCGGCATCGGCATCGGCAAGCGCGGGAGCCGGCCTCGACGCAGCGAGCGTGAACAACGCGATCTCCGGTCTGAAGTGACGCCGTTGGCGACGCACCTGGCCGCCTTGTTTTCCTGCTCGACTCCGACCGAACCCGCTGCGGTTTCCATGCCATGACCTTGCCCCAGTTCTTCTCGATTCTTCGCGCGCGCTGGAAGGTGATGGCGGTGATCCTCGGCCTGGCCGTTCTAGGCACCGCGCTCGTCAACTACCTGCTGCCGCGCAGCTACACCTCGACTTCGGCGGTGCTGGTCGATGTCAAGACCCCCGACCCGATTGCCGGCATCGTGTTTCCGGGCATGGCGTCACCGAGCTACATGGCCACGCAGGTCGATGTGATCCAGAGCGACCGGGTTTCGCAGCACGTGGTTCGTGCATTGCGGCTGGACGAATCGGAGCCCATGCGCGAGAAGTGGCGCGAGGGCACCAAGGGCGTGGGGAACTTCCAGATCTGGCTTGCCGACGTGCTGCGCAAGAGCCTGGACGTGAAGCCCTCGCGCGAATCCAACGTGATCACCGTGGCCTATAAGTCGGCCGACCCGAAGTTCGCGACCGCGTTGGCCAATGCCTATGCGCAGGCCTACATCGACGTGAGCCTGGAGCTGCGGGTCGAACCTGCCAAACAGTACGGCCGGTTCTTCGACGAGCGCGCCAAGCAGCTGCGCGCCAAGGTCGAGACGGCACGCGCCAAGGTTTCGGCGTTTCAGAAAGACAAGGGCCTCGTCGGCGCCGATGAGCGCTTCGACGTTGAAAGCGCGCGCCTGAATGAGTTGTCGACGCAGTACGTGTCCTTGCAGGCCGTCAGCGCCGAAAGCTCGGGCCGGCAAGCCCAGGTCCGCAACTCGTCGGAGCAGCTGCAGGACGTCATCAACAACCCGGTGATCGGCACTCTGAAGTCCGACCTGGCGCGCCAGGAGTCGCGCCTGAAGGAGCTGCGCGAGCGCCTCGGCGACAACCACCCGAACGTGCGGGAGGCGCAGGCGGCGCTCGACCAGACCACGCTGCGCCTCGCGGCCGAGACCTCGCGCGTCAGCGGTGGTGTCGGCGTGACGAACGCCATCAACCAGTCGCGGCTCGACAAGGTGCGCGCCTCGCTCGACGCACAGCGCCTGAAGGTGCTCAAGCTCAAGGATTCGCGTGACGGCCTGTCGGTGCTGGTGAGCGACCTCGACTCGGCGCAGCGCGCCTACGACGCGGTGATTGCGCGCTCGAACCAGACCGAGCTGGAGAGCCGCACAACGCAGACCAATGTGTACGTGCTCAACCCTGCCTCCGAGCCCTTGCTGCCCGCTTCGCCCCGCGTCACGCTGAACATGCTGCTGGCGCTGTTCATCGGCACGCTGCTGGCGGTCGGCGCCGCCATGCTGATGGAGCTGTTCGACCGCCGCGTGCGCTCCGCCGGCGAGGTGGTGCAACTGCTCGACATCCCGCTGCTGGGCATCTTGTCGCGCCGGCCGCGCGGCAAGCTGTTCGGCAAGAAGGAAGCGCCTGCGCTCGCCATGTCGCCAGCCGCAGCCGCCCCCAGCGAGCCGGCGCTGCCGAGCGCCGCATTGGCACTCACCGACATGGCCGTTCCGCAGGACCCACAAGCAGCGCCCGCCTTGAGTGCGACCCCGGCCGCCGCAGGCAGCGACCACAGCGTTCATGACCGCGTGCTCGGTGACATTTTCCGCGACACGCACAAGCTCACTGCTGCGCAAATCGAGCAGATCCTCGCCTATCAGACCGAACACAAGATGCTGTTCGGCGAAGCGGCTGTGGCCTTGGCACTGGTCGAGGGCAACGACGTGATGTGGGCGCTCAGCCAGCAATTCCACTATCCGTATGCCGGCAACGGGCGCAAGCACTTCAACGCCGAGCTGGTGGTCGCCACGAAGCCGTTCTCCGATATTTCCGAGACCTTCCGTGGCATCCGCAGCCAGTTGATTCGCCGCGTGGCCAACGTGCCGCAGCGCCGCGCCATTGCGGTGGTGAGCGCCGACGAAGACGACGGCAAGTCCTTCGTCGCCGCCAACCTGGCCATCGCCTTCAGCCAGCTCGGCAGGCGCACCCTGCTGATCGACGCGAACATGCGCAAGCCGCGCATGCACCGGGTGTTCGGCATCGAGGGCGGGGCTGGCCTGAGCAACATCTTGTCGGGGCGCATGGCGCAGCGTGTGCTGTCGCCCGTCACCGACCTGCCCAGCCTGTTCGTGCTGCCGGGTGGCACCGTGCCGCCGAACCCGCTGGAACTGCTCGAATCACCGGCCTTCGGCCTGCTCATCGGCGAGTTGCTGGGCAAGTTCGACCACGTGGTCGTCGACACGCCGTCGGCCATGGTCGGAGCCGACGCCGGCGTGGTGTGCGGGCGCAGCGGCAGCTTCCTGGCCGTGGCGCGCCAGGGCCGCACGCGCATGGACTCGATGCAGGAACTGGTGCGGTCGCTGCGCGACGCCACGACCGAGCCGCTCGGTTTCATCGTCAATGAGCACTGAGAGCCTGCACCCCGGCCACCCGCGCATGCCACGCCTGCGCGGTGCCGGCCTGCGTGCGCTGTTGCCGGCGGGCAGCGATGCCGTCACGCTCGTCACCGTGCTGGCAGCGCTCGCACTGCTTTACCTGCCGACCTACTGGGACCTGGCGCATACGATCTGGCAAAGCAGCGACCAGAGCCAGGGCCCGTTGATGCTGGGTGCTGCGTTGTGGTTGATGTTCCAACGCCGCAACGAGCTCGCCGCGTTGCCGAGCGCGCCGAGCCTGCGCAGCGGCGGTGCGCTGCTGGGCTTCGGGCTGGTGCTCTACGCTGTCGGCCGCTCGCAGTCGATCTGGCTCTTCGAGGTCGGCTCGCAGATGGCCGTGTTCGCGGCCTTGCTATTGCTGTTCAAGGGCGGGGCCGCGGTTCGGCTGGCGTGGTTCCCGCTGTTCTTCCTGGTCTTCATGGTGCCACTGCCCGGGCCGCTGGTGTCTGCACTCACAGCGCCACTGAAGGCGGGGGTGTCATGGGTGGCGTCGGAGATCCTGTTCGCGCTGGGTTACCCGGTCAGCCGCTCGGGCGTGATCCTCACCGTCGGGCCGTACCTGATTCTGGTGGCCGATGCCTGCGCTGGCCTGACCTCGATGTTCTCTCTCGAAGCGCTGGGCTTGCTGTACCTGAACATCGTGCGCCACGAGTCGGCCCTGCGCAACGCGCTGCTTTCGGCACTGATGATCCCGATCTCGCTGCTGGCGAACGTGGTGCGCGTGCTCGTACTCGTGCTCGTCACCGTTCACCTCGGCGATGCGGCCGGGCGCGGCTTCCTGCATGGCTTTGCGGGCATCGTGCTGTTCCTCGTGGCATTGCTGCTCACCTTCCTGGCCGACCACGTGCTGGGCTTCTTCATGAACCCGAAGAAGGTGCCGCCATGATGGCGTCACGGCGCAAGGCGCTGGCCGTGCTCGCGGCCTCGGCCGCGGCCAGTGCAGCGGCGGTGGCGATGGTGCCGCGGCGCAGCGCCGCCGAGCTGGCCCTGCCCGACATGAAGCTCGACGCCATGTTTCCGCTGCGCTTCGGCGCGTGGCAGCTCGACCCGAGCGTGGTGCCCCTCATGCCCAGCGCCGAGATGCAGAAGGTCGTTGCCGAAGCCTACGACCAGACGCTCGCGCGCACGTATGTCAACCCTCAGGGCTACCGCGTCATGCTTTCGGTGGCCTATGGCGGGCGGCGCAACCAGGGCATGGACATTCACCGCCCCGAGATCTGCTACCCGGCGCAGGGCCTGGAGGTGCGCCGCGAGACGCGCCAGGCCCGCTTCGACGCCGGTGGTGACTCGCTGCCGCTGAAGCGCCTGGTGGCTGGCCACGGCAGCCGCAACGAGCCCATCACGTACTGGCTCGTGATCGGGCGCAGCGTGGCCTCGTTCGGCTACGGCCACCGCATCGCGCTGCTCAAGTACGGCCTGACCGGCCGCGTGCCCGACGGCATGCTGGTGCGCGTCTCGTCGATCGACGACGACGAGGCCCAGTCGTTCCGCATGCAGGACGTGTTCCTGCGCGACATGCTGGCCGCAGTCACCCCGCAGTTTCGCAACCGCCTCATCGGGGCGGGTTGAGCCGGGCGTGCTGGCCAGCCACACCCTTCGCAGCCTTCAAAGAAGTACACACCATGACACCCAAAGTCGCGCTCATCACCGGCATCACCGGCCAGGACGGTGCCTACCTTGCCGAGTTCCTGCTCGGCAAGGGCTACATCGTTCACGGCATCAAGCGGCGCGCGTCGCTGTTCAACACCGACCGCATCGATGCGCTCTACCAAGACCCGCATGTGGGAGACCCGCGGCTCGTTCTGCACTACGGTGACCTCACCGATTCGAGCAACCTGATCCGCATCGTGCAGAAGGTGCAGCCCGACGAGATCTACAACCTCGCGGCGCAAAGCCACGTTGCGGTCAGCTTCGAGGAGCCCGAGTACACGGCCAACGTCGATGGTGTCGGTGCGCTGCGTTTGCTCGAAGCCATTCGCATCCTCGGCCGCGAGAAGACCACGCGCTTCTACCAGGCCAGCAGCTCCGAGTTGTACGGTCTGGTACGGGAAACGCCGCAGAAGGAAACCACGCCGTTCTACCCGCGCAGCCCCTACGCGGTGGCGAAGATGTACGCGTACTGGATCACCGTGAACTACCGCGAGGCTTACGGCATGTATGCCTGCAACGGCATTCTGTTCAACCACGAGAGCCCGGTGCGCGGCGAGACCTTCGTGACGCGCAAGATCACCCGCGCCATTGCCCGCATCGCGCTCGGCCTGCAAGACTGCCTGTACCTCGGAAACCTGTCCGCGCTGCGCGATTGGGGCCATGCGCGTGACTACGTCGAGATGCAGTGGCTGATGCTGCAGCAAGACGAGGCCGACGACTTCGTCATTGCCACCGGCCGCCAATACAGCGTGCGCGACTTCGTCCAGCGGGCCGCCGAGGGCCTGGGCATTCAGCTCGCCTTCGAGGGCTCGGGCGAGAACGAGGTCGGCTTCGTGGTGGCCGTCAATGGCAGCCGGGCGAAGTGCCGCGTCGGCGACCCGGTGGTTCGCGTCGACCCGCGTTACTTCCGGCCCACCGAGGTGGACTCGCTGCTCGGCGATGCGAGCAAGGCCCAGGCCAAGCTCGGCTGGTCGCCGGCCACGTCGTTCGAGGCGCTCGTCACCGAAATGGTCGAGAGCGACTACGCCTCGGCGCAACGCGACTCGCTCGTCAAGCTCGCAGGTTTCAAGACCTTCGACTTCCACGAGTGAGTCGGCGCCACGGCATGAACGCCGCCCAAGTCGTTGCAGGCCTCGGCTGGTCAGCCGGCGCCACGCTGGTCAACGCGGTCGGGCAGTTCGTGTTCCTGGCGGTGCTCGCGCGCCTGCTCGACCCGGCCACGTTCGGGCTGCTCGCCATGGCCGGCATTGCGCTTCGGTTCAGCTCGTTCTTCGCGCAACTCGGTTTCGCGCAGGCGCTGATCCAGAAGCCTGAGCTGGGCCCGGCCGACCACACGGCTGCGCTCGTGATGGCGCTGGCGCTGGGCCTGGCGTTCTGCGCCGCCACGGCCGTGGCGGCGCCCGCGTTCGCGGCGTACTTCCGTGCCCCCGAACTGGTCGGCGTGCTGGTTGTCCTGGCGGTGTCGCTGCCGCTCGGGGCGGTGGGTGGACTGCCGATGGCGCTGCTGCGCCGGGCCGGGCAATTCAAGCGCATCGCGTTCATCGAGGTGCTGAGCTTTACGCTGGGCTACGGTGCGGTGGGCATGGCCTGCGCGAGCGGCGGCCTGGGCGTATGGAGCCTGGTGGCGGCGGCACTCGCCCAGCACGTGCTCACACTGGTGCTCGGTTTTGCGTGCGCGCGCTACACCGTGGCCTGGCCATTGAAGCGCGCATCGTTCCGCCACTTGTGGGGCTTCGGCGCCACGTACTCGCTGGTCGGTTTCCTGGAGTTCCTGTCGGCCAATGTCGAGTCGCTGTTTCTCGGCCGGGTGTTCGGCGCGGCAGCGCTGGGCACATTCAACCGTGCCGTGGCGCTGGTCAACCTGCCGGTCGAACAGGCGGTGACGGCGGTGAACAAGGTCCTGTTTCCCGCGCTGGCGTCGATGCAGAACGACCGGTCCCGGCTGGCCGATGGGTTCGAGATGCTGCTGCTCGGCGTGGGCCTGCTCAGCACCGCGCTGGCTTGCGGCATTGCGGCAGCAGCGCCCGACGTGGTCGCGCTGCTGCTCGGCCCGAAGTGGGCCGAGGCGGCACCGCTGCTCGCCATCGTGGCGTTCGCCGCACCACCGCTGTTCATGTACGTTGCCTGCGGTGTGACGCTCGACAGCATGGGTGCGCTGCGCTCCAAGCTGAAGCTGCAGTTCGCCACGCTGCTGGCCAAGGTCGCGCTGGTGGTTTGGCTGGCGCAGGTCGCCGGTGTTCCCGGGGTGGCGCTGGCCGTGGTGGCGGCGGAAGTCTTGCGTCTCGCGCTGGGGTTGCGTGTCGTGTCAAGCCGCCTGGCGCTCCGGCCCGGGCGCTGCCTGCGCTTGGTGGCGGTGTTCCTGATCGAAGGCGGGCTCGTGTTCGGCGCGGTGCACGGGGTGGCTGCAGCCGCCACGGCGGCAGGCTGGCCCGTGCCTTGGCGCGTGGCGGTCGAGACCCTGGCGGGCCTGTGCACGGTCTGCGCAGGGGCGTTGGTGCTGCTCGCGCGCAACCCGGCCTACGCGCCGCTGCAGCGCTTCGACACCGTGCGGCGCTGGCATGGCTTCGCGTTGCAATGGCTCCCACAACGCCGGTCCCACCCATGAAGCCGTTGCGGTTCTTCTACCTCCCGAACGAGGCGAACGAAGGCGACCAGATTGGCCCCCGCAAAGCGTTTCGCACCCTCCACGAGGCCGGTGAACTGGGCGCGTACACCGCGTACTCGTATCTGGTCGAACGTGCGAAGGCGGCCAGCCACGAGCAGGCACTGCGCGACCTGCGCGCCGCCGTCGAAGCCTTCCAACCCGATGTCATCTACTGGCAGCACCTGAACGGCAGCTACCCGGTCGACAGCGCGTACGTGCGCAGCCTGAAAGCGGTGGCCTCGGCGCCGAAGTTCGTCTGGCATGACCCCGACCCTTACGGCAAGTTCATCAAGCCACTGGATTCGACGATGAAGGCCGCGCTCGCCGAGTGCGACATGGCCATTCTGGTGGGCCTGGGCTACCTGGCCGAGCATGTGCGGCGCGCCGGCGCGAAGCGGGTGCTGTTCTCGCCCCATTCGTTCGACAGCGAGCGCTCGGGCAAGCCTTGGGTGCCCACCCCCACGCGCCGGTTCGACGCGATCATGATCGCCAACCTGACGTGCCTGAAGCGCATCCCGTTCCTGTTTTTGCCGGGCGGGCGCAACCGCAAGGTCATGTCGCGCGCCTTCCACAACGCCTTCGGTCCGCGCTATGCCGTGTTCGGCGCCGGGCAGGGCTGGAAGGGCGAACCGTACTGCCGCGGCCCCATCGGCTTCAACGACCAGGAGCAGACCATCCGCTCGTCGTGGCTCACCCTCAACTGGGGGCAGTTCGACGAGATCCCGATGTACTCGTCCGACCGTCTTCCCATCAGCCTGGCCAGTGGTGTGCCGCACATCACCAACCACCAGCGCGGCTATGAGCACCTGTTCCCCGGCGCGCCGGGCCTCTACTTCGTGCACAGCCCGGCCGAGGCGCTGGATGTGGCCGACCACCTGCTCAGCCAGCCGCGTGAGGCGCTGATCGAGATCGGCCAGCGCGGCGTGGCCTATGCGCACGAACGGCTGGAAGCCACGCGGGTCTACCGCGATGTGGTCACCGCGATCCACCAGCAGCTGTTCGCACCTTCGTGAAGCGATGCGCCGCATGAACGACCTCACCATCCTCGTGAACAGCTCCGACGGTTTCGAAGACTGCTGGGCTCCGTTCTTCACGCTGTTCGCCAAGTACTGGCCCGACTGTGCGAGCCCCATCGTGCTCAACACCGAGACCAAGGGCGCCGTCTTCCCGGGGCTTGCGCTGCAGGCATCGCGCGTGGCGCTCGGCGAGGCGCGCCGCCTCACGTGGAGCGAGTGCCTGGCGCGCTGCCTGGACCGCATCGACACGCCCTACGTGCTGTACCTGCAGGAAGACTTCTTCCTCGAAGCGCGCGTGCAAACAGAACTCATCGAGGCTTTCATGAACACGCTGCGCAACGGCCGCGCCGACGTGATCCGCCTGATGGAGTGTGGCGGCTCCGGCCCGTGGCAGCCCACCGCCGACCCGCTGCTGTGGCGTGTCGATCAACACGCGGCCTATCGCATCGCCCTGCAGGCCGCGCTGTGGCGCAAGAGCACGCTTCGCTCGCACCTGCGCATGCACGAGAGTCCCTGGCAACTCGAAGTGTTCGGCTCGGCCCGTGCGCGCCGCCTCAAGGACCAGGTGCTGTGCGTGAACCGCGACCGCTTCCATGGCCACGGCTCCGAGGTGTTCCCGTACGAGCCCACTGGCGTGGTGAAGGGCCGCTGGGAACGCCACATCGTCGAGCCGTTGTTCGCGAAGCACGGCATCGACATCGACTTCTCGCCGCGCGGGTTCTACGACCCTGATGCACCCAGCGCCAAGCGCGCCCTGTGGCCGCGCCTGCGCGACCGCGTGCGGTCATTGGTGTGACGGCCACCGCGCAAACGGTGCCGGGAAGCGGACGCATGCAGACCACCCATTGCGTCTCAAGCGCCGGCGCGCCCGGCCGGGCCCCTACCCGGATCGTTCCCCGGATCGCCGGCCTCGATTCGCTGCGTGGTCTCGCGGCACTGTCAGTGGTGATGTACCACTACACCGATGCCTACAACCACGTGCTCGGTCAACACCTGACTTTGTGGTTCGACTTCAAGCGCGGCAACCTCGGCGTCGATGCGTTCTTCGTCATCAGTGGCTTCGTCATCTTCATGACGCTGGACAAGTCGGCCTCGGCAGCTGACTTCATGGTTTCGCGGTTCTCGCGCCTGTTCCCTGCGTATTGGTTTTGCTTGGTCTGCACCTACGTCGGCGTCGGCCTGTCGGGCCTGCCGCGCTTTCACTATCCCCTGGCCGACTTCGCAGCGAACTTCACGATGGTTCAGCAGGTGCTGGGCTTTTCGCACATCGACGGTGTGTACTGGACGCTGCAGCTCGAACTGGTGTTCTACGGCGTCATGTTGTTGGCTTGGCAACTCGGTGCGCTCAAGCGAAGCAAGCTTCTCATTCTGAGCGGCCTGTTGGTGAGCACGTGCGGCCTGCTGATCGCTCGCCGCGAGCCGGCCTTGGCCGACATCGTGTTCAGCGACGTTTCATTTGTCCGCTTCATACCGCTCTTCGCTATCGGCATGGTCATGTACCGAGCGCACCGTGACGGTTCGCTGAGTCGCGACGACGTTGTCATCCTGACCCTGTGCGTCGTCGCGCGGTTCAGCGCCAACCTGCTGTGGGCCGGCGCGGTTGCCAGTGCAATGTGCGTGGCCTTGATCCTGCTGTCGCGCGCCCGGCTGCGGCTGGACCACAAAGTACTGGTCTGGCTGGGTGGCATCAGCTACCCGCTGTACCTCATTCACCAGCACCTGGGCTATGTGGTCATCTTTCATCTGGCCGAGTGGGGCGTCGATCCGAACGTGGCGGTCGCCGTCGCCATCGCGCTTGCCGTATGGGCCGGGTGGGCGATTTCACGCCATGTGGAGCGACCGCTGCAGGCGCGCATACGCACTGCCTGGGCGCGCCGGCAGCAAGGTTTGCCGAGAACGGCGCCATGAGCTTTCACATCGGCATCGTCGGCCCGGTGGCGTCGGCCGACGTTTCTCACCTGCTTGACCCGCCTGCGGCGCGGCTTCCGGTCGGCATGCCCGGCGCGCCGATCTTGGCCACGCTGATCACTGAACTGCTGCGGCGTGGCCACCGTGTCAGTGCGTTCACCTTGACCGGTGACCTGCCGTTGCGAGATGACGCGGCGGTGGTGGCGCGCGGGCCAGCGTTCGAGCTGCATGTGGCGCCGGCGCGCTTGCGTGCGTGGCCCATGAACGGCCATCGGCTCGGCCGGATCGTCGATCTCTACGGGTTCGAGCGCCAGGGTTTGCGGCGCGCAATAGCGCTCGCCCGACCCGACGTGCTGCACGCGCACTGGACCTATGAGTACGCCTGGGCCGCACTGCGCACCGGCTTGCCGCACGTCGTGACCTGCCACGACTCGCCACTGGTGATTGCGCGCTTCCAGCGCGACCTCAAGCACGGGGCCTACCGCTGGCTGCGGGCCGGCATTGCGTGGCACGTGTTGCGGAACGCCCAGCGTGTGACGGCGGTCTCGCCTTACCTGGCCGACGAGGTGCGGCCGCTGTGCCGCGCCGGCATCGCCGTCGTGCCGAACCCGATGCCGAACGCCGCGTTCGCGCGCACGCGCGGCCTGCGCTTCGGGCCGCTGCGGGTGGTCATGGCTGCGAACGGTTGGGACGCGCGCAAGAACCCGCAGCCCGCGCTGCACGCCTTTGCGCAACTCGCCGAGCAGCACCCGCGAGCGGAGCTGCACCTGTTCGGGCGCGACTACGGTGCGGGCCAGATGGCGCAGCGCTGGTGGCAGGAGAACAGGCTTGGACAGGGGCAGCGCGGCAGGGTCTTCTTCCACGGCGAGGTGGCGCACGACGCAATGCTTGCTGCGCTCGCCCACAGTGACTTGCTGCTGCACCCCGCGCTCGAAGAGTCGTTCGGTGCTGTTCCGGCCGAAGCCATGGCGATGGGGGTGCCGGTCGTCGCCGGCCTTCGCAGCGGCGCGGTGCCGTGGGTGGTGGGTGACGGCGGCCTGCTGGTCGACGTCACGCGGCCGGGCGAGATGGCCGCAGCCATGGGCCGGCTGGCCGACGACTCTGACTTCGCGGTGCGACTCGGTGCGCGCGGGCGGGTTCAGGCTCTTCAGCGCTTCAGCACGTCGGCCGTCGCGGCGCGCTACGAGGCCGAGTACGCTGCCGCCGTCGGCCAACGCACCTGCCATGCGGCGCTGCCCGGCAGCACCGCAGCCGCCGTGCGCGACATCTGATTCGCTCCGGCCCATGCTCTCTGCATTGTTCACCGCCTTCCAGGTCGCGCCCTATGTGATGGCGGTGCTTCTGGGCGTGCTGGTGCCGCTGCTCGGCGTGGTGTGCTACTCGCACTTCGGTGCCGGGCTGGCCATCATCTGCGGCATGTTCGCCGTCGAGGGGCTGTACATGTTCGTTGGTGGCGTGCAGCTCGGCATCACGGTCTACTACACCGACTTCGTGCTCATGTTCATCGGTGTGATTGGCGGGCTGCGCTGGCTGCTGGCGCGCGACATGCCGCGCCGCCACTGGGCCTGGGTGCTCTACACCTTGACGTTTTTCGTCAGCCTGGGCACCGGCCTGCTGGCTTACGGGTCGGGTGCTGGCGTGCAGTCGCGCGGCTATGCCTACTCGGTGATGGTGGGCACCTACGCGCTGAGCTTTGCCATCGACGAGCGGCGCGTCAAGTTGCTGGTCAATGCACTGGTGTGGATCGCCACCCTTTTGATTGGCTTGTGCGCTTATCGCTGGGTCGTGTACTACACGCCGGTCCGCGAGCTGCTGCCGGAAGAGGGCGTCTACAACACCGACGGCGCGATCCGAGTGATTCGCTCGTACGAGGCTGTGGTGCTGGGGCAGGTCTTCGTGCTTGCGCTGTTCTTCGGGCGCTTCTCGCGCAGCCTGGTGGTCGCACGTTTTTTCTCGCCCGTGCTGCTGGCAGTGGTGGCCGCGCTGCAGCACCGCTCGGTCTGGCTGGCGTTGATCGTGGGTGTGTTCGCCAGCATTTTCGTGGTGCGCTCCAAGCGCGGCTCGCGGCTCGGGCAGGTGCTGCTGTTGGCATTGATCGTGGGCTTGACGGCGCTGCCGCTGGTGGTGAGTGAACAGCTCGCCGGCCTGGGCACCGAGGTCTCGGGTTCGGCGAGCCGTGCCGTGGGCGGTGAAGGCTCGGTCGGCGAGCGGCTCGACAACTGGAAGGGCTTGATCCAGCTCTGGTACGGCGGTGGGCCACGTTCGATCCTGGTCGGCCAAAGCTTCGGCTCCGACGCCACCCGCTACGTGCAAGACAAGGTGCGCGGCGGGGAACACAAGATCGAATACTTCGCGCACAACTACTACGTTCAAACGCTCTACAACATGGGCATCGTCGGGCTGGTCGCGTTCATGGCGCTGCTGGTGTATGCCGTCGGCGGCCTGTACCGCCTGTGCGCCAACGGGTGCGGCGGGCCTGCGGCCGAGGTGCTGCTGGTGCTGTGCATCATGCAGGGCGCCTACTACGTTCCCTATGGCACCGACTACCTGCAAAGCCTGGTACTCGGCGTGGCCGCCGCGTTCGTGGCCACGCAGCAGCGGCTCGCAGCCAATGCGGCGGTCGCGCCGGCCACGCCCCGCAGCGCTGCACGTTGGGGCATGGCATGAAGCGCCGCAGCATCGTTGTCGGCGCTGCCGTGTGGCCGGTAGCCGCACAGCGCGTGCTGGGCGCACCGGGTGGGCCCGCCAGCAGTGCGCTCGCGGTGTTGCCGCGCACCGTCGAGACAGCGTATTTCGGCATGCACTTCCATCGCCTGGTTCGCAAGCCGGACGAGCGCATGCCCGCCGCAGCATGGCCTGCGCTCGCGGTCGGCACGCTGCGGCTGTGGGACAGCGACACACGCTGGGGTGACATCGCGCCGCGTGCCGGTGAATGGAACTTCGAGCGCATGGATGCGTACGTCAACATCGCGACCGCTCACTCGGCGAGCATCCTGTACACGCTCGGCTCGCCGCCCCGTTGGGCGTCGGCCCGGCCCGACGAGCCCGGCCCCTATGGCCCGGGCAGCGCCGCCGAGCCGCGCAACCTCGCTCACTGGAGCGAGTATCTGCGCCGCGTGGTCGAGCGCTACCGGGGGCGCATTGCGGCCTATGAGCTGTGGAACGAACCCAACTTCTCCGACATCGGCCGCGACCGCGGCGCGGCCGGCTTCTACACCGGTGACGTGGCCACCATGGTGCGCATGGCAACGCTTGCGCGGCAGGTGATCGACGCCGTCGACCCGGCCGCGCAGTTGCTGACGCCGGGCTTCGTCAACGGGTCGGACCGCCTGGGCCTGTTCCTGAGCAGCGGCGGCGCGGCGCTGGTCGATGCGGTGGCATACCACTTCTACGCCCGTGACTGCGCGCAGTTTCAGCGTGAGGTCAATGAGGTGCGCGGCGTGATGCGGCAACACGGGGTGGGCGCGTTGCCGCTCTGGAACTCCGAATGCGGCATCGAGACCGACCCGCCCGATGCACCGCTGCCGGCAGGCAAGGCGGTTCGTGTCACCGAAGAGAGCGCCGCTCACCTGCTGGCTCAACTGCTGTTGCTCGGCGCGGCCCTGGGGCTGGCGCGGTTTTGCTACTACGCCTGGGACAACGGCCACAGCGGCATGGTCGACACCAGCGGCGCGCAGCGCCCCCGCCAGGCGGCAATGCGATGCATCGAAACCTGGCTCGGCGGCGTGCGCATCACCGCTTGCGAGCGCCTGGGCGCTGAGGGCTGGCTCATTCGCAGTGACGCCGGCGAAGAGCAGCACTGGTTCGCATGGCACGGCACACTCACATCGCAGGCCGTGAACCTGCCCGTGGGTTGGGGGGTCGTGACCATCGACACCTTGGCCTCAGCCACTGCGCAGCCTCGGTGGTTCAAACCGAATGTCTCGTTGGCCGTGTCGGCATCGCCCGAGCCGGTCCGCATCACGCTGGCACGCACATGACTCAGCGCATCGACAACTTGCCAAACAAGACGACGGTGTGCGCCTTGCTCACGTGCTTCAACCGGCGCGAGAAGACGCTCGAGTGCCTGCGCGCCCTCGCGGCCAGCACCGGCCTTTCGGCCGCCGCGTTGAGCGCTGTGCTGGTCGATGACGGCAGCACCGATGGCACGGCCGAGGCGGTGCGGCGCGAGTTCCCGTGGGTGCAGGTGCTGCGCAGCGCAGACAACCTGTTCTGGTGCCGTGGCATGCACCTCGCTTTCGACCACGCCATGCGCACCGGCTTCGACTTCTACCTCTGGCTCAACGACGACACCGTGCTGCAGCCCGATGCGGTGGCGCGCCTGTTGCGCTGCGAGGCCGCGTTGCGCGTGGCTGCGGGCGGGCCGGTCATCGTGGTGGGCAGCACGGTCGATGCGGCAACCGGTGGGGTCAGCTACGGCGGCGAGCGCCGGCCCTCGCGCCTGCGGCCCTTGCATGTGGTGCGCGTGAACCCCGGGCCGGTGCCGCAGCGCTGCGATTCAATGACCGGCAACATCGTTCTCGTGGCGGCCGCTGTGGCGGCGCGCGTGGGCAACCTGGAAGCCCGCTTCGAGCACTCGATGGGCGACACCGACTACGCCTTGCGCGCGCAGCGCTGCGGCGTGCAGGTGTGGGTGGGCGAGGGCGTGCACGGCACCTGCAGCGACAACCCGCAACGCAACACCTGGTGCGACAAGTCGCTGCCACTTGCCGCACGCTGGCGCGACATGAACACCCGCAAGGGCTTGCCCTGGCGCTCGTGGCTCACGCTCACGCGGCGCCATGCGGGCGTGCTGTGGCCGCTGCACTTCGCCTTGCCGTACCTCAAGGTCGTGGCGCAGAGCGCGCTGCGCCGGCGCGGCCCGCAGGCCATGCGCTGACGCCGCGTGGCCATCCGAATCAATCAAACCTTTGCGGGAATCGCATGACCCAAGACACCGCCGAAGTTGCCCTGCAACGCGACTACTACGCCCGCACCGCAGCCAACTACGACCACCTGCACGTGACTGACGACGACGAGCACTTTCTGGCGCTCGCATGGCTCGCCGGGCTGATAGCGCACCACGGCTACCGCTCAGTGCTCGACATCGGCTCGGGCACCGGCCGCGGGCTGCGCTACCTGAAAGAGAAGCTGCCGCAAGTCACGGTGGTGGGCATCGAGCCGTCTGCCGAATTGCGCCGAATTGGCCATGCGGCGGGCTTGTCCGCGGCGGAACTCATCGACGGCGATGCGTTGCACCTGGCCCTGCCCGACCAGAGCTTCGACGTGGTGTGCGAGTTCGGCGTGCTGCACCACATTCGAGAGCCGCGTGCGGCCATCGCCGAGATGCTGCGCGTGTCGAAGGCGGCCGTGTTCATCTCCGACGACAACCACTTCGCGTGCGGCTCGGCCGCCAACCGGATCACCAAACGCTGGCTGCAGGGTTTGGGCCTGTGGCGCGCCGCGTACTGGGCGCGCACGGGCGGCAAGGGCTACCGGGTGAGCGAAGGTGACGGTCTGTCCTACCCCTATTCGGTGTTCGACGACCTGCCTTACATCCGCGCCCAAACCGCGTCGGTGCAGCTCGCCAGCACCCGTGGCGACCGGCCCGACCTGTACGCCACCGCGCCGCACGTGGCGCTGTTCGCTCGCAAGGCGGCCGTGCGTGACTGAGCTGGCACGAGCGCACGGCAGATCGCCCCGCGCGGCGCCCGCCGCGTTGCCCGCCCCGCGCCGGCGCGTCGTGGTGGTCGACATGGCGGTCGCGCCCGACAGCCCCGCTGGCAGCTGCGTGCTGGCCGAAGTCGAGGGCCTTGCGCGACGATTCGACGTGACCGTCTTCAGCGAACGCTTCGAGCGCGGCGCCTTGCCCGGCGTCGAGTTCGTGCGCGTGCGCGCACCGCAGCGCCCGGTGCTGTTGCGCTATGTCGCGTTTCATCTCGGCATGCCGCTGCATCAGCTGATCTGGCGCCTGCGCGGCGGGCGCACCGACTGTGTGCAGGCCACGCAGGGCCAACTGCCGGGCGCCGACATCTGCTACGCGCACTTCTGCCACGCGGCCTACCTTCGCACCCACTGGAAGACGACCGTTGCGACCGGCCCGCGCCGCTGGGCGCGCTGGGCGACGCATGCATTCAATGCCTGGTGCGAGGCGCGTGCGTTCGCGAACGCGCGCGTCATCGTCGTGCCCTCGCGCGGGCTGCGCGCCGAGATCGAAGGCCACTACCCCGCGAGCGCTGCCAAGCTGCACGTCATTGCCAACCCGGTCGATACGGCACGCTTCATGCGCCCGCCCGGCTTCGACCGCGCCGCTGCCCGCGCGGCCTTGGGCTTCGGCCCCGACGACCGGGTTCTCGCCTTCATGGCCCTCGGCGACTTCGCCCGCAAGGGCCTGGGTATCCTGATGCAGGCATTGGCTGTCGCGCGGGCGGGCGTGCAGGGCCGGGTGCGCATTCTCGTGATCGGCGGGCAGGCCGGGGAAGTGAAGGAATATGCCGCGATGGCGCGCGCGATGAACCTGGGCGAGAAGGTCCGCTTCGTCGGCATGCAGGCCGACGTGCGGCCGCACCTGTGGCTGTCCGACGTGTTTGCGTTCCCTTCGGCGTACGAGATCTTCTCGCTGGCCATTCTTCAGGCCGCCGCCGCAGGCCTGCCGGTGATGGTGACGCGCGGCTTGTACGGCGCCGAGGAGTTCGTGCTGGACGGCCACAACGGCTGGGCCGTGCCGCGCGATGCAGCGCGCGTAACGGCTTGGCTGGACGAGTTGCCACTGGACGACGGCGTGCTGGCCGGAATGGGCCGTGCCGCTGTGGCGTCGGTCGCGCAATACGGATGCGAGCCGTTCCGTGAAAGTTGGATCGACCTGATCGATTCATTGACCGCTGCGGACCATCGGCAAGCACAGAACCCGTGAACTTGTCTCTCTTGCTGCCGGGGCTCATCGTGATCGGCTTTGCCCTCGGCGTGGCACTGCTCGCCTTGCTGCAATACCGGCTGGGCGGCAGGGTCAGCGCCGAGTGGCGGGCCATGCTGATGGTCGTGGTCGTGGGCATCGGTGCGCTCCTGTCCATCGCACTCCAATCGCGCACGCTCAGCGAGACGCGCATCGAGGAAGGCGTGGTCGTGATGTACGAAGACTATGCCGACGGCTTCGCCGCCTCGCGTTGGCTGAGCCTGCTGCTGCTCGCTGCCAGCCTGGTCGAAGTGGCGCGCGGCTGGGCGGCGGCACGGGCCAACCCGCAGCGCGACCCGGCCAGCCCCATCCTGTACGCGCTGCTCGCTTACTACGGTGGGACGCTGCTGATCCAGGCCGTGGCGTCCGAGCACACGGGGTTCTCGTACAAGTCTTTGTACGTGCCGATCATGCTGACGGGCGCGTACTACCTGCCGGTCCGGCGCGTCGGCCTGCTGTTGGACGCGGCCAAGTGGGTCATGCTGTTGCTCACGCTGGGCAGCCTCGGGGCTGCCGTCGTCGCCCCTGATTTCGTGCTGCACCGGCCCGACCCGGGCCTGCTTCCGGGCATCGACTGGCGGCTCTACGGCCTGACCTCGCACGCCAACACGCTGGCGCCGATTGCCTTGCTGGCCATCGTGCTGGAGTTGCACACGCCGTCGCGCCTGCGGCTGCTGCGCTGGGTGCACCTGTCGGCGGCATTTGTCGTGTTCGTGCTCGCGCAATCGAAGACGGCGTGGGGGGCCGCACCAGTGATTCTGGCGATGGTCTACCTGCCGTTCTGGTTGCGGCCGGGAGGCAATGCGGCGCAGCGTGGCCGCCACTTCAGCCGCTTCATCTGGACCCTGGTGGCGCTCATCGTCGGCGTGGTCGTGGTGACTGGAACATTGGTAGCAACCGACGCCATCGACTACGTTCAACGCAAGGCAGACCTCGCCACGCTCACCGGCCGCACGCAGATCTGGGACATCACCTTGCAAGCCTGGCGCGAGAACGTGCTGTTCGGTTGGGGTGCGGAGGTGTGGGGCGCCGAACGCCGGCTGCACTTCCTGATGTTCCATGTCGGCCATGCACACAACCAGGTTGTTCAGACGCTGGGCGAGGCGGGCCTGGTGGGGCTGGCGCTGCTGTTGGTCTATCTTGGCGCCTTGCTCTACGCGGCGCTGTATCGCTTCGTGGCCACACGCGGCATCGTGCTGGCCGTGCTGATACTGATGCTGGTGCGCTGCATCACCGAGGCGCCGATGCGCGTTGAGGGCCTGCTGTCTTGGGCCACGTTCCTGCACTTGCTGCTCCTCATCCTCGTTTGTCACGCGCTTCGTCAGCCCAAAGCGTATCCAGCCACTGTGCAAGAGCCGGGTCGCTGACATGCGCGTGCCCGCCTGGCTGCGATCCACCCACACGCACGTTGCCGTGGCTCTTGCCAGCGGTGCGGCGCTGGTGCTGTGTTCTGCCGCCGCAGGTGATGCCCTGCTGATCGAACCGGCCCGGCCCGCGCGTGTGCCCGACAGCACATTCTTCGGCACTCACTTCCATCAACTCGTGGCGCCCTCGGGCAAGTCGCCGACGGCCTGGCCGTTGGGTCAGATCGGCAGCCTGCGCCTGTGGGATTCCGGCACCCGCTGGGCCGACATCGAGCCCTACCCCGGCCGCTTCGAGTTCGACCGGCTCGATGCGCATGTGCAGCAGGCCCGCACGCAGGGCGCGAACGTGATGCTGGTGCTCGGCTCGGCGGCGCGCTGGTCGTCGGCACGGCCGAACGAATCTGGCCCCTACGGCCCGGGCAGCGCTGCGGAGCCCGCCGACATGGCCGCGTGGGAGCGTTACGTCACTGCGGTGGCGCGGCGCTACAAGGGCCGCATCACCCAATACGAACTCTGGAACGAACCGTACTTCTCCGACCTGCCCGCCGACCGTGGCCACCCGAGCGCTTTCTTCACCGGCACGGTGGCCACGATGGTCGAGCTGGCGCGGCGCACGCGCGCCGTGCTCGACCGCGAAGACCCGCAGGCGGTGCTGTTCACGCCGGGCTTCGTCGGTAGCGTGCAGCGCTTCGAGCTGTTCCTCGCAGCGGGCGGCGCCCGCTACGTTGGCGGCGTGTCGTATCACTTCTATGCCGACGAGGAGCGCGAGTTCCTCGCATTGCTCCACAGCGTGCGAGCTGTGATGGCGCGGCGTGGCATCGCGGCCTTTCCGCTCTACAACACCGAGAGCGGTTTCGCAGTGCAGGCGGCGCTGCCGCCGTTCGCGGCGGAACGCCGGGATGCCGCAGCGTTGCTCGCGCGGTCGATGATCGTCGGTGCGTTCGCCGGGCTCGACCGCTTCTACCAGTACGCCTGGGACAACGGCCGCATGGGCATGCTCGACGATGCCCGCCACGCGACGCCCAGCCTCGCGGCCTTTGTGTCGGTGCGGCGCTGGCTGCTGGGCACAACGCTCGCGGGCTGCCGAACGATCGAGCCGAACCTGGTGCGGTGCGAGGGCCAGCGCGACGGCGTCCGACTGTGGGTCGTGTGGCGCCCCTCGGCACCTGCCCCGATGCAACTGCGATTGCCCAGCGATGCGCAAGTGTTGTTGATCGAGCATGCGCTCGATGGCCCGATGAGCGCCTCGGCCGACACCCCGGAGGTGGCCGTGGGCACCGTGCCGGTCGCCGTGTGGTGGCACGAGCGGACGGGTGCAGTCACACGGCTGTTATGTGGCGTCGATATCGTTCTGCCCATGCCCTGATTCACGGCTCGCGGTCGAGGTGTTGAAGTGCCCGATGGCACGCGTGGGGCCTTGCCGCGCTGTTGCGCTCCGACCGACCTTCGCTTCAGCCATGAGCCCCGACGACGCACTTGCCACCCTTGCCCGAAGCGCCGACGCGTGCACTCCGTCGCCATTGAAAGTCGCGCTCGTGACCAACATTCCCGCGCCCTATCGCTTGCCCGTGTACGAGTTGCTGGCGGGCATGGCGGGCATCGAGCTGTGCGCATTCTTCTGCAGTGGTCGCGAACCCGACCGCGCCTGGAACCTCGACGCATTCAGGTTTCCCCACGTGGTGCTGCAAGGGCGCGTGTGGCACTGGCGTGGCCGCTACATCCACGCCAACCCGGACGTTTTCACAGCACTGCGGCGCTTCGGCCCCGACATGGTCATCACCACCGGTTTCAACCCGACCCACCTGCTGGCGTTTGCCTATGCGCGGTTGCGCGGGCTGCCGCACATCGCAATGACCGACGGCACCGAGCGGTCCGAAGCGAGGCTCGGCCCGGTGCACCGCTGGGTTCGGCGCCGCGTGTACCCACGCACGGCCGCATTCGTCGGCGCCAGCGAAGGTTCGTTCGCGATGTACCGTGGCTATGGCCTTGCGCCGAGCGCGATGTTCAAGTCGCACCTGTGCGCGCGCAATGAATCGTTCCGGGCCACACCGCTCGATCAGCGCGAGTTCGACTTCATCTTCTGCGGCCGATTCGTTGCCGGCAAGCTGCCCTTGTTTGCATTGCAGGTGGCGGCGGCCACGGCGACGCTCATCGGCCGGCGCGTGCGCATGGTGTTCGTGGGCTCCGGGGAGCTCGACGCGCAGCTGCGGCGCGAAGCCTCGCGGGTCGAATCAAGCGTGCAGGCTACCTTCGCGGGGTTCGCGCGCCAGGAAGAGTTGCCCGCGCTGTACGGCCGCGCGCGGGTGCTGCTGTTCCCGACGAGCGGTGACACCTGGGGCGTGGTCGCGAACGAGGCCTGCGCGGCGGGCTTGCCGGTGATCGTATCGCCCGAAGCCGGCGTTGCGGGTGAACTGGTGCGCCACAGCGAGAACGGCCATGTGCTTGCGCTGAGCGTGGCGCCCTGGGCCGACGCAGCGGCTTCGTTGCTGCTCGACACGCAGCAATGGGCGCGCATGTCGGCACGCAGCTTCGAGCTGGTGCGCGCCTACACCTACCGCAATGCCGCGGCGGGCTTGCTTGCTGCTGTTCGCCACGCGCACGGGCAACCCCAGGCAAACCTGCCGCCCGAGCTGGTACCGGGCCGGCCCGGATGAGCACCATGAGCGCAGTCATGCGGGGGGCCGCCCCTGGCGAGGGGGCGGACGCGGCGCGCTCCAACGCGCCGGCCGCAACGGCCCCGCTGCGCGTGATGATGGTTCACAACGCGTATCAGCAAGCCGGCGGCGAAGACGGCGTGGTGGCCGCCGAGCTGGCCTTGTTGCGCTCGCGCGGGCACGAGGTGCATGAACTGCGCCGCCACAACGACGAGCTGGCGGCAATGGGCCCGCTCGCGGCGGCGGGGCAGGCCGTGTGGTCAACGGCCAGCAAGGCCCAGGCACGTGAGCTGATCGACCTGACCCAGCCGGACGTAGTTCATGTTCACAACACCTTCTCGTTGATTTCACCGTCGGTCTACTGGGCTTGCGCGCAAGCCGGTGTGCCTGTGGTGCAAACCCTGCACAACTTTCGGCTCGTTTGTCCGCAGGCCATGTTGCTTCGCGGCGGCAAGGTCTGCGAGGAATGCATCGGCCGCATGCCGTGGCCAGCGCTGGTGCATGGCTGCAACCCGGGCTCGCGCGCGCGCACTGCGGTGATGCTGGGCATGGTCGCCCTCCACCGCGCCATCGGCACCTGGCAACACAAGGTCACGCGTTACATCGCGCTCAACGAGTTCTGCCGCGACAAGTTCATCCAGGCCGGTTTGCCCGCGCACAAGATCGTCGTCAAGCCGAATTTCGTTGCCGCAGGAACAGCCGTTCCCGGGACGCGCAGCGGCGTGCTCTTCGTCGGCCGGCTGGCACCCGAGAAGGGCATCGAGGTGCTCAGCGAAGCGTGGCGCACGCTTGTTCACCGTGCGCCGGCGCTGGCCTTGCGGGTGGCCGGCAGCGGGCCCGAAGAGCGGCGCCTGCAGACGCAACATGGTGTGACGATGCTCGGCTCGCTCGGCCCGGCCGCAGTGCGCGCCGAGATGCAGCTCGCCCAGGTGCTGGTGCTGCCCAGCATTTGGTACGAGAACTTCCCGCTCACGCTGGTCGAGGCCTATGCATCGGGGCTGCCGGTCATCGCAAGCCGCATCGGCGCGCTCGCGGAACTCGTCGAGCACGGCGAGACCGGCCTGTTGTTTGAACCCGGCGATGCGCGTGGCCTGGCCGACGCATTGCAGTGGGCTACCCGCAACCCAGCCGCGATGCTGGCCATGGGCGCCAAGGCCCGGGCGAGGTACGACGCTCGCTACACGCCCGACATCAACTACGCGCAGACCCTGGCCGTTTACCGGTCTGCCATCGACGAAGCGAAAGCAGCCGCCTGATGGACCCTTACCGCAAGCGGCAGGATGTGATCGGCGCGCCGATCGACGTGGTGCACTGGGGCGGCGCCATCGCCACCATCTTGCGCTGGGCAGCGGCGCGCGAGAGCCGCTATGTTTGCGCATGCAACGTGCACTCGGTGGTCACGGCGCAGCGCGACGACCGGCTCGCATGGTCGATGCGGTCGGCCGACCTCGCATTGCCCGACGGTGCGCCGGTGGCGTGGTTCATGCGCCAGACCGGGCACGGCAGCCAGCAGCGTGTCAGCGGCCCGGACCTGATGTGGCGCTACTTCGCCGCCGCCGCGTTGTACGGCGAGAGCGTGTTCTTCTACGGCAGTTCACCCGAGACGCTGGCGGCCTTGCAGGTTCGTGTGGCGCAACGCTTCCCGGGCTTGCGCATCGCAGGCGCGATCTCTCCGCCCTACCGCGTTCTGACCCATGAGGAGGACGAGGCGAACGTCAAGCTCATCAACGAGTCCGGCGCCACCACGCTGTGGGTTGGCCTGGGTTGCCCGAAGCAGGAGTTGTGGATGGCCGAGCACCGGGGCCGCATACAGGCGGTGATGGTCGGCGTTGGCGCAGCGTTCGCGTTCCACGCGGGCACCACGCGCCGCGCTCCGGCGTGGATGCGAAGCCTGTCGCTCGAATGGCTGCACCGCCTGGCCAGCGAGCCGCGCCGGCTGGCGCGTCGCTATGCGGTCACGAACTCGCTGTTCGTCATGGCGTCGTTGCGGCAACTGCTGCGCCTGCGGCGCGACCGGCGCTGAGTACACGCAACAAAGCCGGCAGCGCCGGTGGCTGGGCGGGCAGCTGCTGTGCCACGAACGGTGCGCTGCGATAGGCCATGCGAATTCCCTGACCGAGGCCCACGCGCGCGCGCCAACCGAGTGCGGCAAGGCGGCTCACGTCGAGGAGCTTGCGCGGCGTGCCGTCGGGCTTGCTGCTGTCGAACCGGATGCGGCCTTTGAAACCCACCACGTCCATCACGGTTTCGGCCAGTTCGCGGATGCTCACGTCGGCGCCCATGCCAACGTTGAGCAGGGGCCCGTCATAGCCCGCTTCCATGAGGTGCACGCACGCGTCGGCCAGGTCATCGACGTAGAGGAACTCACGGCGCGGTGTGCCGCTGCCCCACACCACCAATTCAGCGTCGCCGCGCTCACGTGCTTCGTGCGCCTTGCGGATCATCGCGGGCATCACATGGCTTGTGGCGAGGTCGTAGTTGTCGTTCGGGCCGTACAGGTTGGTCGGCATGGTGCAGATGTATTGCCGGCCGTACTGCACGTTGTAGCTTTCGCACAGCTTGATGCCGGCGATCTTGGCAATTGCGTAGGGCTCGTTGGTGGGCTCGAGCGGGCCGCTCAGCAAGTACTCTTCCCTGATGGGCTGCGGGCAGTCGCGCGGGTAGATGCAACTGGAGCCGAGCAGCATCAGCCGCTGCACGCCGGCCCGGTGCGCGCCGTGAATGACGTTGGCCTCGACCATCAGGTTCTCGTAGATGAAATCGGCACGGAACTGGTTGTTGGCATGAATGCCGCCGACCTTGGCCGCAGCGATGAATATGTAGTCAGGCCGCTCGGCCGTGAGAAACGCATTCACGGCGCGAGCATCGAGCAGGTCGAGTTCGCTTCGGGTGCGCGTCAGCAGGTTCTCGAAACCCCGTTCGCGCAGGCGCCGGCACAGTGCCGAGCCCACCATGCCGCGATGGCCCGCAACGAAGATTTTGGCGTGCTTGTTCATAGGGTGTGCGTCAAGAGAAGGGTTGGGTCAGACTCTGTCTTCGCTGCGCCTGCGGCGAATGCGGCTCTGAGCGCACAGCACCAGCAGGCCGGCGGCCACCAGCCACAGCCCGTCGCCTTCAGGCACCGGCGTGACGATCAGGCCGCGCGTGACGCCGGCTGCTGTGAGGGCGGTGCCGATGATCTGCATCGCATCGTTGATGCCGGCCGCGATGAAGCCCTTGATGCCGGCCAGCGGGCTGTCGATGTCGATCATCTTGCCGTTGGCATACAGGAACGCGTGCTGCGCCTTGTTGCCGGCGATGTCGGACATGCCGATCACCTGCCCGAACGAGTTCACGCCCACCGCGAAACTGTTGGTGCCGCCCAGGGTGCCCAGGTCGAGCAGCTTGCCGCCGCTGTACAGAAACGCCCTTGTTGCGGTGTCGCCGGTGGCGTAGGCGTTGCCGATCACCTGCCCGACGCTGTTGATGGCAACGGCCGTGCTGGTGCTGCCGCCGAAGGTGCCCAGATCGAGCATGCGGCCAGCGTTCGCAAGGAACGCATGGCTCGCCGAGTTGCCGGTGAGGTAGGAGTCGCCGATCACCTGGCCAGAGTCGTTGATGGCGGCGGCGAAGCTGGTCGAGCCGCCGAGCGTTCCGAGGTCGAGCATCTTGCCGGCGCTGTACAGGAAGGCGTGGCTCGCGGCGTCCCCGGTGGTGTAGGCGCTGCCCACCACTTGCCCGGCATTGTTGATGCCTGCTGCGGCGCTGTACGAGCCGCCCAGCGTGCCCAGGTTGGTGAGCGTGCTGCCCGAGTACAGGAAGGCGTTGGTGCTGACGTTGCCGCGCGTGTCCGAGTAGCCCACCACCTGGCCCGCCGCGTTCATGCCGGCCACGTAGCTGCCGGTGCCGCCCAGCGTGCCGATGTCGGCCGTGCGGCCGTCGCTGTACAGGAACGCATGGTTGGCCGCATTGCCCACGGTGTACGACTGCCCGGCCACTTGCCCTGCGGCGTTCACGTAGAACGCGCCGCTGCTGGTGCCGCCCAGGCCACCGATGTCGCGAATGCTGCCGCCGCTGTAGACGAACGACGTGGTACCGCCTTTGGCCGTGAACGCCTGCCCGACGGCCACGCCGGTGGCACTGGCCGCCACCGGGCCCACGAAGGTGCCGCCGAGCGAGCCCAGGTCCTGGTAGCCGTAGCCCGAATTGGATTGGGCCGACGCACACGAACTCCAGCCCATCGACAGGACTGCAAGGACCGCAACGAGCGCAGTCGCTGCTGTCGGGCTGATTCGGAAAGAAGAACGCATGGTGTTCCGTGACATGAAAGAAGTAGCAAAGCTGAGGTTAGTTGCGGCTGTTGACCGCTTGGTGGCGCACAGGCACGAGCGCACCGTGCCGAACGGCTTACAGGGTTCGGTCGCGCGTTTGTCGCAGCCCTGAAACACTGCCATGCGACCCTCACAGTCAACATCGCATGACTCACCCCACGGACCCTGTCTTGAACGTACCCGCTGCTCCAACCTGCCCGCCAAGCGTGCCCAGCCCACGGCGCCGCAGCCTGCTGTTGGGGGCCGGCGCCAGCGTGGCACTGCTCGACGCGTGTGGCGGTGGCGGCAGCGCTTCGCCGCTGGCGGCGGCCGCTCCTCCGCCCGCACCAACGGCTGGGCCGACGCCGGCTCCGGCACCCACGCCGGCACCCACACCGAGCCCCACCACGATGCCTGCCGTGACCCCCTGGGCGGCCCGCCCCAATGCCGCCAGCGCGAGCGGTCAGGCCATCTACGTGACCGACGTGGGCGTGAACGGCTCGCTGTGGTTCTCGAACGGAACGGCGTGGGTTTTGCTGGCTCCGCCTCTTACCCTTGCACACAAATTCAGCAACGCGTTGATGGACGGCTCGATGGGCGCGAACACCGACGTCTACCTCGACGGCCACACGATCGCCGCCGGTGTGCTGGGGCCGGCGTCGGGCCTGCGCATCACGGCGGCGTTCTCGTTCCCCGGCAGTGGCACCGGCAACAAGGCGCCGCAGATCAAGGCGTACTTCGGCGTGGGCACTTATCAATCGAGCTTCACCGGGCTGCTCGATACGCGCGACCAGTTCACGACGCAGAAGTCGTTCCTGCTGAGCGTGACCTTGCAGAACAAGAACTCGATGGCGGTCAACCAGATCCGCCCGAACGACTACACGGGCGGCGTGAGCAGCAACCGCTTCGGTGACGCCGCCATCGACTTCACGCAGGCCGTGACCATCGGTCTGGGCGCGCTCAACAACGCCTCATCGGCCAACGCGAACGACCAGCAGATGCTGGAGTGGTTCAGCATCGAACTGATCGCCTGACATGCCGGTGACCGTGCCAGCGGTGCGCCAAGGCAGCATCGTCGTGCCGCAATCGGTGCCGGCCAACAGCGTGGGCGTGCGCGCCAGCCTTGAGCAGTTCACGTTCAGCACCATCGACGACTTTTTCAGCGCCGACGTTGCGCCCGAACTCGGCGCCAACGTGTTCAGCGGCACGCTGCAGGTGCACCCTCGGTTCGCTGGCATGCACTACCACCGCAGCGTGCCGACGGTGCGCCACGGCGTCGCGCGGAACATCGACTGCGCGGGCTGCAACTGGTCCGACGTGGCCCGTGCACTCGGCGCCTACGATTGGGGCGCGCTCGATGCCTTCGTGGCCACCGCAGCGGCTGCCGGGCGCGACATCGTCTACTGCTTCGTCAGCACGCCCACCTGGGCCTCGGCACGGCCCTTCGAGCCCGGCCACTACGTGAGCGGCGGCGACGCCGAGCCCGCGCGCATCGAAGACCTCGGCGACTTCGCTGCGGCAGTCTGTGCGCGCTACAAAGCGAGAGGCACGCCGATCACCGCGTTCGAGATCTGGAACGAACCCAAGTACGACCGAGGCGGCGGGGTGGGCGCCGGCAACTACTTCACCGGCACGCCGGCGTCGCTGGCCGCGATGGCGCGCGCGGTGCACCGCAGCGTCAAGGCCATCGATGTGCAAGCGCTGGTGCTGTCACCCGCACCCACCGGCCTGGAATACGCCTGGGACCTCGGCGATGGCTCGGGCACGGATCACCTCAACAGCTTTCTCGCGGCACCCGATGGCGCGGGTGGCATCGGGCGCGACTGGGTCGACGCGGTCGCGTTCCACGCCTACTCGCACGACGGCTACAACAACCTGTACGCGATCCCGCTGATGTTCGCCAACCTGCGGCGCTGCATGGCGAACAACGGGCTCGCGGGCAAGCCGGTATGGGTCACAGAGACGAGCGCCATCACGCCGGCGCTGGCGAGCTTCACGCCCGAGCACCAACAGGCTTACATCGCCCGCACGCTGCTCTTGGCGCTGGGGGCGGGCGCCGAGCGCGTGGTCTGGTACGCCTGGGACGACAGCCTCGGCTTTGCCGATCAACCGGCCGTGGCGGCCGAGTGGGACCGCCTGGTGGGGCTGCTCGCCGGGGCGCGCATCACGCTCGTCAATTCCCTGCGCAACAAGCAGGTGGCGGCCATCGTGAACGGGGATCGCTGGCTGGTCTAGCGGCGTGCCCCGCAGCGGGGCGGCGGGCAGGCGAAAACATAGTCTGTTCGGCTCGCGAAGTGCGCATGACCCAAAGACGTGCATGTCACGCGCCTTGCCAATACTTCCGCCTGTCTGCTTCCACGCAGTCCCGTTCTTTTTCCGGGGCCCCAACAGCCCCAACCGCCCGAAGTGGCCGCCGCATCCCGGGGACTCGATCAAGGAGTCTCGATGCCAGTGGTGACCGTTAGGTGGCAGGTCGCCAGCGCCGAAATCAGTCGGGGCGGGCGATGTTGAACACGAGACTCACTACTTCAGGAGAATTCATGAAACTCAAGTACCTTGCAACGGCTGCAGCAGCAATGATCGCTGCTTCGCCGGCATTCGCTTTCCTCAGCGGTCCGGACGACGGCAACGCAGAAGTGTTCCTGACGGTCTGGTCGGCGACGGCAGCGTCGGGCGGCACCGGCAACATCAACAGCTCCTATACCTTGGACCTCGGCGTGTCGCTTCTCGACATGATCGCCAACAAGAACGTCAACAATTACATCAACGTGCTCCTTGGCAGCGACTCGCTGTTCAATACGTTCATCAGCACGGTGAACACGACCACACCCGGCGCGCTGCAATTCAACGTCACAGCTGCCACACGCGCCGGCCTGGACACGCCGACCAACGTGTTTCTCAGCACCGTCGCTGGCCCCACGTTGGGCAATATCAACAACCTCGCCCTTGAAAGCGCACTCGACCAGGTCGCCCTGTTCGTCGACGGTGTCAACGGCGTTGGCACGCACGGGACCCAGACCAATGGCTCGAGCGTGGCCACGTCTGGCAACGCGTATTTCATGACCAACAACTCGAACATATGGGTCAACACGACCCCACTGAACTCGAAAGCCGCCGGCACGAACGCCGTCTTCGGTTCTTACACCCAGAACGGTTTTGGCCAGAGCTTGACGACCACCAGCCAGTTCGCAGGCACGTTCTTCTTCGGTCAGTCGACTCCGAATGTGTATTCGCTGCAGTACCAGGTCGCGGCCGTTCCCGAGCCCACTGGCTACGCGCTGGCATTGGCCGGCCTCGGCCTGATCGGCTTCGTCGGCGCCCGCCGCAAGTCGTAATTCACTGATCGTCAAGCGGTACCTGCGGTGGGCCTGAGGGCCTGCCGTGGGGAGGCGTTCGCCACGAAACCGCGGTGAACCCTCACCCCACACCACTCAAAGGACATCCATGAAACTCCACGTCATCGCCTTGGCCGCTGTTGCGGCCTTCGCTGGCAGCGCCCAAGCTGCCAAGCCGACCGCCCTCCAAGCCGCGGCGGCACCGTTCCAACTGAACATCCATGGCTCTTCTGCCCTGCAGAAGCTGGTCGAAGGCATGATCTCGCAGAACTGCGACGTACCGGCCGACTTCGCCATCTGGCGCAGTGCCAAGCAAACCTGGTTCGGCAGCACCACGGCCGACACCGCCGATGGCGCCTCGGCCAACATTTACTCGTGCGTGATGAAGGTCGGCAACGACTTCGGCGCCACATACGACAACCAGCTCGTCACCGTCTACAAGCGCGAAGCCGGTGGCTCGTCGCAAGGCGTGTACCCGGTGGCCAAGCGGGCTGCAGTGGCTGCGAACAACCAGAAGAGCATGCTTTTCTCGGGGTGCGACGCCACCGCCGACACGCAAGCCGGCGGCACTTATGGTTTGTGCACCGGCGAATCGACCGCGCTTCCCGACATGGGTATTTCCGATCAGGAACCCGCCGTCTACAGCACGGCCATCAACCGTGCGTCGGCCTTCCCCGCCACACTGATCGTCAACGAGGCAACGGAATTCGAAGGCGGGGCGGCAGTGCCGTTTGCGCAGGCCGTGATGGGCCTTGTGGTGAACGACAAGCTCTACGCCGACCTGCAGGCCGACCAAGGTACCTCGGGTGTTCCGTCGGTGTCGTCGGTTGGCTTCGCAAACTTGTGGGGTGGCAGCTACAACCCGGCCTTCGGGTGGAGCCCGCTGTGCAAGGATCCGTACAACTGCACGGCATTGACCTTGGCTAACACCAACATCAACCTGGCAGTGCGCGCCATTGGTTCGGGCACTCGTGCAGCAGCCGGCCTGTTCTTCAACAACACGCCGTCGGGCAAGGTGTCCAAGCAGTGGGCCACGGGTTCGACCTCGAACACGTTCTCGGGTGCAGTGACCGGTGGTCGTTCCATATTCAACGCGTCGAGCGGCGGCAACGTCGTTGGCGCGCTCGACACCTGCGGCGACGGCACGGCTGCCAGCCCGCGCTACTGCATCGGTATCCTGGGCCGCGAAACCGACCTGACCGGCAAGAAGGTCAAGTTTGTCAACGTGGACAACTCGGCCCCCGACACTGCCAAGATCGGTGGGTACGGCATCGTCTACGAAGCCACTTACCAGATCAGCTCGGCTGCACCGGCCGCCGCCAAGGCGCTGGGCGCGGCATTTGGCACGGCGGCAGCCAAGCCGGTCAACATCAACCAGGCCTTCAACGGCCTGGGTGTGCTGGCTCTGCCTGGCGCGTGCGGTGCAACCTTCCCGTACGCGGGCGTTGAAGCCATTGTCTGCTCGCGCGTGACCCGCAACGGCAGCAGCAACAACACGCTGTCGATCGTCAAGTAAGTACCAAGAGGTCGTCCGCCGGCGCGTTGCCGACGGTTGGACGACTTGCAACGACCGCAAGGGGCCACGAGGCCCCTTGTTTATTGGTGCGCGGGGCGGGCATCAAGATGATCCGAACGGATCACGTGCTACCGATATTCGTGCGCCGAACGGACTACATCTGTTCATTGCCGATTCATTGACCGTCGCCAGACTGCTCTTCATGTTGTCGCGTCTGATGAGCTGCTTGCGGGCAGCGTTTTTTTTGGTGCCACTGGCCTTGCTGCCGGGCGGGGTTGGTGCGCAAACGCCAGAGATCGTTGCCGTCACGTTCGACATTCTCGAGTTCGAAGTTCAGGGCAACACGGTGCTGCCGGCGCAGGCCATCGAGGACGCCATCACGCCGTTCCTCGGCCTGACCAAGCAGATGTCCAACGTCGAGGCTGCGCGCACGGCGCTCGAGAAGGCCTACCAGGACCGTGGCTACCTCACCGTGTTCGTCGATGTGCCGCAGCAGCGCGTCAACGAAGGTGTCATCGTGCTGAGCGTGACGGAAGGGCGTGTTGCCCGCCTCAGCGTCACGGGCTCGCGCTACTTCTCGCAGGGCTATATCCGCGAGAAGGTGCCCGAGCTCGCCGATGGCAAGGTGCCCAACTTCAACGAGGTGCAGCGACAGCTGGCGCTCGTGAACCGCACCGAAGAGCGCCGCGTGCAACCCGTCATGCGGGCCGGCAAGGTGCCGGGCACCGTCGAGACCGAGTTGAAGGTGGATGACCGCTTGCCACTCAGCGGCAGCGTCGAGATCAACAACCGCCATGCGGCCGACACCAAGCCGCTGCGCCTGTCGGCGACCGCGCGCTACGAGAACCTGTTTCAGCTCGACCACAGCGTGGCACTCACGCTGTCGACCGCGCCGCAGGCCACGAGTGAGTCGCGCGTGGTGTCGCTCACCTACACCATTCCCACCGCCGAACAGGCGGCGTGGGTGGGCTACGTCGTCAACTCCAACAGCTCGGTTGCGGCCATCGGTGACGTGAACGTGCTCGGCAAGGGCACGACGCTCGGGCTGCGGTACGTGCGGCCCATCTTGAGCACAGCTGACGAATCGCACAGCGTGACCTTCGGCGTGGACTACAAGGACATCGGTGAAGACGTTCGTGCGGGCACCGGCGTGATCTCGACCCCGCTGCGCTACCTGCCGTTCCAAGTGGCGTACAGCGGCACGTTCGACCACGCGCCGCAAACGCAGACGCTGCTGAACCTGCAGATCGCTGCGGCGTTTCGCGACATTCTCAAACGCACCAACCCCGACTGCCCCGCCGGCGAGGTGGACCAGTTCGCCTGCAAGCGCCAGGGCGGTGACGGCAGCTTCGCGACCTTGCGCGGCGACCTTCGCCACTCCTTGCCGCTGGGTGCCACTGGCGCAGGCGGCACGGTGCATTTGCGCCTGGGTGGCCAAGTGGCAACCGGCCCGGTGCCCAGCGGCGAGCAGTTCACCATCGGCGGCGCCGAGTCGATACGCGGCTACCTCGAAGCCGAAGGCGCGGGCGACCGCGCGGTGCTCGGTTCGGTCGAATGGCGCTCGCCCGACTTTGCCTCGCGCGTGTCGGGTTGGGCGCAAGGTGCCGATGCCGCGAACCGTCTCTTCACGCAGTCGTATGCCCTCGCTTTCGCCGATGTGGGCCGTGCCTACACCGACGAGCCGGCAGCCGGGCAGGCCGCCCGCATTTCGCTCGCCGGTGTCGGCTTCGGGCTGCGCGTGAAGCTGCGCAAAGCCACCAGCGGCGAGTTCGACCTGGCCTGGCCGCTGAAGGCCACGACAGCTTCACCGTCGCGCAGCGCGCGCCTGCATTTCAAGCTGTCGTTCGAGCTTTGAGCGCTTGCGCCAGAGCCTGTCGATGCCCCCGGAGATTTTCATGAACGCACAGCCGAACTCAACGTCACGCCGCGCCCCGCGCGAGGCCGGCTCGCGGGCAAATACGCTGACTCATGCGGCGGCGCATTCGCACGCGCTGCGCCCGCTCGTGCTGGCGCTGCTCAGCGGCTTCCCGATGTGGAGCGTCGCGCAGACAGCCATCGCGCGGCCGCCGGTGCCTGCCACCTTCGTCGTGCCCCGGCCGATGCCCGGTTGGCGCGTCTCGGGCATCGGAGCCGTGGCACCGGTGAACGTGCCGAACGGTCGGGGCGGTGTCGATCAGGCGATCAACCAGACCAGCCAGCGCGCGGTCTACAACTGGCAGTCGTTCGACATCGGCTCGGGCAGCAGTGTCACGTTCAACTTCCCGACGCAGAGCAGCAGTTCGCTGAACCGCGTGATCGGCTCGCCGGGGCCGTCGCAGATCTTCGGTTCGCTGAAGTCGCAGTACACCAACCCCGAAGCGGGCAAAGCGCCGCTGCCCGGCGGCACGATCTACCTCATCAACCAGAACGGCATTCTGTTCGGCCGCACGGCGCAGGTGAACACCGGGGCGCTGATCGCATCGACGTTGAACCTGACCGATGCCGACTTCAACGCCGGCCTTTCCAAGTCGATCACTGGCCTTGACCCCACCTTCCGCTACGGCGGTGCAGCCGACCTGTTCACCGACAGCGCGAACTTCGTGCGGGTGGATGCCGGCGCGAACATCACGACGGCCAGCGGCGGGCGCGTGTTCCTGTTCGCGAAGAACGTGCAGAACGCAGGAACCATCTCCACCCCGGGTGGGCAGACCGCGCTGGCGGGCGGCGGCGAGGTGTACCTGAACGACCCGACCAACGAGCCGCTCTATGCCTCGGAGGTGAACCCCCGGTTCCCGGCCACGCGAGGCTTGCTGGTCGAGGTGGGCAAGGGGAACGGCAGCGTGAGCAACTTGGCTGGCGGACTGATCGACGTGCCTACTGGCAACGCCACGCTGGTCGGTATGGCAGTGAACCAGAGCGGGCGCATCTCGGCCACGACCAGCGTGTCCGAGAACGGCTCGGTGATGTTGCTTGCGCGTGGCAATGCGCAGGCGCTCAACAGCGGCGTGTTGAAGAAGCAGGCCACCTCTTCGGGCGCGCTCACGCTCGGCGCGGGCAGCCAGATCGAAATCGCCCCCGATACGACGCTCGGCGCCGACGGCAAGGCGCTCACCTCGGACGGCTCCAGCACGTTCACCGCGTCGCGCGTGGAACTCGCCGGCAAGACCATCGACTTGCAGGCGGGCAGCAGCGTCGTGGCGCATGGCGGTGTGGTCAATGTGCGGGCCGAGCTGAGCCCGAACTACGACGCGGCCCAGGCGCAGACATCGAAGGTGGCCGACACTCTGCAAGCAGCGCGCCTGGTGATCGGCGATGGCGCGAGCATCGACGTTTCGGGCACCACCAGCACAGTGGTCTCCGCAGCGCGCAACTTCGTCACCACCGAGTTGCTCGGCAAGACCGACCTGAAAGACGCGCCACTGCAGCGCGATGGCCCGCTGTATCGCAGCAAGGTCACGTTCGACCTGCGCAGCGCCGTGCCGATCCTGGGCGACACCAGCAGCTACCAAAGCGCGGTGAAGAAGACCGTGGACGAGCGCCTGGCCTCGGGCGGCACGATCGCGCTGTCGTCTACCGGCGCGCTCGTCACGCACCAAGGCTCGAAGCTCGATGTGTCCGGCGGCACGGTGACGTACACCGACGCCGTGGTCAAGCCGACGCAGTTGATCGCGGCTGATGGCAAACGCTATACCGTGAACGCGGCGCCGGCCGATGTGCTCTATGTCGGGATCGAAGGGGCCGCCAAGGCCGCCACGCTCGACCGCTGGGGCATCGTGCCGCAGTACTCGCCCACGCAGGCCTCGACGGGCCGCCTGGAGCAGGGCTACGTGGACGGCGCGGCCGGCGGCAAGCTCAGCCTGTCCGCTCCCATCAGCCTACTCGACGGCCACCTGGCGGCAGCCACAGTGGCCGGTGACCGCCAGACCCGTGGCGCCGATGCCGTCGCGGCCGCAGGGCGAGTCGAGATCGGTTTTCGCGACAACGGTGTGGTGGGCACGCCGCTGCTGTTCGGCACCAACAACTTCAAGACGGCCGGGGTGCGCGAGCTCACCATCGCAGCGAGCGAAGCCACACTGTCTGCGCCGTTCTGGTCGGCACCCTTGCTGGGTGCGTTGCCGAAACAGGGTCGCATCGCGGCCAGCAGCATCAACGAAAGTGGCGCACGGCAAGTGGTCATCAGCACCGATGGCACGCTGTTTCAGGAGGCTGGCGCCACGGTGTCGCTCGCGCCGAAGTCGGTGCTCGACCTGGCCGCCGCTGGCACCGGTGGGCTCATGGTCGGGGGCGGCTTCAGCTCCGTGGGCGGGAGCTTCGCTGCCAGCACGGGCAACTTGTCAAACGCGTCGTTGAACGGGCCGACGGTCGCGGGCACGCTGATGCTCGCCGCAGGTCAGCGCATCGACGTGGCCGGCAACTGGGTCAACCAACTGCTCGACGGCACATCTGCCACGCCCGCGTTTGCCGGTGGGTCGGTGGCTTTGAGCGCCGCACGCGCGTTGATCCTGCAAGACAGCAGCCGCATCGATGTGTCGGGTGGTGGCACGGTGCTGTCGTCAGGGTCAGTGGCCGGCACGAACGCGGGCAGCGTCACGCTGCAGAGCAACAACGTGTTCACCAACGCGGCAGATCTGCCTGCGGCCATCCACGTCGGTGCTGTGCTCAAGGCTCAATCGCTGGCGGGTGGCGGCACGCTCAGCGTGAAGGCGGCCGACGTGAGCATCGGCGCCAAGCCCTTGCCGCTGGGCGTTGCCGACGGCGCCACGCGTGGCTCGCTGGTGATGTCGGAAGCGTTCTTCCGCAACGGCGGCTTCACGAGCTACCAGGTCGATGCGCTGCGCTCACTGACCGTGCAACCGGGAACCCTGATCGCCCCGAGGACGAGCAACTGGGTGGCCACGGCCGACGTACGCAACGTGGCCAGTGGCACCCGCCCGTCGAGCTTCTTGATCGAAGGCGTGTTGCCGGAATCGCAACGCAAGCCGGTGAGCCTGCGCTTGACGGCGAACGGCCCTGCGAGCCCGTCGCCGTCGGGCAACCTGAGCGTTGCGGCCGGTGCGCGCATCGAGACCGACGCGCTTGCCACCGTCAGCCTGCGTGCGGGCCTGAACCTGACCCTCGAAGGGCAGGTGCAGGCACCGGGCGGCAACGTCAACCTGGCACTGGTTTCGACCGCGAACGCCGATCAACCGGTGAAGGGCAGATTGATCGTCGATGGGTCGGCCACCATCGATGTGTCGGGCAAGGCGCTGCTCCAGCCGTCGGATCTGGCCGTGCCCAAAGGCAAGGTCGTTGCGGGCGGCAACGTCAGCCTCTCATCGAACGCCGTCGAGACGCGCTTCACGGCGATCGAAGTTCGGCCCGGTGCCGAAATCAACGCGGACGGCGCCACTTCGCAACTGTCGGTCGACACAACCACGTCGGCCGGCTCGGTGGCCACGCGCGTGCAGACCGTCAGCAGCGCTGGCGGCACGATCACCATCGCGGCGAGCGACGGAGGCGCTGCGCTGGCAGGCGCGATGCACGCGATCGGCGGCGCGCCGGACGCGGCGGGCGGCAAGTTCGCGCTGAGCATCACGGGCCGGCGCGACCCGTTGTTCCCACGACCGACCGACCCTGCCGACCGGGCCATCCAGATTCAGGACGCGCCGGTGACACAGGCCGCCGCTGTCTACGGCACGGCGCTGGTGTCGGCCAAGTCGCTGCGCGAAAACTTCGCGGACGTGTCGTTGAAGGCACCGGACCACATCACCTTCAACGGCAACCTCGACCTGTCGATGCCCCGCGAGCTGGTGCTGGACGCGCCCGCCTTGCAGGCCTTGCCTGGCAGCCGCGTGCAGCTCGGCGGAGGCGCCAGCGTCCAGCTCGGCGGCACGCCCGATTCCTTGTTCGCGCCGGCCACGGCCATCACCGGCAACAGCCAGTTGAAGGTGGCGGGAGGCCTGGTCGAGCTGTACGGCAATCAGGCCTTGCAGGGCTTCGGTCAGGTGGCGGTGCAGGCGGCATCGGAGCTGCGGCTGAACAGCGTGGCCGGCAACACCGACACGGCCCTCGGCCGCTTCGCCGTCAAGGCCGACCTGACCTTGTCGGCACCCCAGGTGGTGCCAACGTCCAACTCGGCATTCACCATCGATGCGCCGCTGCACAGCGTGCTCGTCACGGGCGGCGACGCGACGGTGGCGCCGCCGCTTTCGGCCGGTGGTTCGGTGACGATCAACGCGCAGACCATCGCGCAAAACGGCGTGCTGCGAGCCCCGTTCGGCGCCATCACGCTGAACGGCACGCAGGGCGTCACGCTTGGCGCCGGCAGTCAGACATCGGTGTCGGGCGCTGGCATGACCGTGCCCTTCGGCTCGACCAGCGGCGGCGAAAAATGGGTCTACGCCGGCAAGGCCCTCAACGCCCCGGCCGAGAAGACGATCAACCTCATCGCACCCGGCCGGCAGATCACGCTGGAGAGCGGCGCGGCCTTGAACCTCGCCGGTGGCGGCGACCTGCTCGGGCTCGAGTTCGTGCCTGGCCCGGGTGGCTCGAAAGACGTGTTCGCCGGTGCGGCCGGCGGCGCGTTCGCGATCATTCCGACGATCACGGCCTATGCGCCGCAAGACGCCGACATCCTCGCCACCAAAGATGCGGCCGGCGCGGTGCCGAGCGTCGCGCTCGGGCGCCAGATCACCTTCGGCGCCGGTGGCCCGGTGCCGGCTGGAACCTACGCCGTGCTGCCAGCACGCTACGCCGTGCTGGGCAACGCCTTCCTCGTGCGGCCGGTTGCCTCGGCGGCACCGCTGGCGCTCGATGCGGCCGTGCCCAAGGCCGATGGCTCGGTGCTCGTCGGCGCGCGGTTCGGCTCGGCCGGAACTGGGTTCGCCGACTCGCAGACGGGCAGCTTTCAGGTGATGACCTCGGCGCAGGCGCTGCGCTCCAGCGAGATCCGCCAGACCAGCGCGAACGACTACTTCACGGCCCAGGCCGCCAGCCTTGAGACGACCGCCCCACGCCGGCCAATCGATGCCGGCCGGCTCAATCTCGTGGCCAATGCACAGGTGCTGAACGGCAGCTACGACTTCGGCCTGCCCGCTGACAAGCGCGCCCGTGGCGGCGAGATCGACGTGTCGGCCGACCGCATTCTGGTGAGCAGCAACAACGCAACGGCCGATGCCGGTGTGCTGGTGCTGCAGCCCGCTGCGTTGAACGCCACTGGCGCCGCGCTCGTGGTGCTGGGCGGTTCGCGCGGCGGCGCCAGTGGCAGCGACGTGACGGTGGCCGCGAGCGAGGTCGTGATCGACAACGCTGGCGCCGGGCTGGCGCTGGCCGACCTGTTGATCGTTGCGAAGAACCGCGTCGAGCTGAAGGCCGGTGCCCCGCTCTCTTCGACCGGCAACGTCGAGTCCGAGGCATTGAAGCTGACCGGCGACGGCGCACTGCTGCGCCTGAGCGGCGATGGCGCGGCCTCGACCACGCGCACCGGCGTGCAGCGCAACGCGGGTGACCTGGTGATCGGCGCCGGCGCCAAACTCGTGGCCGAATCCATCACGGCCGAAGGTACACGCAGCGCCGTGATTGCCGCCGACGCGAGCGTGCAGGCCGACAAGAGCCTGACCCTGGGTGCCAGCCGGCTCGCGGTCGGCAGCGTCAGCCCCGCGCGGCTCGCGCCCGGCACGCTGCTGCTGACCCCCGCGTTGATCACGCAGATCAGCCACACCGAATCGCTCACGCTGCGCAGCTTCGACGGGCTCGACTTCTACGGCACGGCCAGCGTTGGCGGCGACGCATTGAAGGCGCTCGCGCTCGACACCGGCACCGTGCGCCTGGTGGGCGCGGGCACGTCGGCCGCGTTGACCGCAGGCAAGGTCACGCTCACCAACACATCGGGCGCCGCTGCGGTGGCGACGGCGGGCAGCGGTGAGTTGACCATCAAAGCGACGGCCGTTGCGGGCGCGGGTTCAGGTGCCGGGCAGGTCGTCATCGGCCCCGGCAGCATGGCCGTCGCAGGTGCCCGGACCGTCACGCTGGATGCGGCTAACGAGGTGCTGCTGCAGGGGCAATCGCAATTCGCCGTGGGCAACGACCTGCTGCTGCGCACCGCTGCGCTCGAAGCGCAGAAGGCCGCAAGCGCGGTGTTCACCGCGGCCGGCAACGTGCTGATCGACGCAGCAGGCCGGGCCAGCGCCGAGGCGGGCGGGAGTGGCGCGCATGTGGTGATCAACGGCGCGAGCATCGCGCAACGCGGCAACGTGGTGCTGCCCTCGGGTGAACTCAGCTTGAACGCGAGCGGCAACGCCGGCAGCGACGCGGTGACCTTCGGTGCAGGCTCGGTGACGGACTTGTCGGGGCGGCTGAAGACCTTCGACAGCGTCACGGTAGCCACTCCCGGCGGTGACCTTCGCATCAACGCGCAAGCTGGCAACGTGGTCGTGGGGGCGGGCGCGGTGCTCGATGTGTCGGCACCCGGCGCGGCCGGTCGAGCGGGCAGCATCGCGATCTCTGCCGTTGCCGGAAGTGCCGATCTCGCTGGCCGGCTGCGCGGCACGTCGGCGTTGGGCCAGCCCGGTGGCAGCCTGAGCGTGGACACGCAAATGCCGCTCGATCTGGCGCGGCTCGCCGCTTCGATCGACGCCGAGCGGACGCCGCTGCTTGGCAACTTCGGCGAGTCGCTCGACGTGCGCAACCGCGCGGGCGATCAAACGCTGGTCGCAGGCGGGCCGGGCCTGTCGGCGCGCCGCATCGGCGTGAGCAGCGATGCCGGCAGCCTCACTGTGGCGGGTAGCGTCACGGCCAGCGGCGGCTCCGAGCCCACCGTGATGCTGGCCGGTGGTGCCGCACTCACGCTCACGCCGACCGCGCAGGTCGCAGCCCACAGCAGTGGCAAGGTCGGGGGGCGTGTCGACCTGCTTTCGGGCACAGCGACGGCGGCAGCCGGCAACGGGCAGATCAACCTCACCGGCGGCAGCATCGACACCCGCGCCGCAGCGGGTGGCGTCGATGGGCAGTTGCTGCTGCGCGCGAGCGTCGATGCATCAGGCACCGATGTGCGCGTCGGCCCCATCGCGACCGCGATCAACGGTGCCGTGCTCGTGGACGTGGAGGCCGTCAGCCGCTACGCCGCGACCGTGGTCGACGCCGACCTGGCCACGCGCATCGCAGCCGACAACGAGGCCTTCGCCGGCACGGCGGGCGCCAATGCGGCCAAGGTGCTCGACCGCATCGGCAACGGCAACTCGGCGCTGCGCGGCAAGCTGATGCTGCGCTCGGGGGTCGAGATCAACTCGGCGGGCAACCTGCTCGTCGCGGCCGATGACCAGGGCAATGGCTGGAACCTGACCCGCTTCGACGATGCCGGCCAGCCCTTGCCGCAAGCCACGGGCGCACCGCTGGCGGTCACCTTGCGCGCGGCCGGCAACCTGAACGTCGCGGCGAGCATCAGCGACGGCTTCTCACCGGCCGGCGACAACGCGCCCGAGACGCGCGAGGCCGCTCAACTCATCACCCGCGCCGCCGTGATCTTGCCGGGCCGCGGTGCCGACATCCGCCTGGTCGGCGGAGCAGACCTGTCTGCCGCCAACGTCATGGCCACGGTGCGCAGCACCACGCAAGGCGACGTGATCGTCGGCACCAACGGCGTGAGCGGCCCTGATGTGCTGGTGCGCACCACCACCGGCAACGTGCAGGTGGCCGCAGGCCGTGACGTGGCACTCGCGAACCGTCAGGCTGCTGTCTACACAACCGGCACGCCGGTGGCCGACGCTGCGCTGACCGGCTACGCGGGCAACCTGCTGTTGGCCGAGGCTTACGTGGGCTTGGCCGGTCAGCCGCAGAACCCGTTCTTGCAAGGCGGCGGCGGCGTGGCGGTGCAAGCGGGGCGCGACGTGCTCGGCGCCACCGGTGCCGGCCAGCAATATGCGAGCGAGTGGCTCTGGATCTCGGGCAACCAGCGGCCCGATGGCGGCACGCCGCTCTGGTACGGCCGCTACGACTACTTCAACCAGGGCTTTGCGGCCTTCGGCGGTGGCAACGTGTCGGCCAGTGCCGGGCGCGATGCGAAGAACGTTGAACTGTCTTCAGCCACCAGCGGCTACGTGCCGAACTCGGGAGCCGCCACATCCGCCGTTTTCGGCGGCGGCAACGTCAGCCTGCAAGCCGGGCGCGACGTGGTCGGTGGTTTCGTGTTGGCGGGCCAGGGCAACGCGAGCGTGGCTGCGGGCCGCAACATCAGCGCCGCCGCGTCGGAGCCGGCGTTGCAGGTGGTGTACGGCGAGACGAACATCGATGTTCAGGCGCGCAACAACCTCGACCTGGGCCGCCTCACATCGTTCGGCCTGGTCGGCGTGACAGGCCAGTACAACAACACCGCCATCGACCGGGCCATCACCGGTGTCTCGAACGGCGCGAGCCTGCTGGTGGTCGCCGGTGCCGGCGACCTGACCTACCGCGCGCGCTCGATTCCGACCACACCGACCCACTCCGACGTCAGCGGCAACCGCGGCCAGGTCATCCCGTCGGACGCAAGCTTCGCGGCACCGCAGGGCAACGTGGCGCTCGGCTCCGTCGTGCAGGTGCCCGGCTCGGATGGCCACCTCGACATCGTGGCGCAAGGCGATGTGAAAGTTGCGTCGGTCGCCGTGACTGCCACCACGCCGATCCAGCTCACACCGACGCTGATCAGCGGCAACACGTCGTTCGCGAACCTGACCGACCCGTTCGCGCGCGACCAGACCCCGTTCGACAACAGCAGCCGTGCGCCGGTACGGATCGTGGCCAGCGACGGCACGGTCAACCTGTCCGAGAAGGTCAGGGCGGTGCGGCCGGTTCGTATTCTTGCCGGCCAGGACATCGACTTCTCCGGGGGGTCTGCGTCGGGGCTGGCGATGCAGCATCAGAGCGGGGACGAACTGTCGCTGCTCCAAGCGGGCCGCGACATCTTTTTCCCCGATTTCAACAACCTGGGCGGGGTCGACCTGAAGCTGCACGGGCCGGGTGATCTGGTGCTGCAGGCGGGTCGCAACATCGACCTGCGCGCCTCCGGCGGCATTGGCGCAGTGGGCAACCGCGAGAACGCCGCGCTGTCCGATGGCAGCGCGGCCGTGACCGTGCTCGCCGGCGTGCCCTTCATCGGCACCGACTACCGCCGCGCGACAGCGTGGTTCTTCCCGGTGCTCGGTGGCACCGGCATCGCGGGCTATGCGCCCGAACTGGCGGCGCAGATCGAGGCCGCGCAGGCCGGGCAGCCGCTGCCCGCACTCGGCAGCAGCGCGGCGCTCGCCTTCAAGGCCTTGCCCATCGACCAGCGCATCGCGAAGGCCCAGGCCCTCGTCGGCAACCTTGGTTTCAATGCGGCGGTGCTGGCCTATGTGCGCCGCGTCGACGCGAACGGAGCGCTCGACCAGGCGATTGCCAACAGCCGGTTCGCGGCCATGTCCGCAAGCGACCAGGCGGCCGTCGTCGGCGCCGCACTGGCGGGAAAGTGGTCTGTCGCCATCGCCGCCGATCAACAGGTGGCGCAAGTCTTGGCCATGGCCGCATTGCAAGGCCCGAGCCACTCGTATGCGGACGCACTGGCCAGTTTCGTCGCGGCTTCGACCGGACGCAGCGGCCTCAGTGTTGGCCAAAGCCTGACCGCGTTCGCTGCGCTGCCCGTCGAGCGGCAATTGCTGTTCGTCAACAAGGTGCTCGCCAGCGAAGTGAGGACCGCCGGGCGCGCCGCTTCGGCGCTCACAGGCACGGAGCGCGACGCCGCCTATGCCGTGGCCTACGCGGCCATCGACACCGTGTTCCCGGAGTACGGTGCCATCGGGAACGTCAACATGGGTTCCAGCCAGGTGCGCACGTTCCAGGGCAGCGATGTGGCCCTGCTCACGCCGCGCGGTGGCATCAACGTGGGCGAACTCACCGCGGCGTCGCAAGGCAAGAGCGCGAGCCTCCTGGGCATCGTCACGGCGGCAGGCGGTGACATTGCCCTGATCGTGCGCGACAACGTGGCGGTCAACCAATCCCGCGTCTTCACCGTCGGCAAGGGCGACCTGTTGATGTGGTCGTCAGAAGGCAACCTCGACGCCGGGCGCGGCGCAAAGACGGTGACGGGCGCGCCGCCGCCGGTGTTCCGGTTCGACGACCAGGGCAACTTCGTCATCGACACCTCGGGCTCGTTCACCGGCAGCGGCATTGCCGTGCTCGACGCGGCCAGCACGCTCGACCTGTATGCCCCGAAGGGCGAGATCAACGCGGGCGACGCCGGCATCAAGTCGGTCGGCAATGCCTTCTTCGGCGCCGCGCGCTTCGTGGGCGGCGACAACCTGAGCATCGGCGGCGTGGCCATTGGCGCGCCACCCCCGGCGCCGACCGGCGGCGCCACGGCGGGCCTGGGCGCGCTGGGCCAGGCGGCCACGTCAGCCGGCACGCGGATCGCGCCCGAAGACAGCGAAGAAGAGAAGGAACGCAAGCGCCGCAAGCGCCTGAACCTGATCCTCGACTTCCTCGGCTTCGGCGACGGGTCGGGCAAGAACTGAACGGCGCGCTGCCTGCGGCCAAGCCACCGACGTCATCCACTCCACCCCAACATCGGACTCGCTCACACCATGCGTACATTTCTGGCGGCTCTTGCCCTCGGGGCAGCGCTTCTCCCCACCGGCGCGCACGCCTGGTGGAACAAAGACTGGACGCAGCGCACCCGCATCACGCTGAACACCTCTGCGCAGGGCGTGCAGACGAAAGAGCCGGTCGCGGCCCTGGCGGTCGCGGTGCGGCTGCATTCGGGCAACTTCGACTTCGCAGCCGCGAAAGAAGACGGCGCCGACCTGCGCGTGGTGGCAGGCGACGACAAGACGCCGCTGAAATTCAGCATCGAGCGCTTTGACGCCGTCAACGAACTCGCGGTGCTGTGGGTGCAGGTGCCCACCGTGGCTGCCGGCAGCGCGGCGAACGCGTTCTACGTGTACGCCGGCAATGCCAAGGCGGCGGGTGAGGCCAGCGTTGGTGCGGGCTTCGATGCAGCCCTGCTCGCGGCGTTTCACTTCAGCGATGCGAAGGCACCCGGCGCCGACCACGCGGGCGCCTTCGGCGCCGACACACCGGTGGTCACCGAGACCAACGGCCTGCTCGCCGGCAGTGCCAAGCTCGACGGCACAGCGATCGTGTGGCGCCCGCTCGACAAGCTCAAGCTCGACGCCGCCGGCACGATGACCGTGACGCTGTGGATCAAGCCCGAGGCCGTCGCCACGGGGTCGGTGCTGCAGTGGGGCCCGGTCGGCATCTCGTTGCAGGACGGCAAGGCCGCTGCCCGCGTCGACAAGGCCACGCTCGCCGGGGGCGACATGGCGCCGGGCGCGTGGACCCAACTCGGCCTCACGGTCGGCGGCGGCAAGGCGATGCTGTACGTGAACGGCGCGATGGTGGCGCAGGCCGATGCGGTGCTGCCGGTGCTCAACACACCGGCCACGCCCTTGCGCGTAGGCGAAGGCATCAAGGGTCTTGCCGAAGAACTGCAGATCTCGAACACCGTGCGCAGCCCCGAATGGCTGCGCCTGGCGGCCGGCGCGCAGGGCGCTGAAGGCAAGCTCGTGGCCGCGCTGAAGGAGACATCGGACACAGCCGATGGCGCGAGCCCCGGCTACTTCGGCGTGCTGGTCAAGAACCTCACGGTCGATGCCTGGGTGGTCATCGTCATCCTCGGCATCATGTTCGTCGTGGCCATGTGGGTGATGGCGGCCAAGGCCGTGTTCGTGAGCAAGGTCGACAAGGACAACCGCGGTTTCCTGCAGCGCTTTCGCGGTGCGTCGAACAACATGCTGCAACTGGAGAAGGGAGCGGCGCACCCGAACTCGCCGCTGTTTCGGCTGTACCAGGCGGGCACGCGCGAACTGAACAAGCGCAACGTGGGCCAGGCGAACTCGGCCCTGTTGTCGGGCGCGTCGATCGACGCGGTGAAGGCCTCGGTCGATGCCGACCTGGTGCGCGAAAGCCACCGCCTGAACGCGCAGATGGTGCTGCTGACCATTGCCATCTCGGGCGGCCCGTTCCTGGGCCTGCTGGGCACGGTGGTGGGGGTGATGATCACCTTCGCTGCCATCGCTGCGGCGGGCGACGTGAACGTCAACGCCATCGCCCCGGGGATCGCTGCCGCACTGCTGTGCACCGTGGCGGGCCTGGCGGTCGCGATCCCGGCGCTGTTCGGCTACAACTACCTTGCCTCGCGGATCAAGAACATCTCGTCCGACATGCAGATTTTCGTCGACGAGTTCATCACCCGCGTGGCCGAGGTCTACGGTGCGCCATGACCCACGGGCCGCCGCGCCGGGCCGCCCCAAGCAAGGCCCGACCCCCCCGGGGGGTCGTTTGATGAACTCATCGAACGGGGGTTCCACTCACCCGCGTGGCCGAGGTCTGCGGGGCACCATGACATGAGTGGAGACGTCAAGGTCGAGAACCAGCCGTATGACGAGATCAACGTCACGCCGATGCTGGACCTCGCGTATGTGCTGCTGGTGGTGTTCATCATCCTGACCACCGCGTCGGTGCAGGGCGTCAAAGTCAACTCGCCGTTGACCGAGGCCACCAACAACCTCGCGCGCCCGCAGACGCGGGCCATCACGATCACGCAGGACGGCGCCGTCTACCTTGACGCCTACCCCGTGACCATGGAGCAGCTGCACGACACGCTGGCCACCTACAAGTCGGCCAACCCGTTGATGCCGGTCGTGCTGAAGGCCGATGCCGCCGCGCAGTACGACAAGGTCATGCAGGTGCTCGAGGTGGTCAAGAAGCTCGACATCACCGAGATCGGCCTCGTGACGAAACGCACCGGCACGTGACGCTGCATCCAAGCCCGCACCCGAGCACCACCCCATGCAGATCAACACCGAAGCCAAGCCCTACGACAGCATCAACGTCACGCCGATGCTCGACCTGGCGTATGTGCTGCTCGTCGTCTTCATTCTGATGACCACCGCCTCGGTGCAGGGCCTGAGCATCACCATGCCCAAGCCGTCGAACACGCCCAGCACCGAGAAGCACGAGTTGAAGATCGTGCAGATCACGCCCGAAGGCGCGCTGCTCGTGAACGGCGTGGGCGTGAGCATGGCCGAGCTCGAAGCGCAGCTGGCGGCGGCGCGTGCGCGTGACGACAAGATGTCGGTGGCGATCAAGGGCGATGCGCGTGCGCAGTACGCGAGCGTCATCGCGGTGGTTGACCTGTGCAACAAGCTGCAGGTCAACATGGGGCTCATCACCTCGAAGATCGGCACCTGAGGCGCAGCCACCATGTTGGACCTGGCCGAAGACTCGCTCGCAGAACCGCGCCCCAGCCAACGGCTGATTCGGGTGGCGATCGCGCTCGTCGTGGTGCTGCTGATCGCGCTCACCGTGTGGTGGTTGCGCGGCCTGGTCGGTGCGCCCGATGCGGCGAAGCGGCAGGTCGCGAAGATCTCGATCCTGCCCGACACACCGCCGCCGCCGCCCCCGCCGCCGAAGGTCGAGAAGAAGCCCGAGCCGCCGAAAGACGAACCCAAGCAGGTGATGCGCGAGCAGCAGCTCAAGCAGCCCGATGCGCCCAAGCCGGCCGATGCGCCGATCAAGATGGAAGGCGCCGCCGGCGACGGGCCGAGTGCCTTCGGCGCCGGCACGGTGAACCAGGAATACAAGGGCGGCGCGCCGACCGTGGGCGCTTCGGGGCCCACCGGCGTGACCGTAGACCGTGCTCAAGAGCGCTTTTACGCCAACTCGGCGCGGCAGATGCTGCGCGACGAGATCGAGAAGAACTTGCGGCCCGAAGCCGGCGAGGTGGTGGCCACCTTCTCGGTTTGGATCGAGCCGAACGGCCGCATCCAGAAGTTCGAGCTTGCGCCCGGTGCCAACCCGGCGGTCGACGCCGAGGTGCGCGCCGCGCTCGACGCCACCACCCGCCGCCTGCAGTTGCCTGTGCACTCGGGCATCACACAACCCCTGCGCTTCCGGCTCAGCGTGCGCGCTGCCGGCTGAGGCTCGCAAAGCCTGCCCGAGCGCCCCGAACACCATTCACTTCGAGAGCCCCACCATGTCCACACACCTGACCGCCTCGCGCGCACTGCGCGCTGCCCTGACGTTGACGGCACTCGGCGCCGCGCTCGCCTGCGCACCCGCACACGCCGACGACCGCGTCGAGCTTGAACAACTGCGCGCCACCACCACGGCACTGATCCAGGCGCTGGTCGACCAGGGCCTGCTCAGTCGGGAACGTGCCGACACATTGCTGCGCCAGACCGCGCCGCGGACCGCCGGCGCAAATGCTTCGGGCTGGGGCACGCCAGCGGCCCCTGGCGCAGCAGCCAGCGGTGCACCGCAGGTGGTGCGCGTGCCCTACATCCCCGAGAGCCTGAAGGCGCAGATCAAGGAAGACGTGAAGCTCGACGTGCTGGCCACCGCGCGCGAAGAAGGGTGGGCCGACGCGCGCCAGTTGCCGCCGTGGCTGCGCAGCGTGACCTTCGCGGGCGACGTGCGCGTGCGCCTGCAGTCCGACCGCTTCGCATCAACCAACCTCGGGGCCGAGGTGTACCGCTCGCAGGTCGAGTCGCCCGCGTGGTCACCGGACCTCACGAACACCCAGACCGACCGCCAGCGGCTCACGCTGCGAGCGCGTTTCGGTGCCACCATCAAGGTCAGCGAAGACGTCGGTGCGGGCATTCGCTTCAGCACCGGCGGCACCAGCGGCGCCACGTCGGAATCGCAAACGCTGGGCACGAACTTCAACCGCTACGCCGTAGGCATCGACCGCGCCTACCTGCGTTGGGAGCCGCGCCAGGACTTGCACTTTGAGGCCGGTCGCATCGCAGTGCCGTTCTACGGCACGGACCTGCTTTGGCCCGACGACTTGGCCGTCGACGGTGTGGCCGTGCACGCCGAGCGCAACCTGTTCAGCGGCGCTTATGCGTTCGCCAACGTGGGCGCGTTCCCGCTCGAAGAGTTCGCGGTGCAGCGCAGCGACAAGTGGTTGATCGGCGCGCAGATCGGCGCCGATTGGGCGCTCAACGCGACCACGCAACTGCGCGTCGGTCTGGCGGTGTACGACTTCAAGAACATCGAAGGCGTGCGCGAAGCCGACCCGGCACCCACCGGCCCGCGTGCCGGCACCGTGCCCTACCAATTGAGCCAGTACTCAACCAACCTGCGCCTGCGCGGCAACACGCTCATCAACCTGAACGACCCCACCACCACCGGCGCGCCGGTGTGGGGGCTGGCGTCGAAGTTCCGGCCCATCAACCTCACGGCAGGCGTCACCTCGAAGCATTTCGACCCGGTGCCGTTGAGCCTCGTGATCGACCTGGTGAAGAACAGCGCCTTCGACATCGACGACATCCGCCGCCGAGCCGGCAGCGCCAACGTCGACGACCTCGCCAAGCGCACGACCGGGCTGCAGGCGCGCTTCCAGGTCGGCACGCCGCAGCTCACGCAGCGGGGCAGCTGGACAGCGTTCGCGGCCTACCGCAAGTTCGAGCGGGACGCCTGGGTCGACGGCCTGACCGACACCACCTGGCACCTGGGCGGTACCAACTACTCGGGCTACAGCCTCGGCGCCTCGTACGCCTTTGATCGCAACAGCACGCTTGCTCTGCGTTGGACGAGCACGCGCAACCTCGACGACGGCAAGCGCGTGCTCGCGGTGCCGACCGACCCGACCTCGCTCACCGGCAACCTGAGCAGCGCGCCGCTGAAGATCGACGTGATCCAGCTCGAAGTCAACACGCGTTTCTGAGGCTGCCATGAAACGAACCGTGACCTGGGCCTGGCTGCCGCTGGCGGCCGCGCTGATGTTCGCCCTCGGCGCGCCCGCCAGCGCGCAGCAGGAGAACGCCGACAGCGTGCGCGCCGCCCGCCAACGCGAAGCCTTGCGCCGCACTCAAGAAGCCTTGAAGCAGGCGCAGGAGCAGCAAGCCGCACTGACGCGCGAGAAGACACAACTCACCACTGACAAGGCCAAGGCGGACGACGAAGCCCGCCGCAGCGGGGCGCAACTCGGCAGTGCCCGTTCCGAGGCCGTGCGGCTGCGCGCCGACGTGGCCCGCTTGACGGCCGAGCAAGAGGCGCAGCGCAGCGCCGCCCGCGCCGACAAGCAAGCCGCTACATCGGCCGCGACCGAGCTGACGCAGCGCCTTGTGAACGCCGAGCGCGAGCTGACCGAGCGTACCCGCACGGTGGCGGCATTGAGCGCCCTGACCGAGCGTTCCAGCAAGGCACTCGCAGCCGCCGAAGACGCGAACCGCCAGATGCATGCGCTGGGCCTTCAGCTCATCGAGCAATTGCGCGCCACGGGGCGCAGCGACAGCGTGCTCGCCTTGCGGCCGGTGATTGGCTTCAACGCGGTCAAGCTCGAGAACGAGGCCGAAGCACTGCGCGACAAACTCGATGCATTGAAGCTGCCGAAAGGCGATGTGGCGCCATGAGTACCGGAGCGGCGGTTGTGGGCACGGAGCATCGTCTAGGATGTGCTGAACGTCCACAAGCGAGGTCGCCATGCCGTCCGAACTGAGCAGCCTGTTCAACGACAACGCGGTTCACCGGCGCACGCCCGCGGGCCAGGCAGCGTTGTTGTCGCGTTCGAAAGAGCTGTCTCGCGTGGAGTCACGCTTTCTCGGCGCAGTCACGGGCTTGACGCCATTGCGCGTGCTGCTCGAGATGGGCTTTGACGACCCGGCCCTCGTACCCGCCATCTCGCGGCTGGCCACTCTGGGCTACATCGACATCGTCGAGCCCGGCGTGTAGTCGGCAAGCCTGGTCGGCACGTCAGGTCGGCACGTCAGATCGGCGCCGAACCAGCCCGCTTCAGCCCATGTCAGCGCGCCCGGCGCCGGCCGAACAGGCCGACGAGTGCGATGCCTGCAAACGCCATCAGGATGCCATCGGCTTCCGGAACGGCCGCAATGTTGAACACGCCGCCATAGCTGCCGCCCGCTGCGCCCAGCACATTGCCGCGCACTTCGAAGATGTAGCTGCCACCCGACAAGCTGTACGGGTTGATCACCTGCACGGTGCCCGAACCCTGCCCCGAGGCCACGACGTCGCTCCACCGTTGCAGCACCGAAGCCGAGGCCAAGGCCCAGGGCGTCGTCGGCATCGATGTGGGATCCGTATCGATCAGCAGCCGCGCCGACAGGTTCGCGATGCTGAAAATCTGACCGAGGTCGAACGTTGCCGAAACGCTGCTGAACGTGCCGTCGGCCACGGTGAAGCGGTAGTCCTCGTAGAACACATCCGACGGCGTCACCTGGGCCGGTGTCAGCGTGGAGCCGTAGCCGGTGGTGAAGGGCAAGCTGACGGCACCGTAAGACGTGACTTTGGTCAGCACGTTGGCCGAATGGGCGAGCGGGGTGGCCA
>JANXWV010000042.1 GCA_025350965.1 Rhizobacter sp.
CCCCGGGGGGGGGGTGCCCCCCCGGCCCCCCGCGCCCGAAGCCGGCGGCGTGGCCAACGGCACCGCAGGCAGCAACCCGTCAGGTAACGTGCTGACGAATGACACCGATGTAGACGTGGGCGACACCAAGACGGTCTTCGCGGTGTCGGGCACTGCAGCCGGCAGCGTGGGCGGCCCGACTGCCGGCAGCTACGGCTCGCTCGTGCTCGCGGCCAACGGCTCGTACACCTATACCGTCAACAACGGCGCGGCGGCCGTACAGGCGCTGCGGCTGGTCACCGACACCTTGACCGACACGTTCAACTACACCGTGCGCGACACCGCCGGCGCCACGTCGGTGACCACGCTCAAGATCACCATCACCGGCGCCAACGACGCACCGGTGGCGGTGCCGGACAACCCTACAGTCACCGAAGACGTGACCTTCACCACCACGGTCCTGACCGGGGTGCTGGCGAACGACACCGACGTCGATGGCGGTGACACCAAGACGGTGTCGGCCGTGGGGTATGGCGGCATCGCCGGCACGGTGGGCTCGGCTGTGGCGGGCCTGTACGGCACGCTCACGCTGAGTGCCGACGGCCATTACACCTACCTGGCCGACAAAACGGCCGCCGAGGCGCTGGCGGTGGGCCAGACCGCGACCGAGGTCTTCAACTACACCACCAAGGACACGGCCGGCGCCACGTCGTCCACGGCATTGACCTTCACCATCAACGGCGCGAACGACGCACCCGTGGCGCACGACGACATCGTCATCACCAACATCGCGCCGGGTCAGGACATCTCGATCCCGCTCAACGCGCTGACGCAGAACGACACCGACATCGACAACGGTAACGTCATCACGATCTCGGCTGTGTTCAACGCTGTCAACGGTTCGGTTTCGCAAACCAACCCGGTGATCTTCAAGGACACGGTCGGCTTCGGAAGCGCCGCGCAAAGCCAGGCCGAAGACGCGGTGTACGCAGGCGACTCCGAGACCAATGCGCTCAACAACAGCATCGCCACGGCCTACACGATCGACCGTTCGCGCTTTGGCCAGGTCAGCGCAGCCGACGCACCTGCCGTTGGCAATTCGGCCTTGCCGAGTTTCAAGTGGACAGGCCGAATCGACGACGTGAACGGAACACCTGCGGCGACCGACCAGGACTTCCTGAAGGTCTACCTGCGGGCCGGCGAAAAGCTCGTGCTCGACATCGATGGTGCCGACAGTGGCCGCACCGACATCGGGACTGACCCGAACGCGGTCGACATGTACCTGAAGCTCTACAACTCGGCGGGAACCCAACTTGCCGAGAACGACGATGCCGACTTCAAGCTCGGCGGCACGGGCTCGGTGGGCAGCGGCTACCACCCCGCCACGTCACTCGATTCATATCTCGAGTACACCGCGACCACCGACGGCTTCTACTACGTCGATGCCACGGCGTTCAACAACAACGGCTCGGGCATCCTGCAAGACGATGGCAGTTACACGCTGTGGATCTCGGTGCAGCCCATCGCAACGCCCTACACCAGCTCGTTCGACTACACCGCCACCGACGGCATCGCCAGCAGCGCGGCGCATGTGGCGATCACGACCGTGGCAGGTACCACGCTGACCGGCACCGCGGCTGACGAAATCCTGCTCGCGGGCAGCGGCAACGACACCCTGAATGGCGGCGGTGGCGCTGATCGCCTGATCGGCGGCGGCGGCAACGACACGATGACCGGTGGCGCCGGCGCCGACGTGTTTGCATGGTCGCTCGGCGATGCCGGCAGAACCGCTGGCGTGCCGCGCAGCGACACCGTGACCGATTTCGACAACGGCGCTACCGGCGACAAGCTCGACCTGCGCGACCTGCTGGCGGGCGAGCACAGCGCTGCGGGCAACCTGGCCAACTACCTGCACTTCAGCTACTCGCTTGCCACTGGCACGAAGATCGAGATCAGCAGCACCGGTGGCTTCACGAGCGGCACCTACAGCGCCGGAGCGGTCGACCAGGTCATCAACCTGTCGGGCGTGAACCTCACGAACGGCTTCGTGAACGACAACCAGATCATCGCGGACCTCCTGACGCGCAGCAAGATCGTCGTCGACCCCTGACCCGATCGGCGGTCAGGGCGGGGCTGGGGGCTCGCCGGCAACGCGAACCCACGGCCCCGTCAGCCCATCGGCACCGCAGGCCAGCAACGCCTGCGCATCGGCCTCATCGGCCACGCCTTCGGCGATGACCTGGATCGACAGGCTGTGCAGCATCGTCACCAGGCCTTCGACGAAGCGCACGCGGTTGGCGTCGAGCGACATGCCCAGCGTGACCGACGTATCGAGCTTGACGTAGTCGAGCCCGGCCTCGAAGAGGCGGTCGATGCGGCTCAAGCGCTCGCCTGCATGCTCCAGCCCGAAGCGTGCACCGGTGGCGCGCACCTGACGCGCCAGTTCGCGCGTCAGGTCGAAGCGGTCGGCAGCGGCGGCCTCGCCGACTTCAAGCCACACGCTGCGCGCAGCGCGCGGCGCGCCTTCAAGCAGGGTGCGCAGGCGCGTCGCGAAGCCGCTGTCCCACAGCGACGCGGGCGACAGGTTCACGCAGCGCGGCAGGCCGTCAAGTGCGATGGCCTCGAGTGCCAGTGCCAGAGCGTGCTCGTCGGCCGCAGGGGTCAGGCGGCTGCGCACCGCCAACGGCAACCAGTGCGCGGCCACCTCGAAAGCGCCCCCCGTCTCCAGCTGCATGCGCAGAGGGCATTCCAGGTGGATCAGTCGGTTCAGTCGGTCCACGACCGGGAAGCTGCCCAGCCTTACCCGACGCTGTGCCAGCGTGTTGCTCACGCGCTCGTGCCATTCGTGCTCGCCCAAGCCGGCCCAGGCACTGGCCTCGGCGCCTGCGGCCACCACCGAGAATGGCCCGGTGCTTTCGGCACCGGCCAGGGCCAGGTCGGCGTTGCCCAGCACCTCGGCCAGCGGCGCGCCGTGGCGCATCTCGGCCGCGCCCGCTGCCACCGCCACACGGCCGGCGAAGGTGGGCAACGCCGCCTGCAGCACGGCTACCAGCGCGAGCGCGGACTCATGCGCCATGCCGCCCTCGGGCAGCACAAGCGCGAAGTCGGCGCCGTTGAGCCGGCCCGCGAACGCACCGTGGACCCGGTCGGTGTAGGCCTGCAGCGTGTGGGCGATGGTCGCGATCAGGCTGTCGGTGGTTTCGCGGCCGAGGCTGCGGTTGATTTCTCCAAGCTGTAGCACGCGCAGTAACACCAGCCCACCGGCGCGGGTGCCGTCTTCGCTTTGCAGCGTGGCGGCCAGGCGGGCCATGAAATGGCTGCGGCTGGGCAGGCCGGTCAGCGTGTCGCAGCTGGCCTGGCGGCGCAGGCTCTCGACCTGCGCGGCCTGCCCTTCGAACACGGTGCGCAGGCGCGCCACCATCGCGTTCATCGCGCGCGCCAGGCGCCGCAGCTCGGGCACGTTGGGCTCGGCGACCGTCACGTATTCGCCGCGCTGCAACGACACAGCCTGCGCCACCGTGGCGTCGAGCGGGCGCCGAATGCGCAGCACCGCCAGCCACGCCATCAGGCCGGCCAGCAGACCCACCAGGGCCATCGCCCACATGGACCGCACGCTGCCGCGCCAGAGCTGGTCATGCGCGTAGGCGGACTGGCTCTCGACCTCGACCGCACCCAGCGCGCGCCAACCGTCCGACACCTGGGCCACGCCGGGTACCGACGTGATCGGCACCAGGGCCATGAACCAGGCCGGCGCGTACTGGGCCGTGGCCGCAGCTTCGCGTTCGAAGAGCGGCTTGCCATCGGCGCCCGTGATGCGAATGCGGCGGTAGAAGCCAGTATCGAACTGCGCTGTCGCCGCCAGCTCCATCAACTCGCGCTGGCCCTTCTGCTGCGACAGCACGAACGCGAGCGCAGTCGCGTTGTCGCTGTTCTTCAGGCGCAACTGGGTCTGCAGCGTGTCGCGCGACGCTGCGGTATTGACAGTGACGCTGGCCGCCAAGGCCACGCCCAGTGTGGCCAGCAACAGCAACCAGATCTGACGGATCAACGACATACGCTTCTCACTTTCATTCTCTTTTTCATTGGAACCCCTCGGCGCGGGTCTTGGCCAGCACCTCGCGCCAGCGCGACAGCCGCGCCACCGGGTCGCCCGCGCTCTGTGCGCCGACCCCTTGCCACAGGCCGTCGCTGTTGAAACTGAAGACCGGCTCCAGATCGGGCCGCCGGGATGCGGGACGAATGTCGCCGATCAGGTTGTCCAGGATCAGTGGCTCTGCGCCGGCGCTTGCGTAGTAGGCCAGGACCATGTGCGCGACGGCTTCACCGCCCGGCCCGCCGATCATCGCCCTCACGTACACCAACCGCAGCCGAGCCGGCGGCACCCCGGCAGCGAGCAGGCTGAAGTACTTGCCGATCACGTAGTCCTCGCAGTCTCCCCGGCCTTTGCCGAGCGCCTCGAGCGGGCTGGCCCAGTAGTCGAGCTGGCCCCACACCTCAAGGTCAGTAGCGAAGACGATGCGGCGGTTGAAGAACTCATTGATGGCCGCGAGCCGGCTCGCATCGTCCTGCCCGGTGAGACCACCGAGCACCGCTTGCAAGGCACGCGCGCTTGCCACGGCCTGTGCGCCATGCGCTTGCGCTGCGCGCAGCATGAGCTGGCCATCCCAGGCGGGCAGCGTGATCGACGCGCACGCGGCCCATGCGAGCAACCCACGCGCCGCTGCGCGCCGCAACGGCGGCCACGCACGCGCGAGCGCACCTGCGGCGCGCCCAAGGCATGCAGCGGCTACTGGAGCAGCCTTCAAAAGGAGGGGGGCAAGGGTCACGGGCGGGCAGGCATTCAGCCAACGCCTTGTTCTCGACGAACCCACGAGAGACTTGAGCCGTAGTCACGGTCCAACGCAGCCATTCGTTCAATTGCTTACCCAGGCCGCCACCATCGGTGTTGTCATTGCGGCAAACCCAGCGCGGGTGTCGTGACTTTGTGTGGTTCACGCACCATTGGCATGCGAAGCGGGGTGCCTGGCTTGCTTACACTCCCGCCTCAGTTGTCACGACCCCATCCGTGTTGAGGGGTCGCGATGCCGAGCCCGAGACGCCGGCGCAAGTGGCAAAAGACATTCGGTTCCAGGAATCTCATGCAAACAAATCGACTCGCGTTCTGCCGCCTCTCACTGTCCATCGCCATGGGTTGGTCTGTGGCCCAGGGCGCCATGGCGCAGCCCGCTGACCCGCTGCGTGCGGCTGTCGAACAGGCCGTGACCACCAGCCCGGAAGTCACCGCCCGCTACAACGCCTACCGCGCCTCGATGGACGCGGTCGACGTGGCGCGCGGTGCTTACCGCCCGCGGGTCGACCTGAGCGCCAGCGTCGGCCAGGACAACGACCGCATCAGCACCCGCACGCCGGTCTCGCAAACACTGACCCGCAGCGCCATGGGCTTGAACCTGACCCAGTTGTTGTGGGACGGCCTGGGCACGCGCAACGACATCGAGCGCCTCGGGCACGACCGCCTGGCGCGCTACTTCGACTTCGTCGATGCCAGCGAGCAGGCTGCGCTCGAAGCGGCGCGTGCGCACTACGACGTGCTGCGCTTCCGCCGCCTGGTGCAACTCGCCGAAGACAACTACGTGCAGCACCGTTACGCGTTCCTGCAGATCCAGTCGCGCTTCAAGGCCGGCGTGGGGCGCGGCGTCGACCTGGAACAAGCCGGCGCCCGCCAAGCGCTTGCCGAGTCGAACCTGAGCACCGAAGTGGCCAACCTGCACGACGTGACAACACGCTACTTGCGCGTCGTGGGCAGCGCGCCCGCGAAGAGCCTGCCGACCGTCGCGATGATGCGCACCGCCCTGCCCGCCAGCGCCGGTGAAGCCATGAACCTCGCGGTGCGCCAGAGCGCGTCGGTCAGCGCCAGCATCGAAAGCCTGCGGGCTGCACGCTCAACTGCCGACGGCCGCCAATCGGCGTTCCAGCCGCGCGTGGAGGCCCGGCTGCGCAGTTCGCTCGGCAAGAACATCGACGGCGTGGCCGACCAGTCGCGCAGCAGCGCTGCGGAGATCGTGCTGAACTGGAACCTGTACAACGGCGGCGCAGACCAGGCCCGACTTCGCCAGCAAGCCAACCTCGTCAGCCAGGCTGCCGATCTGCGCGACAAGGCCTGCCGCGACACGCGCCAGACCACGGCCATTGCCTACAACGACACCCGCAAGCTCGCCGACCAACTCGTGCTGCTGGAGCGCAACACCCTGGCCATCGAAAAGGCGCGCGACGCCTACCGCCAGCAGTTCGACATCGGCCAGCGCAGCCTGCTCGACCTGCTGAACGCCGAGAACGAGGTCTACACCGCGCGCCGTGCCTATGCGAACGCCGAATACGACCTGGGCGTTGCGTACGTGCGCACCCACGCGGCCATGTTCCAGCTCAGCGCACAACTCGGCGTGAGCCGCATCGACACGCCCGCCAACGACGCCGCAGGTTGGGAACAGGGCAGCGATGCACCGCTGCGATGCCCGCTGCTTGTGGCCGAGGTCGTTGCACTGGATCGCAACGAGCTCGATGCCCGAGCCCAGCGCATGGCCACCAGCGCACTGCCTGTGCCGGCCGCAACGCCTGCTGCGACTGCCGCACCACGCAAGCCGTGACGCGCTGATCGATCAGCGCTTCACCGGCGGTAGGTCGGTGCACGCGCCTTCGTAGGCTTCGGCTGCCAGGCCGATGCTTTCGCCCAGCGTCGGGTGCGGGTGGATCGTCTTGCCGATGTCCACGCCGTCGGCGCCCATTTCGATGGCCAGCGCCACCTCGCCGATCATGTCGCCTGCATGCGTGCCGACGATGCCGCCGCCGACGATGGCGTGCGTCGCCTCATCGAACAGCAGCTTGGTGAAGCCTTCGTCGCGGCCGTTGGCAATCGCGCGGCCCGAGGCGTTCCACGGGAACAGGCCCTTCTTGACCTTGATGCCCCTCGCCTTCGCCTCATCCTCGGTCAACCCGACCCACGCGACCTCGGGGTCGGTGTAGGCCACGCTCGGGATCACGCGCGCATTGAACGCGGCGTGCGTGTCGCCAGACGCCACCTCGGCCGCCACATGCGCCTCGTGCACCGCCTTGTGCGCGAGCATCGGCTGGCCCACGATGTCACCGATGGCGAAGATGTGCGCAACGTTGGTGCGCATCTGGATGTCGACCGGAATGAAGCCCCGCTCGCCGACGATCACGCCCGCCTTCTCGGCGCCGATCTTCTTGCCGTTCGGCGTGCGGCCCACGGCCTGCAGCACCAGGTCGTACATGCCTTCGCTCTTGGTGCCGTCCAGGCCCTCGAACTGCACACGAATGCCTTCGGCCGTGGCCTCGGCACCGACCGTCTTGGTCTTGAGCATCAGCTTGTCGAACCGCGGCGCATTCATCTTCTGCCAGACCTTGACGAGGTCGCGGTCGGCACCTTGCATCAAGCCGTCGAGCATCTCGACCACGTCGAGCCGCGCGCCGAGCGTGGAGTACACGGTGCCCATCTCCAGACCGATGATGCCGCCGCCGATGACGAGCATGCGCTTCGGGCTCTGGCGCAACTCCAGCGCGCCGGTGCTGGTCACGATGCGCGGGTCGTCCTTCGGCAGGAAGGGCAGCTTCACCGCCTCGGAGCCGGCCGCGATGATGGCCTGCTTGAATTGGATGGTTTGCACGCCGCCTTCTTTTCCGGGCCCACCCATCGCCACCTTGATATGGAACGGGTCGATGAACTCGCCCGTGCCCTGCACCACCGTGACCTTGCGCATCTTCGCCATCGCGGCGAGGCCACCGGTCAGCTTGCCGATCACCTTTTCCTTGTGCGTTCGCAGCTTGGCCAGGTCCACGGCTGGCGGCGCGAAGGTGACGCCCAGCGCCTCGAAGTGCTTGACCTCGTCCATCACCGCAGCCACGTGCAGCAGCGCCTTCGACGGAATGCAGCCGACGTTCAGGCACACGCCGCCGAGGGTGGCGAAGCGCTCGATCAGCACGACCTTCATGCCGAGGTCGGCCGCCCGGAACGCCGCCGAGTAGCCGCCGGGGCCGGCGCCGAGCACGACGAGGTCGCAATCGGCGTCGGCTGCGCCGGCGAACTGCCCCGCCTGCGGCGCCGCGACACTCCCTCCCCCGCTGGGGGAGGGTTGGGGTGGGGGCGCGACCGCCGCCGAAGAGGTCGGCGCGGCAGGTACTGCACCCGCCGCCTCCAGCGACAAAATCACCGACCCTTCGTTGACGGTGTCGCCCACCTTCAGCTTGATCTCCTTCACCACACCGGCATGCGACGACGGGATCTCCATCGAGGCCTTGTCACTCTCGACCGAGATCAGGCTCTGTTCGAGCTTCACCGTGTCGCCGGGTTTGACGAGCAGCTCGATCACCGCCACGTCCTTGAAGTCGCCGATGTCGGGCACCTTGATGTCGATTGCGGCCATGTCAGTCTTTCGCTTTCAGTTTGATCGTGTGGGCGTTCACAGGCCCGCTGGAGTTCTTGTCGAATTCGCACCCCGCGCGCACGCCGATGTCGGCCAGCTCACGCGCCGACTTTGCCTTGTCGAACGCGGCGTACATGGCCCCGAGCGCGAACGCGCGGCCGGTGCCGATGGCCCAGAAACGGTCGAACTCGAACACCTCGCGGTACGAGTACACGCCGAAGATGCCGGCATGGTTGGCGATGAGCGCCGTGAGCTGCGAACTTTCGTACGGATCGGCGTCTTCTTCCTTGGTGTTCAGGAAGAAGGTCTCCTTCAGCTTCGGGTGGATCTTGAGAAAGGTGTCGAACACCTCGTCGCGCGAGTGCAGCTTCAGCTCGTCGGCCGGTAGGGCAGCGAGCGCGCGGCGAAGCACCGGGAAGTGCGCCGTCGTGCCGGCCATGCCGATCCACGAATCGCCGACCTTGAAGAGCTTGTCGTTGGCCTCGTAGTCGTGGCCGAGCCGCGTGTCCCCGAAGGTCACGAGCGTGTCGGCCGCGAGCGCGACCATGCCGTTCTTTCGAACGATCACCACCGTGGTCATCGGCGGCCGATCAGAGAAGCACGCGGCGGAAGTCGGCGAGGATTTGCCCGAAATACGCATTGAAGCGGGCCGCGGCCGCGCCGTCGATCACCCGGTGATCCCAGCTCAGGCTCAGCGGCAGGATCAACCTCGGCACGAACTGCTTGCCGTCCCAGCGCGGCTCGGTGCTGCTCTTGCACACGCCGAGGATGGAGACCTCGGGCGCGTTGATGATCGGCGTGAAGTAACGCCCGCCGATGCCTCCCAGCGAGCTGATGCTGAAACAGCCACCGCTCATCTCGGCCGGGCTCAACTTTCCATCGCGAGCCTTTTTGGCCAGATCGCCCATCTCCTGCGAAATTTGGAAAATGCCTTTCTTGTCGGCGTCTTTGATGACCGGCACCATCAGGCCGTTCGGCGTGTCGGCCGCGAAGCCGATGTGGAAGTACTGCTTCAGCACGATCTGGTCGCCGTCGAGCGAGGCGTTGAACTCCGGGAACTTCTTCAGCGCCGCCACGCTCGCCTTGATCAGGAAAGCGAGCATCGTGACCTTGATGCCCGACTTCTCGTTCTCCTTGTTGGTGGCGACACGGAAGGCTTCCAGGTCGGTGATGTCGGCATCGTCGTGGTTGGTGACATGCGGAATCACGACCCAGTTGCGGTGCAGGTTCGCGCCGCTGATCTTCTTGATGCGCGAGAGGTCCTTGCGCTCGACCGGGCCGAACTTGGTGAAGTCCACGTTCGGCCAGGCCAGCAGGCCGGGGAACGAGCCACCCGCCGCGGCCGCCGGTGCGGGCGCCTTGGCCGCCTGCGCCTGGGTCTGCACGCTGCCGCCCATCACGCCCTTGACGAAGGCATGCACGTCGTCCTGCACGATGCGACCCTTCGGACCGCTGCCCCTCACTTCATCGAGCGGCACGCCGAGTTCGCGCGCAAGTTTGCGGATGCTCGGTGACGCATGCGGCAACGTGCCCTTGACCACCGTGGGCTCGTGCGCAGGCAGTGCAGCCGTCGGCACCGGCTTGTCTTGCGTCGGGGCGGGCGCCACTGAAGCGGCCGGTACAGCTGCCGCAGCCGTGGCGGCGGGCGCCGATGCGGACGCTGCCGCCGGCGCAGTCACCGCCGGCGCGCCTCCTGCCGCCTGTACCACGGCCACGAGGCTGCCTTTGGCCACCTTGTCGCCGACCTTCACCTTCACCTCGCTCACCACACCGGCGTGCGACGACGGGATCTCCATCGAGGCCTTGTCGCTCTCGACGGTGATGAGGCTCTGTTCAAGCTTGATCGCGTCGCCGGCCTTGACCATGACCTCGATGACCGTGACCTCGTCGAAATCACCGATGTCGGGCACGAGCACGTCGATGGGGCCAGCGCTCGCCGCAGGGGCTGCGGTAGGTGCTACCGGGGCAGCGGGGGCAGGAGCCGGCGCAGCAGCTGTGGGCGCCGCAGCGGGTGCCGCAGCGGCGGCTGCTGCAGCGCCGGCCCCTTCCGCCTCGAGCATCAGTACCACCGAGCCTTCGCCCACCTTGTCACCGAGCTTGACCTTGAGCTCCTTCACCACGCCGGCGTGCGACGACGGGATCTCCATCGAAGCCTTGTCGCTCTCGACCGTGAGCAGCGATTGCTCAGCCTTCACCGTGTCGCCGACCTTGACCAGCAGTTCGATGATCTCCACTTCCTTGAAGTCACCGATGTCCGGGACTTTGACTTCCACGAGCGCCATTTGATGTGTCTCCGTTGTTCTGGTTATGCGTAGAGCGGATTGATCTTTTCGGTATTGATGCCGTACTTCTTCAGCGCCTCGGCCACCTTGGACATGGGCACCGAGCCGTCGTCGGCCAGCGCCTTCAGCGCCGCCACCACGATGTAGTGGCGGTTGATTTCGAAGTGCTCGCGAAGTTTGGAGCGGAAGTCGCTGCGGCCGAAGCCATCGGTGCCCAGAACCTTGTAGGTGCGGCCTTTCGGAATGTAGGCGCGGATCTGCTCGGCGTAGTTCTTCATGTAATCGGTCGAGGCGATCACCGGGCCGGCGTGCTTGTCGAGTTGCTGCGTGACGAACGCCGTGCGCTGCTGCTTGTCGAGCGGGTGAAGCAGGTTCCAGCGCTCCACGTCCTGCCCGTCGCGCGCCAGCTCGTTGAAGCTCGGGCAGCTCCACACATTGGCGGCCACGCCCCAGTCTTTCTCCAACAATTCCTTGGCAGCCACGCTTTCGAGAAGAATGGTGCCGCTGCCCAGCAAGTTCACGCGTGGGGTTTTCTTGGCCCCTTCCTGCAGCAGGTACATGCCCTTGATGATCTGCTCTTCGGTGCCCTGCATCAGGCCCGGTTGGGCGTAGTTCTCGTTCAGAAGCGTGAGGTAGAAGTAGACGTTGTCCTGCTGCTCGACCATGCGCTTGCACCCGTGGTGCAGGATCACCCCGACCTCGTGCGCGAAGGTGGGGTCGTAGCTGATGCAGTTGGGAATCGTGCTCGCCAGGATGTGGCTGTGGCCGTCTTCGTGCTGCAACCCCTCGCCGTTCAGCGTGGTGCGCCCCGAGGTGCCGCCGAGCAGGAAGCCGCGCGCCTGCATGTCGCCCGCCGCCCAGGCCAGATCGCCGATGCGCTGGAAACCGAACATCGAGTAGTACACATAGAACGGCACCATGATGCGGTTGTTGGTGCTGTAGCTGGTGGCCGCAGCGATCCAGCTGCTCATGCCGCCGGGCTCGTTGATGCCCTCTTGCAGCACCTGGCCGGCCTTGTCTTCCCGGTAGTACATCACCTGGTCCTTGTCGACCGGGGTGTAGTTCTGCCCTGCGGGGTTGTAGATGCCGATCTGGCGGAACAGGCCCTCCATGCCGAAGGTACGCGCTTCGTCCACCAGGATGGGCACGACGCGCGGGCCGAGTTCCTTGTCGCGCAGCAGCTGCGTCAGGAAGCGCACGAAAGCCTGCGTGGTGCTGATCTCGCGGCCTTCGGCGGTGGGGTCGAGCACGGCCTTGAAGGTGTCGAGTGGCGGGATCGTGAACTTCTCGTCCGCCTTGGTTCGGCGGTGCGGCAGGTAGCCGCCGAGGGCCTTGCGGCGCTCGTGCAGGTATTTCATTTCCGGCGTGTCGTCGGCCGGCTTGAGGAACGGGATTTCGGCGAGCTTGTCGTCGGCAATCGGAATGTTGAAACGGTCGCGGAACAGTTTCACGTCTTCGTCGATCAGCTTCTTGGTCTGGTGCGCGGTGTTCTTGCCTTCGCCGCTCTTGCCCATGCCGTAGCCTTTGACGGTCTTGATGAGCAAGACTGTCGGCTGGCCCTTGTGGTTGTTGGCCTTGTGGAAGGCGGCGTACACCTTCTGCGGGTCGTGGCCGCCGCGTTGCAGGCGCCAGATGTCGTCGTCGCTCATCTTGGCCACCATCTCGAGCAGCTTCGGGTGTTTGCCGAAGAAGTTCTTGCGCACGAAGGCACCGTCGTTCGCCTTCATGGCCTGGTAGTCGCCGTCGACCGTGTCCATCATGACCTTGCGCAAGATCTCTTCCTTGTCGCGCGCCAGCAGCGGGTCCCAATAACTGCCCCACAGCAGCTTGATGACGTTCCAGCCGGAACCGCGGAACTCGCCTTCCAACTCTTGGATGATCTTGCCGTTGCCACGCACCGGGCCGTCGAGCCGCTGCAGGTTGCAGTTGATCACGAAGATGAGGTTGTCGAGCTTCTCGCGCGCCGCCAGGCCGATGGCGCCGAGCGACTCGGGTTCGTCCATCTCGCCGTCACCGCAGAACACCCAGACCTTGCGGTTGGCGGTGTCGGCAATGCCGCGCGCATGCAAGTACTTGAGGAAGCGCGCCTGGTAGATCGCCATCAGCGGGCCCAGGCCCATCGACACCGTCGGGAACTGCCAGAACTCGGGCATCAGCTTCGGGTGTGGGTAGCTCGAAATGCCTTTGCCGTCGACCTCTTGGCGGAAGTTCAGCAACTGCTCTTCGCTGATGCGGCCCTCCATGAAGGCGCGCGCATAGATGCCGGGCGACGAGTGGCCCTGGATGTAGAGCAGGTCGCCGCCATGCTCTTTTCCGACTTCAGCACTCTCGGCATGCCAGAAGTGGTTGAAGCCGGTGCCGAACATCGTGGCCAGCGAGGCGAAGCTGGAGATGTGGCCGCCGAGGTCACCACCGTCGGCCGGGTGCAGTCGGTTCGCCTTCACGACCAGCGCCATCGCGTTCCAGCGCATCAGCGTGCGCAGGCGCTCTTCCATCTCGATGTTGCCGGGCGAGCGCTCTTCCTGGTCGGTCGGGATGGTGTTGACGTACGCCGTGTTGGCCGAGAACGGCACGTCGATGCCGGCCTGGCGCGCGTGGTCGATCAGCGTTTCGAGCAGGAAGTGGGCACGGTCGTTGCCTTCGGCGCCGATGACGGCCGACAGCGCGTCCAGCCATTCACGGGTTTCCTGGGCGTCTGCATCGTTCGCGCTGGCGCCGAGAAATGAGTCGGGCATTGCTGACATGGGTCGTCTCCGATATTGATGTTTGGTGTGGTCGGAAGTTTCGCACAGCTTTTCAGCTTTTCCAAATGGCGCGAGTTGATTTCATATTACAACATTTGCTTCGCTTCCGAGCGCTCTGGCGCCCCACCCGCTTCGGGCGGTCTCGCCCCGCCCTTCCTGCACCATCGATAATCCAGCCATGCAACCTGCGACCGAGGCGCTTCCTCTTCCCCGCCCGCCCCGAACCTGGCCTGAACGCCTTTTCGGGCGCTGGTGGCGGCGCCAGTCGGCAGCCCGCCAGGACCGCTTCGCGACGCTCGGGCCCCTGGTGTCAGTCATGCTGTTTCTCGCGGCGATCATCTTGGCGTTTTGGTATCTCCGCAATGAGGAATTCGAGCGTGAGCAAGAGGCCGTCAAGCGCGATACCGAAATAGCGCAGCAGCTGGTTCGCCTTCGGCTGATCGAGAACCAGGAGCAATTGGTTCGCATTGCCCGCGAGATCGTCACCCGCGCGATCGATCGGGACCAATTCCTGTCGCAAGCCGCTGCATTCACCCGTGAGCGGGCCGAGGTCACGAACCTCGCATGGGTCAGCGCCGCGCGCGCGCCCCGGGCCAGCTTCTCATCAACGAGCTACCCGCCCGAAGCCGGCATCTCACCCGACGACACGCCCATTACGTTGCCCACCGAAGGCAAGCCCAGCGCCCCGGAAGACGCCTTCCTTGCCGCACGCGCCAAGCGCCAGCCCGCGTACTCGCGCCCGTTCATCGATGCCTATGGCAACGCTGCCTTCCAGGTGCAGGTGCCGCTGCTGGAGCGCGGTGCCTTCGGCGGAGCGCTCATCGCCGAGTACTCCATCGAGGGGCTGATGCGCCACCACGTCCCGAAGGAGGTATCGACGCGTCATGCCATCACCATGCTCGACGCGAACGACCATGTACTCGCCAGCACAGCCATGCTGGTGCCGGGCAGCCGCGCCGCGCGACCGTCGATCGTGTCGCAACTGCAGGTGGCACCCACCGACAACGGTCTGTACATCCGTGGCCAGGGTTACCGCACGTCGATCGGCTTGATCGGCAACACGCTGTTTTGGATGGTCGCCGCACTCTCGGTCCTGACGGTGTGGATGCTGCTCGGCACCTGGCGCCACGTGGCGCGGCGCGGGCAGATGCAAAGCGCGCTCGTCACCGAAACCAATTTCCGCCGCGCGATGGAAAACTCGATGCTGACCGGCATGCGCGCGATGGACATGGAAGGCCGCATCACCTATGTGAACCCGGCTTTCAGCGCGATGACCGGCTTCTCGGAGGCCGACCTCGTCGGCCGCAAGCCGCCGCTGCCGTACTGGCCACCGGACCGGCGCGAGGAAAACGCCCGCCTGCTGCAGCAGGAACTCCAAGGCCGCAGCCCGGCCGGCGGCATCGAAGTGAAGGTCATGCGCAAGGAAGGCACGGTGTTTGATGCGCGCATGTACGTGTCACCGCTGATCGACCCGAAGGGTGTGCAGACGGGCTGGATGACGTCGATGACGAACATCACCGAAGCCAAGCGCATCCGCGACCAGCTTTCTGCTTCGCACGAGCGCTTCACCACGGTGCTCGAGGGGCTGGATGCTGCGGTATCGGTACTGTCGGTGCAACAAGGCGAGCTGTTGTTCGCCAACCGCTCGTACCGGCTCTGGTTCGGAGCCGAATCGCAGGGCCACGCGCTGCTGGCCGGCGCCGAAGCGGGCGTGCCCTACCTGTCCGAAATGGACGACTCGGTCGACAACTTCGGTGGCCTGCCCACGCAGGAATTGACCGAGGCCGGATCGGACTCGCGCGAGGTCTATGTCGAGCCACTGCAGAAGTGGTTCGACGTCCGTGCGCGCTACCTGCAGTGGACTGACGGGCGTCTGGCGCAAATGCTGATCGCCACCGACATCACCGGCCGGCGCAACGCCGAGGCGGTGGCCGCCAGCCAGGCCGAGAAGGCGCAGGTCACGAGCCGGCTGGTGCTGATGGGCGAGATGGCGTCGTCGGTGGCGCACGAGCTGAACCAGCCGCTCACCGCCATCACCAACTATTGCAACGGCATGGTCACGCGCGTCAACAACAACGCCATCGAGAAGGCCGACCTCATCCTGGCCCTCGAGAAGACCTCGCGCCAAGCCCAGCGCGCGGGGCAGATCATCCACCGCATCCGTGCGTTCGTGAAGCGCAGCGAGCCCCAGCGCCAGCCAGCGCAAGCGCACAGCATCGTCGACGACGCGGTCGAGCTGGCGGGCATCGAGCTGCGGCGGCGCAACGTGTCGATCCACACCTACGTGGCGCAGCGCCTGCCCACGTTGATGGTCGACCCGATCCTGATCGAGCAGGTGCTGCTGAACCTGTTGAAGAACGCAGCCGAGGCCATCGACATCGCCCACCTTCCCACGGCGCGCCGCAACATCGAGCTGCGGGTCGTGCCGCGCCACAGCGCGGAAGAAGGCGCCGTGATCGAGTTCAGCGTCACCGACATGGGGCCGGGCCTGCAGCCCGAAGTGATCGCGCGGCTCTATGAGGCGTTCTTCTCGACCAAGGCCGAAGGCCTGGGCATCGGCCTGAGCCTGTGCCGCACCATCATCGAGAGCCACCGGGGCCGGATCAAGGCGCAGAACCTCTACAATAACGAGTTGGTTTCAGGGTGTCGTTTCGTGTTCACGCTGCCCGTAGAAACCGCCGCTGCGCCGCAGTTCCCTTCTTCTCACCTGGCTGCCACTTCATGAGTTTGATTCCGAAGAAAGGCACTGTCTATGTCGTCGATGACGACGAGGCCGTGCGCGACTCTCTGCAATGGTTGCTCGAGGGCAAGGACTACCGCGTCAAGTGCTTCGACTCTGCCGAGTCGTTCCTGTCGCGCTTCGACCCGCGCGAGGTGGCCTGCCTGATCGCCGACATCCGCATGGACGGCATGAGCGGCCTGGAGTTGCAAGACCGGCTGCTGGAGCGCCGCTCGCCATTGCCGGTCACCTTCATCACGGGTCACGGCGACGTGCCCATGGCCGTGACCACCATGAAGAAAGGCGCCGAAGACTTCATCGAGAAGCCCTTCAAGGAAGACGAACTCGTGCGCCTGGTCGAGAAGATGCTCGACCGCGCCCGCGTCGACTTCTCCAAGCACCAGGAAGCCGCCAGCCGCGACGCCTTGCTGTCGCGCCTGACCACGCGCGAGGCGCAGGTGCTCGAGCGCATCGTCGCCGGCCGGCTCAACAAGCAGATCGCGGATGACCTGGGCATCAGCATCAAGACGGTGGAGGCGCACCGCGCCAACATCATGGAAAAGCTCAACGCCAACACGGTCGCCGACCTGCTCAAGATCGCACTCGGCGCCCAAGCCAAGGCTTGAACCCGTTGCCCCACCCGAAGGCCGTCGAGGGCCGCCCAAGTAAGCGCTTTGCGCTGGCTCGTGCGGCTCTCGGCGGCCTTCGCCGTTAGTGCCCGCCGTACGCCGCCAGAAGGACTCTCCCGCATGCCCGCCCAACTGATCGACGGCACCGCACTCTCGCGCCAGGTGCGCGAGCGCGTCGCCCAGCGGGCTGCCGCGCTTGCGTCGCGCGGCCACCGACCCGGCCTGGCAGTGGTCCTTGTGGGCGAAGACCCCGCGAGCCAGGTCTACGTGCGCAACAAGGTCAAGGCCTGCCATGAGGCGGGCCTGCATTCGGTGTTCGAGCAGCACCCCGCCACGTTGACCGAATCCGATCTGTTGGCGCGCATCGGTGCGCTGAACGAGAACCCTGCCGTGCACGGCATCCTGGTGCAGATGCCACTGCCCGCGCACATCAACCCGCACCGCGTGATCGAGGCCATCTCGCCCCGCAAGGACGTCGATGGCTACTCGGTGCTCTCTGCCGGTGAGTTGCTGACCGGCCTGCCCGGCTTTCGCCCGTGCACGCCGTACGGCTGCATGGCGCTCATCACGAGCACCGGCATCGACCTGCGCGGCAAGCACGCGGTGGTGATCGGGCGCAGCAACACGGTGGGCAAGCCGATGGCATTGCTGCTCTTGCAGGCCAACGCGACCGTCACCATCTGCCACAGTGCCACACCGAACCTTGCGCAGCACGCACGGCAGGCCGACGTGTTGGTGGCGGCGGTCGGCCGGCGCAACACGGTGACCGCAGACATGGTCAAGCCGGGTGCGGTGGTCATCGACGTCGGCATCAACCGCAACGACGCCGGCAAGCTCTGCGGCGACGTCGACTTCGCAGCCGTGGCCGAGATCGCCGGCCACATCACCCCGGTGCCGGGCGGCGTCGGGCCGATGACCATTGCCATGCTGCTCTCCAACACCATCGAAGCGGCCGAGCGCGCAGCAGCCTGAGGAGCAAGCCCCCATGATCGCCAACCCCCTTCTTCTTGCCGATGGCGTTGACAGCGCCGGCCTGGCGCACTTCGACGCCATTCGCCCGGAGCACATCGCGCCGGCACTCGACGCACTGCTGGCCGGCGCGAACGAGGCGCTCGCCCTCGCCACCAGCGATGCCTTGCCGGCGGAGTACGAGGCGTTGTCGGCGGTGCTCGACGTGGCCACCGAGCGCCTGTCCCGCGCGTGGGACGCCGTGCGCCACCTCGCCGGCGTGGCCGACACGCCCGAGCTGCGCGCGGCCTACACCGAGAACCTGGTCCGCGTGGTCGAGTTCCACACCCGGCTCGGGGCCGACGAGCGTCTCTTCGCCAAGTACAAGACGGTGCTGGCCGACCCGCGTTCCGCCGCGCTCAGTGCACCACGCAAGAAGGCACTCGCCAACGCCGTGCGCGACTTCCGTCTCTCCGGCGCCGAGCTGCAAGGCGCGGCCCGCGAGCGCCATGCGCAAATCCAGGATCGGCAAGCCGACCTGGGGCAGAAGTTTTCGAACCACGTGCTCGACGCCACCGACGGCTACGCCTACGTCGCGAACGACACCGAAGTGGCCGGCCTGCCGGACGACATAGTCCACGCCGCGCATGCGGCGGCCGAAGCCGAGGGTCACAGCGGCAACAAGCTCACACTGCAACTGCCTTGCTACCTGCCC
>JANXWV010000049.1 GCA_025350965.1 Rhizobacter sp.
GCGGTGATCGGCGAAGAGCTGGGCTTCATCGGCGTGGCCTGTGTGATCGTGGCCTTCTTCTGGATCGCACGGCGCCTGTTCCATATCGGCCGCCAGGCCATCGCGCTCGACCGCGTGTTCGCGGGGCTCTACGCGCAAGGCATCGGCATCTGGATGGGCGGGCAGGCCTTCATCAACATGGGCGTGAACCTGGGCGTGCTGCCGACCAAGGGCCTCACGTTGCCGCTGATGAGCTACGGCGGCTCGGCCATCGTGATGAACATGGTCGCGCTGGCCATCGTCGTGCGCATCGATGTCGAGAATCGCCAGCTGATGCGCGGGGGGCGGGCATGAGCGCGCGCCACCTCATCGTGATGGCTGCGGGCACCGGCGGGCACGTGATCCCCGGCCTGGCGGTAGCGCGCGAAATGCAGTCGCGGGGCTGGTCGGTCAGCTGGCTCGGCACGCCGGCGGGCATCGAGAACCGGCTCGTGCCGCCGAGCGGCATCGCGCTCGACGCGGTGGCCTTCACCGGCCTGCGCGGCAAGGGGCTGTTGCACACGCTGACCGGCGGGGTGCGCCTGCTCGGCGCGTTCTGGCGCTGCCTGCAGATCATCCGCAACCGCCGCGCGAGCGCCGTGCTGGGGATGGGCGGCTACGTGTGCTTCCCGGGCGGGGTGATGGCCGCGCTGCTCGGCCGCCCGCTGGTGCTGGTGAACGCCGACGCCTCGCTCTTGCTCAGCAACAAGGCGCTGCTGCCGGTCGCTGATCGGGTGGCATTCGGCTTCGACGGCGATGCCGCGCAGCGCACCAAGGGGGCGGTCGTCACCGGCAACCCCGTGCGCGCCGAGATCGAGGCCTTGCCCGCGCCGCAGCAGCGGTTCGCTTCACGCCACGGCAAGCTGCGCGTGCTGGTGGTCGGCGGCAGCCTGGGCGCGAAGGCGCTGAACGACTGCGTGCCGCAGGCGCTGGCGTTGATGCTCGAGGCCGAGCGCCCGCAGGTCACGCACCAGGCGGGGCAGGCCAACTTCGCGGCCGTGCAAGCCAACTACGCGCGCTCGCAGGTGCAGGCCGAGGTGCTGCCGTTCATCGACGACATGGCGCAGCAACTCGCCGCGTGCGACGTGATCGTGTGCCGCGCCGGCGCGGTGACGGTGAGCGAGCTGTGCGCGGCCGGTGTGGCGGCGGTGCTCGTGCCCTTGATCGTGAGCACCACCTCGCACCAGCGCGACAACGCGAAGTGGCTGGCCGGGCAGGGCGCGGGCATTCACGTGCCGCAAAGCGAACTCACGCCCCGCACGCTGGCCGACCTGCTGGCGGGCCTGACGCGCGATGTCTTGCTCGGCATGGCGATGAAAGCGCGGGCCTTGGCCAAACCGAAGGCCGCCGCGCGTGTGGCCGATCAGATCGAAGAGTTGGTGGCCGCATGAAGACTCGATCCGCGTGCAATCCGCCCTCACCCCAACCCTCTCCCGCTTGCGGGAGAGGGCGCCGGCCCGACTCCCTCTCCCGCAAGCGGGAGAGGGCTGGGGTGAAAGCGAGCCTGTGAAACACGCTGTCAAGCACATCCACTTCGTCGGGGTCGGCGGTGCCGGCATGAGCGGCATCGCCGAGATCCTGCACAACCTCGGCTATGCGGTGTCGGGCTCCGACCAGAGCGACAGCGCGACGACACGCCGCCTCGCGTCTCTCGGCATCCGCATTCACGTGGGCCACGACAGCGCGAACATCGCTGGTGCCGAAGCGGTCGTCACGTCCACGGCGGTGCAAGGCGACAACCCCGAGGTGCTCGCCGCCCGCGCCAAGCGCGTGCCCGTGGTGCCACGCGCCGTGATGCTGGCCGAGCTGATGCGGCTCAAGCAGGGCATTGCGATAGCCGGCACTCACGGCAAGACGACGACCACCAGCCTCGTCACCAGCGTGCTCGCCGAGGCCGGTGTCGACCCGACCTTCGTGATCGGCGGGCGGCTCAACGCGGCGGGCGCGAACTCGCGGCTCGGCTCGGGCGACTACATCGTGGTCGAGGCCGATGAATCGGACGCGTCGTTCCTGAACCTGCTGCCGGTGATGGCGGTGGTGACGAACATCGACGCCGACCACATGGACACCTATGGCCACGACTTCGCGAAGCTGAAGGCGGCCTTCGTCGAGTTCATCCACCGCATGCCGTTCTACGGCGCGGCCATCCTGTGCAGTGACGACGCCGGCGTGCGTTCCATCATGCCGATGATCTCGCGCCCGGTCGTCACCTATGGCTTCGGTGCTGACGCCATGGTGCGTGCCGTCGACGTGCTGGCCGACGCAGGCACGATGCAGTTCACGGTGCAGCGCCGCAACGGCGTGCAGATGCCCGACCTGCGCGTCACGTTGAACCTGCCCGGCGACCACAACGTGCTGAACGCGCTCGCGGCCATCGCGGTGGCCACCGAACTCGAGCTGCCCGATGCGCCGGTCGTCAAGGGCCTGGCCGAGTTCAACGGCGTGGGCCGGCGCTTCCAGAGGTATGGCGACGTGCAGGTCGGCGCGGCGAATGGCGGCGGCCACTTCACCTTGATCGACGACTACGGCCACCACCCGGTCGAGATGGCCGCGACGCTGGCTGCGGCGCGCGGCGCGTTCCCGGGCCGGCGCCTGGTGCTGGCGTTCCAGCCGCACCGCTACACCCGGACCCGCGACTGCTTCGAAGACTTCGTCAAGGTCATCGGCACGGCCGACCTGGTGCTGCTGGCCGAGGTGTACGCGGCCGGCGAAGCACCCATCGTCGCCGCCGACGGCCGAGCCCTGACGCGTGCGCTTCGGGTGGCCGGCAAGGTCGACCCGGTGTTCGTGGACGACATCAAGGACATGCCGCAGACCATCACCGAGCAGGTGCGCGCGGGCGACGTGGTGATCACCATGGGCGCGGGCTCCATCGGCGCTGTGCCGGCGCAGCTGATCGAGATGACGAAGGAGGCGCCATGACGCAAGACGCGAACGCGCTGGGCAAGGTGGCGGTCTTGATGGGCGGTAGCTCGGCCGAGCGGAAGATCTCGCTGATGTCGGGCACCGGCGTGCTGGCCGCGTTGCTGTCACAAGGGGTCGACGCGCAGGCCTTCGACCCGGCCGAGCGCGAACTGTTCGAGTTGAAGCGCGACGGCTTTGCGCGTTGTTTCATCGCGCTGCACGGCCGCCACGGCGAAGACGGCAGCGTGCAGGGCGCACTCGAACTGCTCGGCCTGCCGTACACCGGCTCGGGCGTGCTGGCCTCGGCCATCGCGATGGACAAGGTCATGACCAAGCGCGTGTGGATCGCCGAGGGTCTGCCCACGCCGCGCTATGTGCGGCTCGCGCCTGAAAGCCGCACGCGCGAACGCGTCCGCGCGGTGCCCGACGACATCGGCCTGCCGCTGATCGTGAAGCCGCCGCGCGAGGGCTCGTCCATCGGCATCACCAAGGTGGCCGGCTATTCGGACATGCAGGCGGCGGTGGATCTCGCCGCGCAGTACGACCCCGACGTGCTGTGCGAGGAGTTCATCGATGGCATCGAAGTGACCTGCCCGGTGCTCGGCGCGGGCGCGGGCGCGCTGGCCCTGCCGGTGGTGCGCATCGACGCACCCGAGGGCGCGTACGACTACGAGAACAAGTACTTCACCGATGTGGTCAAGTACCAGTGCCCAAGCGGCCTGCCGGCCGCTGAGGAGCGCGAGATCCAGCGCATCGTGGTGCAGGCCTACCGCACGCTCGGCTGCCGCGGCTGGGGGCGGGCCGACCTGATGATCCGCGCGAGCGACCGCAAGCCTTTCCTGCTGGAGATGAACACGTCGCCCGGCATGACGACGCACTCGCTGGTGCCGATGTCGGCCAAGGCTGCGGGCATCAGCTACGAGGCGCTGTGCGTGCGCATCCTGCAAGGGGCGGCGCTCGACGCTGCGCCTGCCAAGGCCTGATCACACCCACCCGCACAAGACGCATGGCCACCGCCTACGCCCCCCAACCGCTTCCGGCCGACGTTCGCCTGATGAACGCGACCGCGCTGCTGCTGGCCGCCATCGGCGCGCTGGCGCTGGCCGGCATCGCGTTGACGTGGGTGCTGCGCCAGCCCGTGTTCGCGGTCAAGAGCATCCGCGTCGAAGGCGACCTGGCGCACAACAGCGTGCTCACGATCCGCGCCAATGCGGCGCCGCGCCTGGCGGGCAACTTCTTCACGATGGACCTGGTGGCCGGCCGGCGCGCGTTCGAGGCCGTGCCGTGGGTGCGGCATGCGGTCGTCAACCGGGTCTGGCCGAATCGCCTGACCGTGCGGCTCGAAGAACACCGCGCCACCGCACTCTGGGCGGGCAGCACCGACGACCGCAACGACCGGCTCGTCAACAGCTATGGTGAGGTCTTCGAAGCCAACCTCGGCGACGTGGAAGACGACAACCTGCCCACCTTGCGCGGCCCCGACGGCAGCTCGGTCGCGATGCTGGCGATGCTCGGCCGCCTGCAGCCGCTGTTCAGCCGGCTCGACCTGCACATCGACACGCTCGAACTCTCGGGCCGGGGCTCGTGGCGCGCTGAGCTCGACAGCGGCGCCGAAGTCGAACTCGGGCGTGGCACCGACGACGAAGTGCTCGCCCGCACGCTGGCCTTCGTGGGCAGCATCACGCAGGTCACGCAGAAGTACAAGCGCCCGATGGAGTCCGCCGACCTGCGCCACACCGATGGCTACGCCGTGCGCCTGAAGGGCATCACCACCTCGACCGACGCGCGCTCCACAGCGGCCGCGCCCGCAGCAAGATAAGGAACGAGATGGCCAAGGAATACAAGGATCTGGTGGTCGGCCTGGACATCGGCACCGCGAAGGTGATGGTGGTGGTGGCCGAGGTGCTGCCCGACGGCGAGCTGCGCATTGCCGGCCTGGGCAGTGCCGCGTCGCACGGGCTCAAGCGCGGCGTGGTGGTGAACATCGATGCCACGGTGCAGAGCATCCAGCAGGCGCTGAAAGAGGCCGAGATGATGGCCGACTGCAAGATCACGCACGTCTACACCGGCATCACCGGCAGCCACATTCGCGGCCAGAACAGCACCGGCATGGTGATCGTGCGCGACAAGGAAGTGACGCCCATCGACGTGGCGCGCGTGGTCGAGACCGCGAAGGCCATCAACATCCCCAACGACCAGCGCCTGCTGCTGGTCGAGCCGCAGGAGTTCGTGATCGACGGCCACGAGGTGAAGGAGCCGATCGGCATGAGCGGCGGGCGCCTGGAGGTGAAGGTGCACATCGTCACCGGTGCCCAGAGCGCGGCCGAGAACATCGTGAAATGCGTGCGGCGCTGCGGGTTGGAGGTGGACCAGCTGGTGCTGAACCCGAGTGCCAGCAGCTACGCGGTGCTGACCGACGACGAGAAGGACCTGGGCGTGGCGCTGGTCGACATCGGCGCCGGCACCACCGATGTGGCGATCTTCACCGACGGGGCGATCCGCCACACGGCCGTCATTCCGATTGCCGGCGACCTGATCACCAGCGACATCGCGATGGCGCTGCGCACGCCGACGAAAGACGCGGAAGAGATCAAGGTCGAGTTCGGTGTGGCCAAGCAGTTGCTGGCCGACCCGAGTGATGAACTCGATGTGCCGGGGCTGGGTGACCGCGCCCCGCGCCGCCTGAGCCGCCAGGCGCTGGCCGGCGTGATCGAGCCGCGGATCGAAGAGATCTTCTCGCTCGTGCACCAGGTGATCCGCGAGAGCGGCTACGAGGAACTGCTGTCCAGCGGCATCGTCATCACCGGCGGCGCGGCGGTGATGCCGGGCATGGTGGAACTGGGCGAGGACATTTTCCTGAAGCCGGTGCGCAAGGGTGTGCCGCTGTACCACGGCGCGCTGTACGACATGGTCGCGAACCCGCGTTCCGCAACGGTCATGGGCTTGCTCGAAGAAGCCCGCCACGCCCGCTCGCGCGGCATGCGCGCCGCGCAACAAGCCGGCTCGGTGCGCACCCTCTTCGGGCGCGCGAAAGATTGGTTTCTGGGTAACTTCTGAATCGGGGATGACATGGATACCAATGAATTCAAGTGCCGCACCCACGACCCACCACGCGGCACGAGAAGCAAGCGACGAAGAAGAACAAGCGGGAACAAGGTCTAGACAAACAACGGCAACTGCAACAGCAAATTGGAGAGATTCAAATGGCCATCGAAATGATTGAAGAGTTCAGCATGGGCACGCAGATCAAGGTGATCGGCGTGGGCGGCGGCGGCGGCAACGCGGTCGACCACATGATTGCGCAAGGCGTGCAAGGCGTGCAGTTCGTGTGCGCCAACACCGACGCCCAGGCGCTCAACCGCTCGGCCGCACATGAGCTGATCCAGCTCGGCAGCACCGGCCTCGGCGCCGGCGCCAAGCCGGAAGCCGGCAAGGCCGCGGCCGAAGAGGCGGTGGACCGCATCCGCCAGGCGATCGACGGCGCGCACATGCTGTTCATCACCGCCGGCATGGGCGGCGGCACCGGCACCGGCGCCGCGCCGGTGATCGCGCGCATCGCAAAGGAAATGGGCATCCTGACGGTCGGCGTCGTGACCAAGCCGTTCGAGTTCGAGGGCAACCGCCGCATGAAAGCCGCCGACTCGGGCCTGGCCGAACTGGAAGCGAACGTCGATTCGCTGATCGTGATCCTGAACGACAAGCTGCTCGACGTGCTGGGCGACGACATCACGCAAGACCAGGCTTTTGCGCACGCCAACGACGTGCTGAAGAACGCGGTTGGCGGCATCAGCGACATCATCCACATGCCGGGCCTCGTGAACGTCGACTTCGAAGACGTGAAGACCGTGATGAGCGAGCCCGGCAAGGCGATGATGGGCACCGCGCAAGCGCAAGGCCCGGACCGCGCGACCAAGGCGGCCGAAGCCGCGGTGGCCTGCCCGCTGCTGGAAGGCATCGACCTGTCGGGTGCGCGCGGCGTGTTGGTGCTGATCGCGGCGAACCGCAACACGTTCAAGCTGGCCGAGAGCCGAAACGCCATGAACACGATCCGCCGCTACGCCGCAGACGACGCGCACGTGATCTACGGCACGGCGTACGACGAGGGTCTGGGCGACCAGCTCCGCGTGACCGTGATCGCCACCGGCTTGTCGCCGGCCAAGCGCGCGCAGACACCGATCAGCGTCGTCCACAGCGTGCCGATGCAGCGCACCGGCACGCACGACCTGCCGATCCTGACCCAGCCGGTGCAGGCCGTGTCGCAAGCGCACGACTACAGTGCGCTGACCACGCCGAGCGTGTGGCGCAACGGCCGCAGCGCAGCGGCGAAGGTGGATGCGCTGGCGAGCAACGGGATGGACGAGTTCGAGATCCCCGCCTTCCTGCGCAAGCAAGCTGATTGACGCCGCCAGAAGCTGCTGCGCAGGCCGATCTGGGCTCGGAGGTGCTCGCCGTACAGAAGTACGGCTGCGCTCCTGCGAACCCACCTCGGCCTGCTCGCTACGCTTCTGACGGCATCAATCGCCCGGACCCAGCTCCGGTGTGCAATTTGCACATTGAAATTCCCGTATGTTGTGCGGGAATTTCAAGGTAGCATGCTTCGTGTTTCACCGCGCTTCACTCGAGTCGACCGTTCGCGCTGCGCTCTTGCGCAGCCCGGCGGTGGCGCTTGTCGGGCCGCGGCAGGTGGGCAAGACCACGCTCGGGCGGTCGCTGCTCGACGCGGGCTCGCCCAACTACTTCGATCTCGAAGACCCGCAGGTCGAGGCCCAATTGGCCGCGCCGCTCACGGCGCTGAAAGACTTGCAAGGCCTTGTCGTGATCGACGAGGTTCAGCTCGCGCCGAACCTGTTCAAGGTGCTGCGCGTGCTGATCGACCGGCCGGGCAACCCGGCGCACTTCCTGTTGCTGGGCAGTGCGTCGCCCACGCTGCTTCGCCAATCGAGCGAGTCCCTCGCTGGGCGCATCGAGGTGATCGAGACCGCAGGCTTCACACTCGATGAAGTGGGTACGGCGGCCACCGCGCGGCTGTGGTGGCGTGGCGGCTTCCCGCGTTCGTTCGGCGCGGCGAGCGACGCGGCCAGCAGCATCTGGCGCCGCGAATTCATCCGCACCACAGTCGAACGCGATCTGCCGCAGCTCGGCATGGGCGCGCCTGCACCGGCGATCTTCCGTTTCTGGTCGATGCTCGCGCACTACCACGGGCAGACCTGGAACGCGGCCGAGCCGGCGCGCTCGCTCGGCGTCAACGAGAGCACGGTGCGCCGCTACCTCGACTGGCTCACGCAGGCGTTTCTGGTGCGGCAGTTGCAGCCGTGGTTCGTGAACTTCGGCAAGCGCCAGGTGAAGGCGCCGAAGGTGTACGTGCGCGACCCCGGGCTGCTGCATGCGCTGCTCGGCATCGACGGCGCCGACGCACTGGCGCGCCACCCGAAGAGCGGCGCCTCGTGGGAAGGCTTCGCGCTGGAGCAGGTGCTGCGCATTGCGCAGCCCGACGAGGCGTACTTCTGGGCCACGCACGCTGGCGCAGAACTCGACCTGCTGATGTTCAAGGACGGCCGGCGCGTCGGTGTGGAGTTCAAGCGCACCGATGCACCGCTGCTCACGCCGTCGATGCGCACCGCGCTCGCCGACCTGGCGCTCGACGCGCTGTACGTGGTGTACCCCGGCGAGCGCCGCTACCGGCTGCACGAACGCGTCGAGGCGGTGCCGTTGTGGGCCGTGCTGCCGGCACCGGATCGCGGACAATCACGCCGATGATCCAGCAGCGCACCCTCAAGTCCATCACCCGCGCCGTCGGCGTGGGTGTGCACGGCGGCGAGCGCGTCGAGCTCACGTTGCGGCCGGCGCCGGCCGACAGCGGCATCGTGTTTCGACGCGTCGACCTGCCGCGCTCGGTGGACATCCAGGCCACCGCGGCCTCGGTGTGCGACACGCGCATGGCCACCACCATCTCGGCCGGTGGCGACCCGGGTGGCCCGAAGGTCGCGACCATCGAGCACCTGCTGTCGGCGTGCAGCGGCCTGGGCCTCGACAACCTCGTGATCGACATCACCGCCGAAGAGGTGCCCATCCTCGACGGCTCGGCCGCGTCGTTCGTGTTCCTGCTGCAGAGCGCGGGCATCGAGCTGCAGAACGCGCCGAAGCGCTTCATGCGCGTCGTCAAGCCGGTGGAGGTGCGGGAGGGCGAGGGCGCAACCCTGAAGTGGGCGCGGCTCGACCCGTTCGAGGGCTACCGCCTGAGCTTCGAGATCGAGTTCGACCACCCGGCGCTGAACCAGACCGGCCAGCGCGCCGTGTTCGACATGGGCTCGGGCCAGTACAAGCAGCAGATTGCGCGCGCCCGCACCTTCGGCTTCACCAAAGACGTGGAGCTGATGCGCTCGCGCGGCCTGGGCCGCGGCGGCAGCATGGACAACGTGATCGTGCTCGACGAGCACAAGGTGCTCAACAGCGAAGGCCTGCGCTACGACGACGAATTCGTGAAGCACAAGATGCTCGACGCCATCGGCGACCTCTACCTCGCCGGCCACCCGCTGCTGGCAGCGTACAGCGCGTTCAAGTCGGGCCACGCGTTGAACAACAAGCTGCTGCGCGCGCTGCTCGCCGACAAGGCCGCGTTCGAGATCGTCACTTTCGACGACGCCAGCCAGGCCCCGGCCGGCATGGCCGAGTTGGCCCCGGCCTGGTGAGGGCGTGCACGGACCATGCTGATCTTCCGCTGGATCGTCCTGCTGCTGCTGGTAGCCGGCCTGCTGTGCTTCGCGATGTTCATCGGCACCGGCCAGCAACGCTATCGGGTGCTGGGCATCCGCATCGTCAAGTGGACGGTGATCGCCGGGCTCGCGTTCTTCGCTGTGCTGATTCTCGAGACCATGGTGAAGATCATTTGAAAGCCACCGGATGACGATCTTCCGCTGGATCATCGGTGTGATTGCCGCACTGATGGCGGTCGGCTCGGCGCTCAGCTTCGTGCTGTTCATGGCCTTCGACATCAAGGTCTGGCTGGAGCGCGCACGGACCTTCCGGCGTGGCACCTACCTCGCGTGCCTGCTGTGGTTCAACGTCGAGGTCTGGGGCCGGGTGATCCTGACGATCATCCACTGGTGACCGGCCGGTCCTTCAACCGCCCAGGCCGATGAAGCGCAGCACGTCGGGCAAGTGCAGTTCGAAGTCGCTGAGCGCATGGTCTCCGCCTTCGAGCAGCTTGCCCGGGCATGCTTTGTACCGCGCGTTCATCTCGTGCCAGTCGAGCACCTCGTCGCCTTTGGCGATGACGGTGAAGTAGCGCTCCGGTCGGGTCACGGCTGCGGGTGTCATGGCGCGCAACTCGCCCACGAACTCGGCGCGGAAGTAGAACGGCTCGTCGCTGTGCCATGCGGTCGTTTCACCAATGTGGCGGGCGAGGTCGCGAGCCGGGTCGATGGCGGGGTTGAGCAGCACGGCGCGGCAGCCGCGCGCTTCGGCCAACACCGTCGCGTAGAAGCCGCCGAGCGAGCTGCCGATCACGGCGAGCTGCGCGGTGGGCACACCGCCAGCGGCGCTGTGCACCAGCGCCATCGCGTCGTTCGGTGAGGGAGGCAGTTGCGGGCAGATCCACTCGACGCTCGGCTCGTGCGCCTGCATCCACGCGGCAAACATCCGCGCCTTCATCGACTTCGGCGACGAGCGGAAGCCGTGCAGGTAGAGCACCCGCGTCACGGGCTGCGGCTGTGCCCCGCTCGGCAGGGGCGTCACCGGTGTCACGGCCGAGCCATCGCGTCCAGCAGCTTCGCGTGGATGCCGCCGAAGCCGCCGTTGCTCATGCACAGGATGTGATCGCCTGCGCGCGCAGCGGCCACGACCTGCTTGACCAAGTCGTCGATGGTGGCGCTGACCACGGCCTGTTTGCCCATTGGCGCCAGTGCCTGCACTGCATCCCAGCCGAGGCCGCCGCTGTGGCAGAAGGCAAGGTCGGCCTCTTCGAGCGACCAGGGCAGCTGCGCCTTCATGGCGCCGAGCTTCATTGTGTTCGAGCGCGGCTCGAAGACCGCGAGGATGCGCTGCAGCCCGACCTTTCGGCGCAAGCCGTTCACGGTGGTGCGCATCGCGGTCGGGTGGTGCGCGAAGTCGTCATAGACCTTGATGCCGCGCGCTTCGCCGCGCAGCTCGAGCCGGCGGCGCACGTTCTGGAACGTGGCCAGCGCGCGGCCGGCGGCGTCGGGCGCCACGCCCACGTGCTCGGCTGCGGCGATGGTGGCCAGCGCATTCAGCTGGTTGTGCTCGCCGAGCAGCGCCCAGTCGACGCGGGCGATCTTCAGGCTGCCGCGCAGCACGTCGAACGCATGCGGCTCGCCGCGTGCGCGCAGCGCACCGGGCTCTTCCTTGCGCGCGCCGAAGCGCGTGACCTCGCTCCAGCAGCCCATGGCCAACACCCGCTGCAGGCTCTCTTCGCGCGCGTTCACGACCAGCCGGCCATGCGCGGGAACGGTCCGCACGAGGTGGTGGAATTGGCGCTCGATGGCGGCCAGGTCGTCGAAGATGTCGGCGTGGTCGAACTCGAGGTTGTTCAGGATCACGGTGCGCGGCCGGTAGTGCACGAACTTGCTGCGTTTGTCGAAGAAGGCGCTGTCGTATTCATCGGCTTCGATCACGAACGGTGCGCCGGGTGAGCCCAACCGTGCAACTTGGCCGGATGCGCCCAACCTTGCGCTCACGCCGAAGTTGAGCGGCACGCCACCGACCAGGAAGCCGGGCGCGAGACCGGCCTGGTCGAGCACCCACGCGAGCATCGAGGTGGTGCTGGTCTTGCCGTGCGTGCCCGCCACGGCCAGCACGTGGCGGCCTTGCAGCACGTGGTCGGCGAGCCACTGCGGGCCGCTGGTGTACGGCAGGCCGGCATCGAGCACGGCCTCCATCAGCGGGTTGCCGCGCGTGACCACGTTGCCGACCACGAACAGGTCGGGTTGGATCGCCATCTGATCGGCGCCGAAGCCTTCGATCAGCTCGATGCCGAGGGCGCGGAGCTGGTCGCTCATCGGCGGGTAGACGTTGGCGTCGCAGCCGGTCACGGTGTGGCCGCTTTCGCGTGCCAGTGCGGCCAGGCCGCCCATGAAGGTGCCGCAGATGCCGAGGATGTGGATGTGCATCGGGGGGTTCCAGAAGAGGCCTGTGCAGGAACTCGGTAGCGCCGGGCGGCACCAGCTCGGTGTCGACCGCTCAGCTTCGCAAGCTCTGCGCCGCGGCCGCGATGGTCGCTTTCAGGTCGGCGGCCGAATGGGCCGAACTCACGAAGCCGGCTTCGTACATGGCGGGCGCCAGGTACACCCCGCGGTCGAGCATGGCGTGGAAGAAGCGGTTGAAGCGCTCCTTGTCGGTGGCCATCACGGCGGGGTAGTTCTGCGGCAACTCGCTGGCGAAGAAGAAGCCGAACATGCCGCCTTCGCAGTCGCCCACCATCGGCACGCCGGCCTCCGTGGCGACACCGACCAGCCCGTCGACCAGCGTGCGCGTGTTGGCGCTCAGCGCCTCGAAGAAGCCGGGCTTGCGGATCTCGCGCAGCGTGGCCAGGCCACAGGCGGTGGCCACCGGGTTGCCCGACAAGGTGCCGGCCTGGTAGACCGGCCCGAGCGGGGCCAGTTGCTCCATGACGGCGCGCGAGCCGCCGAACGCTGCCAGCGGCATGCCACCGCCGATGACTTTGCCGTACACCAGGATGTCGGCCTGAAAGCCCGGGATCTGCTTGGCGTAAAGGCTCTGCGCGCCAGCCAGGGCAACCCGAAAGCCGGTCATCACTTCGTCGAGGATCAGCAGCG
>JANXWV010000093.1 GCA_025350965.1 Rhizobacter sp.
CAATTCTCGCAACAGCGACACGACAATCTGCTCGTCCGGAAAGACCTCGGCGAACTGGATCATGCGGCGCAGGTTTTTCTCGTCGAAGCTCGTGCCGTGGTCGATGCTCAATTGTCGTGACAGCGTCACGACAATTTCTTCACCGTAGGTAGCGCGGTTGCCGCCGAGCACTTCGGCGCGAATGCGCTGACCGACACGCCAGTACAGCAGCGTTAGCGTGGCATTGGCGGTGGTGGCGACATGAGCGCGGGCGCCGGCGATGAGGCCGCGGATGTCGTCGACCAGCGTTTGACCGGGCGCCTGAACTCTGCTGCGCTTTCGTGCGGGTGTTTTGTGGGTGACCATGGCTTTAGCTCGTGGATGCCTGGTGACAAGGCTCGGCGAACGGGATGAATTCGATCACGCTCATTCCGATGACTCTCTGCTCAAAACCTGCGCTTCCTCGCGCAATGCGTCGAGCCGATCCGCCCACCATTGCATCAGTTTTGCGCGTTCGGTCATCCATTGCGCCCTGTTGTACGCGCCGCGTACCTCGTCGCGTTCTTCGTGCGCCAGTTGCTTCTCGATGACGTCCGAGTTCCAGCCAGCTTCATTCGCACATGTCGAGAACAAGGTCCGAAAGCCATGCGCAGTGACCATGCCCTTGTAGCCCAAGCGGGCGAGCGCGCTGTTCAGCGTACCGTCGCTGAGCGGCTTGCCGGGATAGAAGGGCGATGGAAACACCAACGGGCCGTCGCCCGACAGCTGGCGCATCTCTGCCAAGAGGGTAAGAGCCTGCTTGGACAGCGGTACCTTGTGCTCCGTTTTCATCTTCATCCGCGAAGCTGGAATTCGCCAGGTCGCGGCGCGTTCGTTGAACTCATCCCATCGAGCGCCACGCAACTCACCCGGTCTCGTCGCCGTCATCATCAGCAATGCAAGCGCCGACTGCGTCATTGGATCGCCTCCATAGCTGGCCAACTTGCGAAGAAACGCGGGGACATCGCGCTCGCCCAGTGACGCTCGGTGTCTGGTCTTGCGCGGCCTGAATATCTCGGACGGCTTGAGGGGGTACGTGGGATCGGTCTCAAGCAGCTCGTGCGCGATCGCATACCGAAAGATCGCGCGAAGCCGTTGAAACACCCGCGTTGCGGTTTCGCCGGCGCCGCGTGATTCGATGCCTTGTACGAGCGCCCGGATGTCTCCGGGCTGCACACCATCAATGACCCTTTCGCCCAGCTTGGGAAACACGTCATTTTCGAGCGACGCGGCGATCATCGTGCGCGTTCGGGCTACCCAGGCGGACGACCGATGTTTGAGCCACGCGCGGCCTACCGTCTCCAGCGTGTTGAGCGCTTTGGCCTGCTCGGTTGCTTTCGCCGCCTTGCGTAGCGCGCTCGGGTCTTCGCCCTCGGCGAGTTGCTGGCGTGCTGAGTCGCGTCGCGCCCGTGCGGCCTTCAGGCTGACATCTGGGTAGGTGCCGAGCGACAAGCGTTTTTCCTTCCCGCCATATCGATACTTCAGTCGCCACCATTTGCCGCCTCCGGGGGCCACCTCGACGTAGAGGCCACCGCCGTCGAACAGGCGAACCGGTTTCATGCCGGGCTTGGCATTGCGGATGGCAGTGTCTGAAAGCGACATGGGGGCAACTTTCGATACGGTGGGGGCAACTCGCTCGAATGTTGCCCCCAGTTGCCCCGAGATGCAAGCGCATCGCAGTGGACTCTCTGGGACGACAGTTGCCTCCAACTGCCCGGTAACTACAACTTCGGTGAGACCGTATTGAACCTTCTGAGACCTCGCGAGACAAGGTCGTTGGTCCCGCCGACAGGAATCGAACCTGTATTTACCGCTTAGGAGGCGGCCGTTCTGTCCATTGAACTACGGCGAGCGAGGCGCGGATTTTGGCATGTGCTTCGGCATGTATCCGGGCGCGTGCCGCCGCGCTACTGCCAGCGCCAGACCCAGATCAGGTCGAGCGAGTTGTCGTCGCCGGACTGGGCGCGCAGCGTGAAGCGGCGGGCAATGCGGTAAATCAGTTGCCAGTTGCCGGTGGTGGCGTTCAGGCCGCGCTCGTAGCCCACGTACCAGCGCCGCGACAACTGCTTGCCCAGGGAGATGATGGTGTCGCGCACCTCGCCCTCGGTCTGCCGCACCGAGATGTCGTCCAGCCCGATGGCGCGCGTCAGCTGGTCGGTGATGCCGGTGCCTTCACCGGCCAGCAGCGCGAGGGCGGCGCGCTGCAGCAGCGCGGTGTCGGTGCGGCCCAGGCCGTCGCTCGCGCGGCCCATCACGAGCCAGCTGAGCTTGTCGATCTCGCTCAGCTCGGGTTCCGAGAACAGACGGATGCGCGGGTTCAGCGTGCTGCCGGTGATGGCCACGCCGACGCGCACGTCGGTGTTCGGGCGCGTGGCTTCGATGTCGAGGCGCGGGCTGTTGACGGCGCCGTTGAAGGTGACGAGGCCGCGGTCGATGCTGAGCTTCTGGCCGTAGGCGGCATAGGTGCCGTCAGCGGTGTTGACGGTGCCGTTCACCGCGAGCTTCCCGCCCGGCGAGGTGATGCGCAACTCGCCGCGCAGGCCCGTGTCGAGCCCGCGCCCGCGCAGGCGCAGCTTCTCGCCGAGCGCCACGCGCAGGTCGAGGGCCACTTCGCGGGCCGTGGGGTTGGCGGCGCTCGGCGTGGCGCTCGGTGCGGTGGCTGTCGTGGATGCAGAGGTGGATGCGGAGGTGGCTGCGCCGTTCGCGCCGGCGGGCAGCGAAGGCCGGGGCACGGTGCGCACCACGCTCACGTCATCGGCCAGGCTTGGTGCGTCACTGCGGGTGAAGTCGATCACGCCTTCATCGACGCCGAACTGGCCGGTGAGCGCCAGCGTTTTCGCGTCGAGCTGCAGTTGGGCCTGGCCGCTGGCAACGATGCGCCGGTCGACGCGGCCGAGCAGCTGGAACTTGTCGGCCACCACGCGCAGCACGGCCTTCGGCGCCTCGCCGAGGCTGGCGTCGCCGGCAAGCGTGACGGTGCCGCCGCCGGCCTTCGCGGTGAAGCGTTCAATGCGCGCGGTGGTGCCGCGCAGTTGGACGGCCAGGTCGCCGTCGGTCACGTTCACGCCCTGCACGAAGTTGCGCACGGCCAGGCCCGTGCCTTCGATTTCGCCGGTGTATTCGGGCGCGCGAATGCGCCCGCCGATGCTGGCGCTGGCGTGCAATGCGCCGTCGAGCCGCCAGCCCGGTGGCACCCAGGTGCCCCAGCTGCCGAGCTTGTCCACGCGCAGCTCGAACACGCCTTCGATGGGCGTGTCGGCGGCCGGCCAGGTGGCCTGGGCTCCGGTGCGCGCCACCACCGCACCCACGCCGACGCCGAGTGCCGTGCCGGCGACGGCCTGGGTGAAGTTCCACACGCCGTTCTCGGCGACAAGGCCCAGGCGCAGGTCGGTCAGGCCGAGGGCCTGGGTGCTCAGGTCGTCCTTCACCGTCAGGTCGCCGCTGCGGCGCTCGATCACGATGTCGGCGCTGAAGGTGGGCGCACTGCGCAGCACCAGCGTGCCGCCAACGGTCAGGTCACCGCCCCAGCCGAAGTCGGGCTGGGCGCGCGCCAGCAGCGGCGCCACGCGCATCGGCTCGAGCTCGGCTTGCGCGTCGATCTGCGCTGCGCCCCCGGGTACGCTCGAGGCCTGCCAGGCGATGCGGCTCCAGCGCAGCGCGCCGCCTAGCACTTCGGCGCGGCCGGGCTGCACGGTGGCGCTGGCCGGCGTGTTCGTCAGGGCACCGGCCGAGGTGTTGGAGGGCGCGCCGCCCCAGCGCAGGTCGATGCCGACATCACGTGTCAAGAGCAACGGGGCTGCCGCGCTGGTGGTCCGCACCGACAGCTCTTGCACGCTGCCGCGCCAGCCGCTGGCGCCGCTTGCAGCGGCCTCGATGAGCCCGCCCTGCGCCAGCAGCGTGGCAAGGGTGCGGTCGGCTGGCGTGAGGCCGGCCGGTGCGGCACCGCTGGCCTGCAGCGCACCGGCCCACGCGGGCGGAAGCGCCTTCGACTCGGCGCGCACGGTCAGCTGGTGCGCACGCCCGGTGCCTTGCAACTGCACCTGCGCGGTCTCGGCCCACGGGCGCATCACGCCCGCGCGCAGGGCCGACAACTGGGTCAGCGCGAGCTGCGCTTGCATCGCATCACCGGCGGCGCTGCCGAGCTGCCAGCGGCCCTCGGCTTTCTGCAGCGCGGCACTGCCAACACGCAGCGCGTTGGCCTCGAGCGTGCCCTGCGTGGTGACGTGGGGCCAGCGCCCGCTGATGGTTGCGTTGGCTTTCAACGCACCGGCGAGCGCAGCGCCCTGGCCCGGCGCCGTGAACAACGCGAACGCCGGTGCGAGCCGCGCGAGCGCGGGTGCATCGAGCGCCAGTTCCCAGCGGTCGACCTGGCCGCCGCCGGCGGCGACGAGGCCGGTCGCCCGCAGGCTGTTGCCGGCTGCTTCGAGTTGCAGCGTGGGCCGGGCGCCGCTGGCGTTGCTCGACACGGTCGCCTTGCCGCTGACGGCCACACCCGCCAGCAGGCTGGGCGCCAGTACCGCGCTGGCTTGGCCGCGCACCGCGGTGAGCCACTCGGCTGCGGTGCGTGGGTCAGGGGCCGAAGCGGCGGTGGACGTGGGGCTGGTGGACGTGGCGGCGCGCGCGGCGTTGGTGGGCACGGCCAGGTCGGCATCGAGCGTGGCATGGAGCCGCGTGGGCGCCTTGCGCCACGGCGAGTCGTCGCGCCCCGGCCACCACAAGGCGGGGTCGAACTCGGCGAGCGAGCCCTTGGCCTTGACGAGCCACGGCGCGCTCTCTGGCGCATTCCCCGAAGTGCTGGTCACCGCGCGGGTGGCCAGGCCGCTCAGTTCGGCATGTGCCGGGCCGGCTGTGGCACGGGCCTCGCGCAATTCGATGCGCTGCGCTTGCAGGCTGGCATTCAGCCGCAACTGCACCGGTTGCGCTGCTGCGGTGCGCGCTTTCGGGTTCGCACTCGCGCTGCCGTCGAGCACCGCCCGCAGTTCGACCGCGCTGGTGGCCGGGGTCGCGAAGTCACCCCCGGACAAGGCCAGCGTGCCGGCCAATTGCATGGCCGGCGCGCGCGTGTCGAGCTGCGCCGGTTGCAGCGCACTGACGTTCGTCGCAAGCGTCCAGCGCCCGCCGCGCCATTCACCCTGGCCTTGCACCCGGCCTGCCACTGCCTGCACGGTGCCGAGTTCGGCGACCAGGCTCGACAGTGTGATGTCGGCCGCGCGGTCGGGTTGCGCCGCGAGTGCCAGCTTCGCGCTGCGCAGCGGCAGCCGGCCTTCGTTCCAGCGGCCGGCCGCTGCGTTGCGGATGTCCAGCGTCAGGACGACAGGTGCCGTCGCGCTTGCGCGCGTGGCCACGGCTGTGCCGCTGAGTGCGGTGGTCGGGGCGCTGCTGCTGAAGGCCGCCAGGTCGAGCGCCTGGGTGCTGGCCTGCAGGCTGTCGATGGGCCAGGGGGCGAACGGCCGCAGCAGGGCGCGTGCGTCGAGCGCCTGTGCGGGCCGCGCGCCGTTGGGCTGTGCGCGCACCGTGGCTTGCAGCGCTGGCGCGGCCAGCGGGCCGGCCAGTGCGGCGTGCGCGGCCCACGCCGAGCCCGAGGCCTGGGCCACGTCGAGCACCGCCTCGACCGCCAGCTTGCCGGTGGTGCCGACGACCGCGTGGCCGCTCGCCTGAAGCTGGTCCCACGCGACGCTGAACCGATCCACCCGATGCTCGGCACCACCGGCGGCGCCGAGCTGCAGTTGCGCATCGAGCTGGCGCAGCAGCAGGCCGGCAGTCGGCGCTGCGCCGGTAGGCGCGATGTGAAACTCGCCGACCCGAAGCGAGCGAATGTCGATCTCCATCGGCAGGCGCAGGTCGGTCGGCGCGGTCAGCGGTGTGGGGGCCGGGTTCGGTGTCAGCCGCAGGTCGGCACGCGCCGCGCGCAGCTCGTCGATCACGATCCCGCCGAGCGCGTGGCCCGGGCTGCGCGCCAGGCGCAGGCCGTGCCACGCCACGCCGTCGAGCACCAGCGTGCCGGTGCCACCTGGCAAGGCGAGTTCGACGCGCTGGGCCGCGAAGTCACCCAGCAGCGTGCCCGACGCGGTGGTGATGCGAACCCCCGGCAGGTGTGCCGCCAGCCAGGCCGTGCCCGGCGGACTGCCGGCCGACCACGCGACGAGCGCCGCGATCGCGACCAGCCCGGCCACGGCCGCCGAGACCAGCGCGGCGGGCAGTGCCAAGGCCAGACGCCAGCGCCGCCTCGGCCGGGCCACGGCGGGCGCAGCCGGCTCGGCGGGCACGGGTGGCACGGGTGACACAGGCACAGCGTCGTCGGCGCCCATCAGAACGCGATCCCCACGCCGAAATGCAGGCGCACGCGGCGCTCGCGCTGGCCGTACGCCACGTCCACCCGCAAGGGCCCGACGGGGCTGCGCCAGCGCACGCCCACGCCGTAGCCGAGGGCGGGCCGAAGCGCGGCAAAGCGGTCGGCCGCGTCACCGGCATCGATGAACGCCGCGCCCCACAACGCGGGGTACTGGCTGAGCAGTGGCCGGGCGAATTCGATGCTCGCGGTGGCCAGGCTGCGCCCGCCGGTGACCACGCCGTCGGTGGCCGGCCCGAGCGTGCGGTAGCCGTAGCCGCGCACGGAATCGTCACCGCCGGCGCGGAACAGCAGCGTGTCGGGCACGCCCACCACGTTGCGGGTGAACAGCTGCCCGGCCTCGACCCGCGCGGTCCCGAACCACGCACCGCCGAGCGGGCGGTACCAGGTCATGCGCGCATAGAGCCGCGCGAACGGGCCGCGTTCTTCAAGGCGCGCGGCGGCCGGCGTCTCGCGCGTGCCGCGGGCGACGCCGAGCGCGGCTTGCGCCGAGGTGGTCAGGCCGCGCGTGGGCAGCAGCACGCTGTCGACATCGCGGTATACCCACTGGTAGTTGAGCGACAGCGCCTCGGCGTTGCTGGTGAGCGTGTCGCTCTTCAACTTCGCCTGTGTGAGCTCGGCGAAGTACAGGCGCTCGATGCGCGGCGTGTCTTGCGTGCGGCCGACCCGCGCGTTCCAGCTCAACAACGTTTCATCGGCCGCGCGCAGGTTGGTGGCACTGCCCGAAAGCAGGTTGCGGTACAGGCCTTCGAGCGGGTGCGACAGCAGCTCGCCTTCCCAGGCCTGCTTGTCGGGGCCGAGTTCGAACTTGTTCTTGGCGACCCAGCGGGTGCCGAACACCGCGCGGTGCGTGTGCTCCAGCGACAAGCGCGCGCCCGTGTTGGCGCTGTAGCCCACGCCGAGCGTGGCCTGTTGCAGCGGCTGCTCCTTCACGCGCACCAGCACCGGCGCTGCGGCCGCGGTTTGCGGGTCGGCGTCGAGCTCGACCGACGCGCCCTCGAACAGGCCGATCTTCTGCAGCCGCTCCTGGAAGTCGAGCAGCCGCTTCTCGGTGTAAGGCTCGCCGGGTTCGAAGTAGGCCAGGCGCAGCACCGCGTCGGCACCAAAGCGCTGCAGGCCTTCGATGCGAATGGCGCCGATGCGATAGAGCGGCCCGCTGTCGGCCTCGACCGTGATCGCGACAGCGTTGCTCTGTGCGTCGACGCGCGCGGTGGTGCGCACCCAGTTCGCCGCCGCATAGCCTTGGCTGCGCAGCCGCGTGACGGCGGCGTTCTTCGCATCGCTCCATGCGGCCTGGCGGAATACCGCACCGGCGGGCAAGGGCCAATCGGTGCGCAGCGCCTCGCGCTCGGTGAGCGCGTCGGCATCGCCGGCCAGGGCGGCGGTCTGCAACGCGCCGGTCACGTCGACCTGCACGTCGCCTACCAGCGCTGGCGTGCCGGCTGCGACCACCATGCGCACTTGCGGCAGGCCGCTGGCGGCCACGCCGGGCACGCCGGGCACGCCGGGCACGCCGGCCACGCCGGGCACACGCGCCACGCTCACGTCGGCGTTGAAGTAGCCCTCGGTTTCGAGCAGGCTCTGGGCCTGCGCAGGGGCGGCGAGGATCAGCCGGTCAAGCTCCGCCGGGGTGATGTTGTCGGTGCTGGGCGCACTGCGAAAGCGCGCCAGGTCCAGGTAGTTCAGCAACAGCTTGCGCAGCGCGGCGGGTGCTTCTACGTCGAACTCGTAGGCTGGCACTTCGGGGCCTGGCGCTGCTGCGCTGGAGGCTGCGTCCCGGGCCTTGGCCGGGGCCAGAAAGGGGAAGGTCTGCAGGTTCGCACAGCCCGCCAGCATGGCCAGGCACGCCATGGCGGCCAGCCGGCCGGCCGTCATTTGCTGAGCAAGCGCATGGCCCCTTCGAGCCCGGCCAGCGTGAGCGGGTACATGCGCTGGTTCATCAGTTGCTGGACCACCGCAATGCTCTGCCGGTAACCCCACACACCCTGCGGTTCGGGGTTGATCCACGCGAACTTCGGGAACGCGTTCGTCAGCCGTTGCAGCCACTCGGCGCCGGCCTCTTCGTTGTTGTATTCGACGCTGCCACCGGGCTGCAGGATCTCGTACGGGCTCATCGTGGCGTCGCCGACGAAGATGAGCTTGTAGTCCTTGTTGTACTTGCGGATGATGTCCATCGTCGGGAACTTCTCGCTGTACCGACGCCGGTTGTTCTTCCACATGAAGTCGTAGACGCAGTTGTGGAAGTAGTAGAAATCCAGGTGCTTGAACTCGCTCTTGGCGGCACTGAAGATCTCTTCAACGCGGTGGATGTGCTCGTCCATCGTGCCGCCCACGTCCATCAGCAGCAGCACCTTCACCTTGTTGTGGCGCTCTGGCACCATCTTGATATCGAGCCAGCCGGCGTTCGCGGCGGTGCTGCGAATGGTGTCGTCGAGGTCGAGCTCGTCGGCCGAGCCTTCGCGAGCAAACCGACGCAAGCGGCGCAGCGCCACCTTGATGTTGCGCGTTCCAAGCTCGAGCGTGTCGTCGTAGTCCTTGAACTGGCGCTGGTCCCACACCTTCACCGCACTCTTGTTGCGGCTCTTGTCCTGGCCGATCCGAATGCCCTGCGGGTTGTAGCCATACGCACCGAACGGGCTCGTGCCGCCGGTGCCGATCATCTTGTTGCCGCCTTCGTGGCGCTCCTTCTGTTCTTCGAAGCGCTTCTTCAGCGTTTCCATCAGCTCGTCCCAGCCCATCTTCTCGATCGCGGCCTTGTCTTCGGCGCTGAGTTCCAGTTCGAGCTTCTTCTGCAGCCAGTCGAGCGGAATGTCCTGCGAGAAATCGGTGAGCAGTTCCACGCCCTTGAAGTACGCGGAGAAGGCGCGGTCGAACTTGTCGAAGTTCGATTCGTCTTTCACGAGCGACGTGCGCGCGAGGTAGTAGAACTCGTCGACGGTGTTGTCGATCACGCCTTCCTGGATCGCCTCAAGCAGCGTCAGGTACTCCTTGACCGAGACCTTCAGCTTGGCGGCGCGCAGGGTGAAGAAGAAGTTGATCAGCATGGCGGGCAGGGGTGCGGTGCAGTGAGCCTATTGTGAACCGGTGGGGCCGTTCGCACTCCGGCCTCCCCCGGCCCGCGCACCGGGCCGATGACATGCCGTTCATGGGCTCGCGCCGGCCCGCAAGAAGGCCGACAGGCACCGCTCCAGGTCTTCCAGCCGCACCGGCTTCGCCAGGAAGGCGTTCATGCCCGCATCGCTGCATGCGGCGCGGTCTTCGGCCATCACGTTGGCCGTGAACGCCACGATGTAAGGCTGCGCGTCGAGTGCCAGCGCTCGGATCTGACGCGTGGCGTCGACGCCGTTCAGTTCGGGCATCAGCAGGTCCATGAAGATCAGGTCGTAGGGCTGGCGGCTCACGGCAGCCACGGCCTCGCGGCCGCTTTGCACGTGCTCGCTCAGGCAGCCCAGGCGTTCGAGCATCGTGCGCACGACGATGGCGTTGACAGGGTTGTCTTCGACCACCAGCACGCGCCGCAGCGGCAGTCGGCCCGCCTGTGCCATGAAGGGCGTCGGCGGCATGGCCACCGGGCCGGGTTGAAGCCCGGCCGAGGCGAAGCGGCGGCTCATCACGGTCAGCAAGGTGTCCAGCAGCAGCATGCGCTGCACCGGCTTGTTCACGCGAGCCGCGAACAGTCGGCGCGCGGCGTCGGCACCATCGCTGGACGACAGCAGCACCATCGGCAAGCCCGGGCGCACTTGCCGCAGCGCGGCGGCGAGCTCGGCGCCATCGGTGCCGGGCATGTTGAAGTCGAGGATCGCAAGGTCGAAGCCTGTGCCGTTGCCGAAGCCGGCGAGCGCATCTTCCGGCCGCCTGAAGGCGGTGGGCTTCATGCCCCAGCCGCTCGCAAGCGTGCTGACGATCTCCAGGTTCGTCGCGTTGTCGTCGACCAGCAGCACGCGCAGGCCGAGCAGCGAGTCCAGGTTCACGGGCGTGGCGGCATGCGCGGGGGCCGGCGTGGGCTGGCAATCGATCTCGATCACGAAAGTCGAGCCCGCACCGGGCTCGGCCCGCGCCTCGATGGTCCCGCCCATCGCTGCGGCCAGGCGCCGGCTGATCGCCAGGCCCAGGCCGGTGCCGCCGAAGCGCCGCGTGGTCGACGCGTCGGCCTGTGTGAAGGGCTCGAAGATGGTGTCGATCTGGGCCTGCGTCATGCCGATGCCGGTGTCGCGCACCGAGTAGCGCAGGCGCCCCGGGCGCGGGCAGTCGATGCTCACCAGCACCTCGCCGGCGTCGGTGAACTTGACGGCATTGCCCACCACGTTGAGCAGCAGCTGCCGCAGCCGCGTTGCGTCGGCCAGCATCCAGGGCGCCACGCCTGCGTGCGTTCGGCACATCAGGTCGAGCTTCTTGCGGGTTGCTGCAGGGCCGAGCAGCGTGAGCACGTCATCGGCCAGCGCTTCGGGCTGGAACGGCAGCGGCTCCAGCAGCACCATGCCCGACTCGACCTTGCTGAATTCGAGGATGTCGTTGATGACCGTGAGCAGCGAATCGCCGCTGCTTCGAATCACTTCCACATAGTGCCGTTGCACCTTGTTCAGGGGCGATTCGAGCAGCAGGCTCGTCATGCCCAGCACGCCGTTCATCGGGGTGCGGATCTCGTGGCTCATCGTGGCCAGGAACGTGGTGCGTGCGCGGCCGGCGCGCTCGGCATCGGCGCGGGCGCGTTGCAGGCCGGCCACCGCGCGGCCGAGAGAGCCCAGGGCCACTGTCGACAGCAACCACCAGGTGGCTGCGCCGAGTGCGGCGCTGAAGAGCCCCAGCCACGCTGCGCTCACGAGCGTGGGGGCCAACGCGGCCTGCACGCCCAGGGTGGCTACCGGCACGCCCGAGTCGAGCACCGCCGCCTCGTAGTGCAGCAAGGAGGCATCTTTCCATTCGCCGGCTCTGGCTATTTCGGGGCCGCGCAGAGCCTCCAGCCGCACCGCTTGCGCGCCGCTGCGCATGCGCAGTTTGACCAGCGTCGCCGACAGCGCGTTGCGTTCGTACAGCCAGCGCTCGGGGTCAGCGCTGGCCTGGTTGGACAAGTCGTCGGCCAGCCCCTCGGCCTGGATCGACAGGGTGGCCATGCGGGTGCGAATGTCGAAGAACAGGCGTGCCGCGGGGAGCGACAGGGTGATCAGCACCGCGAGCAGCAAGGCTGCCCAGCGCAGGTGCGCCATTGACCGGCCGGCGCTGGCGTCGACGCTGTCCCATGACGGGCGGTCGGCCGCGAACGGGGTGTTGTGCATTCGGCGGCGCGGTCGACCGGGAGGCTTGCGAGGTTGCGGTTCGAGGCGCGCTGTCGCTTGCTTCTGCGCGAAGGTCAGCGCACCCAGTGACCGGCAGCCGTGAGCAATTCGCGCCCGGCGGCTGAGCGCACGTAGGCCGCGAAGGCCTGGGTGGCGGGCGTGGCTGCCGGGCCGGTGATCAGGAACAGCGCCTTGTAGTACGGGTAGCTGCCGTTGGCCAGGTTGGCCACGCTGGGCACCTTGCCGTCGATCGCGACGCCCACCAGCGGGCGCTTCTCCGATTCGACCAGCGCCAGCGTACTGACCGCGAATGCACCCGCTGTTTTCTCGACGAGGTCGGCGGCCTCGGTATCGGTGTTGGCGTTGAGCATGCCGCGCCGTGTGGAGACGGCGTCCACCGCACGCGCCACCTCGGGCGAGAACGATTGCAGCAACTGCGTGTCGGTCGCGTCCGACAAGCGCAGCACCGGGCGGGCACGCTTGCCGTTCGGGAAAGTGGCAGGGCCTTCAGCGTAGAGCGCTGCGAGCTGGGCGGACGAGAGCGCGGTGATGCCCAGGTCACGGTGCACGGCCACGATGAAAGGGGTGCGCGCGTACTCGGCAATGGTCAGGGCCGCGCGCGCGGTTTCGGCCGCATTCGGCGCGCGGTTGCTCACCGCCAGTTCGAGGCGGCCGTCGATCACGGCGTTGATGCCGCCACTGCTGCCCATGGCCTTGACGACCTCGACGTGCGCGCCCGGGTTGGCCTTCATGTAGGCGTCGGCCAGCAACTGCATGCCGCCCGTGCCGCTGCCCGTGCCGCTGATGCGCACGAACTCGTCGGCCGGTGCTGCGCGGGCCGCCATGCCACTCGCGACGAACAAACCGGCGAGGGCGAGCCGGGCGAAGAATCTGACAGGGGTGGCGATCAGCATGGGAAGTCTCCGGCGGGCACGGTACCCGCCGGAATTTTCAGCCGCAAGCGCTGCGAGGGGTCGCTCGAACAGGCGGTGAAATTCGGGTCAATCGTCTCGAAACGGCGGCCCTCAGCTCCCTGCTTTGTGCACGTCGTGTTGCTTGAGCCAACCGAAGAATTCGCTGAACCAGAGCTTGCTGTTGCGCGGCTTGAGGATCCAGTGGTTCTCGTCCGGGAACCACAGCAGCCGCGCGTCCACGCCGCGCGCCTTGAGCGTGTTGTAGTAGGCCAGGCCTTGCTGGTCGGGCACACGGTAATCGAGCGCGCCGTGGATCACGAGCGTGGGCGTGCGCATGCTGCCGGCGAAGGTGCTGGGGCTTTGAGCGCTGATCTTGGCTGAGTCTTCCCAGTACCACGCACCCAGTTCCTTGGCGTGCCAGGTATAGGCGTCGTCGCTGAACATCGCGGTCCAGTCGAAGCAGCCGGCGTGGCACACGTAGGCCTGGTAGCGGCCGGGCTTCACGTGGCCGTTCATCCACGCGACCATGAAGCCGCCGTAGCTGCCGCCGGTGGCGAAGACGCGCTGCTTGTCGACCCACGGTTGCTTGCGCAGCCAGTCGGTGCCGGCTTCCACGTCCTGCAACTCCAGCTCGCCCCAGCGGTGGGTGATGCTGTCGAGAAACGCAAAGCCGAAGCCGCTCGAGCCGTGGTAGTTGACGCACGCCACCACGTAGCCCTGGCCCGCGAACACATGGTTGTTCCAGCGGTAGTGGAAGGTGTCGCCGGCGGCGGCGTGCGGGCCGCCGTGGATGCTGTGCATCACCGCGTGCTTCTTCTTCTTGTCGAAGCCGGGTGGGTAGACGAGCCACATCTGCACTGCATCGCCGTTCGCGCCGGTGACGCTGACTTCTTCGACCGCGCCGAGCCGGTGTTTGGCGAGCAAGGCTTCGTTGAAGCGCTCGAGCCGCTGCGGCGCCTGACCGTCGCGCTGGGCGTGCACGCGCGCCGGGTGGCTCATGGCATCGGCCACGGTCAGGACCACACCCGAGGCCACGTCGAAGCCCTGCACCCAGCCGCCTTGCACTTCGAGCGTGGCGCTGCGCTTGTCGATGTCGAAGCGGTAGAGGTTGCAGCGGCCCCGGTCTTCGGCGGTGAAGAACAGCGTGCGGCTGTCGGCCGACCAGCGCAGCGGTGTGTTGACCGAGTGGTCCCATTCGGCCGAGAGCGCGTGCCAGTGGTCGCCCCGCGCGAGCACCGCAGCGTGCGCCGGCATCGTGTGCTTCTTGCCGATGTGGCTGGCCGCGAAGGCGATGTGCGTGCCATCGGGGCTGTAGCGCGGGTCGTCGAAGTCCCAGGCCTTGTCGACGGCCACGGTCTCGAAGGCCAGGCCGCGCAGGCGCAACTCGACCAGCGCCTTCGGGTTGTCGAGGCGCTTCTGCGGCTGCGGGTCGAACGCGAACGCGATGTGCCGGCCGTCGGGCGCGATGTCGAAGCCGTCGGCATCGGGCTCGGCGCGCGGCAGCTCGTAGGGCGTGCCCTCGAACAGGTCGGTCACGCGGCCGCTGGCCACGTCGAGCACGTGCAGATGCGCCACCCGGCCCATCGGCAGGTGGTGGTCCCAGAAGCGGTACTGGGCCTCGCTCGTCGCGTAGCCGGTTTCCTTGCGCTCCTTGAAGGCCTTGTGCTGCTTGACCTGCTCCTTCGTGCCCTTGAGTTCGGGCCAGACCCAGGCGACGAACGCGATGCGCTTGCCATCGGGGAACCACTTGAAGGCTTCGATGCCAGGGGCGAAGTCGCTGATTCGGCGCGCCTCGCCGCCGTCGGGCGCAATGACATAAAGCTGCGGCGTGTCGTCGGCCTTGCCCTGCTGCTCGCGCTTCGCGGTGAAGGCGATGGCCTCACCCATGGGCGACCATGCCGCGTGGCCGTCTTTCTCGCCGCAACTCGTGAGCCGGCGCGGCCCGCCACCGAAGGTGTTGAGCAGCCACAGGCTCGTGCTGCCCTTGTTCTCGTCCATCGAAAAGCGGCTCACTGTGCACACTGCCTGCGCCCCGTCGGGCGAGAGCGCGATGCCGCCCACGCGCTCGAATTTCCACAGGTCTTCCACCGTCAACGCCGGGCGCTTCGTCGTCATGCAGTCTCCAGGTTCTGATTCGGGTTGGTCAGCGCGGGCGAGCCAGCTGCCACAGCAGCTGCGCTTTCACTTCGGGCCACTCACCTGTGGTGAGGCTGTACATCACGGTGTCGCGCACCGTGCCGTCGCGGCGCAGCGCGTGGTGGCGCATCACGCCGTCGCGGCGTGCGCCCAGGCGCTCGATGGCGCGCTGGCTCGCGAAGTTGAAGTTGTCGGTGCGCCAACCCACGAGCTGCGCACCGAGCGCCTCGAAGGCGTGCGTCATCAGCAGCAGCTTGGCGGTGGTGTTGACGGCGCTGCGCTGCACGCTCCTCGCATACCAGGTCCAACCGATCTCCAGGCGCGACACGGCGGGCACGATGTCGTGGTAACTGCTGCAGCCGATCATATTGCCGCTTGCGCTGTCGAGCACGGCGAAGGCAAGGCGGTGGCCTTGCTCGCGGCCTTGCAGCGCGGTTTCGATGTAAGCGCGTGTCTGCTCCGGTTCGGGCACCGACGTGACGCGCAGGTTCCACAAATCACCGTCGGCCGCGGCGCGCTTCAGGCCCGCTTCGTGTTCCAGCCCGAGTGGCACCAGCCGCACCGGGGCGAGTTCGAGCGTGACCGGCCGGACCGGCAGCATCGCCCGCATCAGCGGTTGTTTCGCTGCATGAACACCAGCTTCTCGAACAGCGACACGTCCTGCTCGTTCTTCAGCAGCGCGCCCACGAGCGGCGGCACCGCGACCTTGTCGTCCTTGCTTTGCAGCGCATCGAGCGGAATGTCTTCCGCCAGCAGCAGCTTGAGCCAGTCGAGCAGTTCGCTGGTGCTCGGCTTCTTCTTGAGGCCGGGCAGGTTGCGCACGTCGTAGAAGTTCGTCAGCGCGGCGGCGAGCAGTTCCTTCTTGAGGTTCGGGAAGTGCACGTTCACGATGCTCTGCATCGTGGCCGCATCCGGGAACTTGATGTAGTGGAAGAAGCAGCGGCGCAGGAAGGCGTCGGGCAGTTCCTTCTCGTTGTTCGAGGTGATGAAGACGAGCGGGCGGTGCACTGCTTTCACCAACTCGCGCGTCTCGTACACATAGAACTCCATGCGGTCAATCTCGCGCAGCAGGTCGTTCGGGAACTCGATGTCGGCCTTGTCGATCTCGTCGATCAGCAGCACCACCGGCTGGTCGGCGGTGAAGGCCTGCCACAGCACACCCTTGACGATGTAGTTGTGGATGTCCTTGACCTTCTCATCGCCCAGTTGGCTGTCGCGCAGCCTGCTCACCGCGTCGTACTCGTACAGGCCTTGCTGCGCCTTGGTGGTGCTCTTGATGTGCCACTGCAGCAGCGGCATCTTCAGCGCCAGCGCCACTTCTTCAGCGAGCATCGTCTTGCCGGTGCCGGGTTCCCCCTTGACGAGCAGCGGGCGCTTCAGCGTGGCGGCGGCGTTCACCGCGAGCATCAGGTCGGGCGTGGCGACGTAGTTCTCGGAGCCTTGGAATTTCATGGTCTCGGGCGGCCTTCAGGTGCAACTTCAGGGTGGGGCTTTGGGTCTGCGAGCCAGTATAAGGCGCCCCCTATAATCGATTGTTGCACTGCAAACAGGCCTGTTCTGAACCATGAAAAAGCTGTTGTCTCTGATCGTTGCGCTGCTCTGTCTGGGCACTTCGGTGCATGCGCTGGCCCAAGACGCCAAGGCCGGCGAGAAGAAGGCGGCCATGTGCATCGGCTGCCATGGCATTCCCGACTACAAGGCGAGCTTCCCGGAAATCTACCGCGTGCCGATGATCGCCGGGCAGGGGCCGAAGTACATCGTCTCGGCCCTCACAGGCTACAAGAAGGGCGACCGCAAGCACCCGACCATGCGCGCCATCGCCGCGTCGCTGAGCGACCAGGACATGGCCGACCTCGCGGCGTTTTACTCCACCCAGGCCAAGGCCGACGCACCCCCCGCCACGGTGGCCGGTGAAGCGCCTGCCGCCGTGGCGGAACTGCTCAAGAAGGGCAACTGCGTGTCGTGCCACGGGGCCAATTTCAGCGCGCCGATCGACCCGACCTACCCCAAGCTCGCAGGCCAGCACCCTGACTACCTGTATGTGGCGCTGAAGGCCTACCAGACCGACAAGAACCCGCAGGTCGGCCGCAACAACGCCATCATGATGGGCATGGCGCGGCCGTACACGCACGCCGAGGCCAAGTTGCTCGCCAGCTACATCGCCTCGTTGCCGGGCCAACTCCAGACTGTGCCGCAATCTCGCTGGAAGTGATCCGCTGCACGCGATTCGCCGGCACTGACTGCGCGGCGGCGCCGCCCTACACTCGGCACTTTTCAACGTGCCGGAGCAAGCAATGAATCAACTTCGCATCAAGGTGCTGCTCGCTGCTGCCCTTGGGCTGGCGGTGGGCGCCGCGCAGGCGCAGACCCTGCGCTGGGCCTCGCAGGGCGACCTGCAGACCATGGACCCTGTCTCACGCAACGAGTCACTCACCAACGCACTCAACGGCCAGATCTACGAGACGCTGACCGGCCGCGACAAGGAACTGAACATCGTGCCGATGCTCGCCACCGAATGGCAGCAGACGGGCCCGCTGCAATGGCGCATGAAGCTGCGCCCGAACGTGAAGTTCCACGACGGCTCTGCATTCACCGCTGACGACGTGGTGTTCTCGGTCAAGCGCGCTGCGGAGCAAACGTCGCAGATCAAGGTCTATGCCAACGCGCTCGGCGAGCCGAAGAAGATCGACAACCTCACCGTCGAGTTCAACCTCGCGCAAGTGAACCCGATCTTCCTGCAGCACCTGAACTCGGTCTTCATCATGAGCAAGGCATGGTGCGAGAAGAACAACGTGACCAAGCCGCTCGACTTCACTGCCAAGGAGCAGAGCTACACCGCGTTCAACGCCAACGGCACCGGCCCCTATGTGCTGGTGAGCCGCCAGCCCGACGTGAAGACCGTCTACAAGCGCAACCCGGCCTGGTGGGGCAAGTTCACCGGCAACGTGCAGGACGTGGTCTACACCCCGATCAAGGCCAACGCCACGCGCGTGGCCGCGCTCGTGTCGGGTGAGCTCGACCTGGTGCTCGACCCGCCCCCGACCGACACACCCAAGCTGCGCGAAACGCCCGGCGTGAAGATCATCGACGGGCCCGAGAACCGGATCATCTTCATCGGCATGGACCAGGGCCGCGACGAGTTGCTTTACAGCAGCGTCAAGGGCAAGAACCCCTTCAAGGACCAGCGCGTGCGCCAGGCGCTCTACCAAGCGGTCGATGAAGAAAGCATCAAGTCCAAGCTGATGCGCGGCCAGGCCGCACCCACCGGCGCGGTGATGGTCTCGCCGATCGGCACCTACAACGATGCGAGCCTCGAGAAGCGCCTGCCCTTCGACCTGGATGCCTCGAAGAAGCTGCTGGCCGCGGCCGGCTACCCGGATGGCTTCGAGGTCACGCTCGATTGCCCGAACGACCGTTACGTCAACGACGAGGAGATCTGCAAGACGCTGGCCTCGATGTGGGCACGACTGGGCGTCAAGATCAAGCTGAACACGATGCCGCGTTCGGTCTACTTCAGCAAGCTCGACAAGCTCGACACCTCGATGTACATGCTCGGCTGGGGCGGCTCGGTGACCGACGCCGAGACCACGCTCACGCCGATCTACCGCACCCGTGCACCCGGCGGCATCGGCGATTTCAACTATGGGCAGGTCAACAACCCCGAGATGGACAAGCTCGCCGCTGCGTCCAGCAAGGAGCCCGACCCGAAGAAGCGTGAGGCCATGATCAAGGCCGTGGTCAAGATGCACAACGAGCAGGTGCATCACATCCCGCTGCACCGTCAGTTCATCCCGTGGGCTGCGCGCAGCAACGTCGATGTGGTTCACCGCGCCGACAACTGGGTCGAGTTCGCCTGGGTGACGATCAAGTAGATCGGGGCAGGCTGGCCTGAGAAACGGCGGCTTCGGCCGCCGTCTCTACGTGTGCCGCCTCTGCGTGTGCCGCCTCTGCGTCCGCCACCACTACGTCAGCAGCAAGGACGCGGCAATGCCCCACATCACGAACGCGATTGCGCCATCGAGCCAGCGCCAGGCCACTGGCCGTTCGAACACGCCACGCAGCAGCCGCGCGCCATAGCCCAGCGCGAAGAACCACGCGAAGCTCGCAGCTGCCGCCCCGGCGCCGAACGCGCCGCGTTGTGCCGCTGGCAGCTGGCTGGCCACGGCACCGAGCAGCACCACGGTGTCGAGCCAGCAATGCGGGTTCAGGTAGGTCAGCGCCAGGCAGGTGGCCAGCGCCGCGCGCAGGCTGGTCGGGGGCGCGTCGCGCAGCGCCATGCCGCTGCTGCCCCAGGCACGCCGCGCCGCGAGCGCGCCGTACACGGTCAGGAAGGCGGCGCCGCCGTAGCGCGCAACCGCCAGCAACACCGGGCTGTTCTGAACCAACGTACCGATGCCGAGCACGCCGAGCGTGATCAGCAGCGCATCCGACAGTGCACACACGAGCACCACGGCCAGCACGTGTTCGCGCCGCAGCCCGGTGCGCAGCACGAACGCGTTCTGCGCGCCGATGGCGACGATCAAAGCGGCCGACATGCCGAACCCGCGAAGGAATGAGAACTCCATGGGGTGCGAGCCTACCAAGGCGCCACGCCGGCGGTGCCTGCTGCCAGACGCCGCTTCGGCGGTGCGCTACTGAAAGTGCGCGAGCATTTGCTCCAGCGCCATGGTGAACGGCACCTGCATCATCGGCAGCGTGAGCAGCACGCCGATCAGGCCGACCGACACCGTGATCGGAAAGCCGATGGCGAAGATGTTCATCTGCTGCGCCACGCGCGAGATGACGCCCAGCACCAGGTTCACGAACAGCAGCATCGCGATCAGCGGCAAGGCAATCCACAACCCGAGCCTGAACACCTCCGCGCCCCACACCTGCGGCTGCACCGCGCGCAGGAACGCGAAGGGCTCGCTCGTCACCGGGAAGGTCTGGAAGCTCTGAACCACGGCGGCGATGAGCATCAGGTGCCCGCCGATCACGATGAAGAGCCAGCTCACTGCCACCCCGAAGAAGCGGCTCACTGCGGTGGCTTCACCACCGGTCATGGGGTTGAAGAAGCCGGCGAAGTTCAGGCCCATCTGCAGGCCGACGATCTCGCCGGCGAACTCAACTGCCGCGAACACGATGCGCACGGCAAACCCCAGCGACACGCCGATCAGCACCTGCTGCACCACAGCGAGCACCGCGGCGGCCGAGTCGAGCGCGATCACCGGCATCGCCGGCAGCGTGGCCTGTGAGCACAGCGCGATCAGGAACGCCAGCGCCACGCGCAGCCGCATCGGCACATTGCGCTGGCCCATCACCGGCAGCGCACTGAACAGCGCGAGGATGCGCAGAAACGGCCACAGCAGCGGCGAGATCCAGGCCAGCACCTGAGCTTCGGTGAACGTGAGCACGGAACGCTCAGCCTTTCAGCCGACCACCGACGGGATCGCCTGCAGCGTGCGCTGCAGGTACTCGACGAGCGTGGTCAGCATCCACGGCCCGGCGATGGCCAGCACCGCGACGGCGCCGATGATCTTCGGCACGAAGCTCAACGTGGCTTCGTGGATCTGCGTGGCCGCCTGGAAGATGCTGACCACCAGGCCGATCACGAGCACCGCCAGCAGCATGGGCGCCGACACGAGCAGCAGCAGGTACAGGCCTTCCTGGCCGATGGTGAAAACGTGTTGTGCGTCCATTGCCGTGTGAAGGAGCGAATCAGCTCGCGAAGCTGGCGGCGAGCGAGCCGAGCAGCAGGTTCCAGCCGTCGGCCAGCACGAACAGCATCAGCTTGAAGGGCAGGGCGATGAGCACGGGGCTGAGCATCATCATGCCCAGGCTCATCAGCACGCTGGCCACGATCATGTCGATGATCAGGAACGGAATGAAGATCAGGAAGCCGATCTGGAACGCGCTTTTCAGCTCGCTCGTCACGAAGGCCGGCACCAGCACCTTGAAGGGCACGTCGGCCATCTTCACCGCAGCGTCGACCTTCGCGAGGCGGGCGAACAGCATCACGTCGGCCTGGCGCGTTTGCTTCAGCATGAAGGCGCGCATCGGCACCTCGCCGCGCTTCAGGGCTTCGTCGAAGGCAATCTTGTTTTCAGCGTAGGGCTGGTACGCATCGGCATAGACCTTGTCGATGGTCGGCCCCATCACGAAGAAGGTGAGGAACAGGCTCAGGCCCACCACCACCTGGTTCGGCGGCGCGGCCTGCGTGCCCAGCGCCTGGCGCAACAGGCTCAGCACGATGACGATGCGGGTGAAGCCCGTCATCAGCAGCAGCACGGCCGGCAGGAAGCTGAGCGCGGTGAAGAACAGCAGCGTCTGGATCGGCACCGAGTAGCTGGTGCCGCCCACGCCCTGGGCCACCATCAGCGGCAGGTCAGCGGCCATCGGTCGGGCCCTTCGAGCCGCGCAATGCGCCCAACATCTGCGCGAAGGGCGCAGGCGCCGCAGCGGGCGGCCCGTCGGCCTGCGGCGGCATGGCGTGCAGCGTGGTGATGCTGCCGGCCGTGACGCCAAGAACGAGCCACCGGCGCTCGTCGCCCTGGCCCACTTCGATGACCGCGATGCGCTGGTTCGTCGAGAGCGGCAGCACCGCCACGCTGCGCAGCACGCCCTGGCCACCAACCGCACCCATCGGCGTGCGCTTGAGCAGCCACAGCGCGAGCGGGATCATCGCGATGATCGCGATGAACCAGAGCAGCGAAGTCAATCCGGAAGACGCCATGGCCTCGGCGCTCAACCCCGGCTGAGCCGCCGCATGCGCTCGCTCGGGGTCACGATGTCGGTCAGGCGGATGCCGAACTTTTCGTTCACCACCACCACCTCGCCTTGCGCGATGAGGTAGCCGTTCACCAGCACGTCCATCGGCTCGCCGGCCAGGGCTTCGAGTTCGACCACCGAGCCTTGTGCGAGCTGAAGAATGTTCTTGATCGGGATGCGCGTGCGGCCCAGTTCCACGGTCAGCTGCACCGGGATGTCCAGGATCATGTTGATGTCGTTGCCGGCGCCACCGCCCGGCGTGGGCGCGAAGTTCTGGAACGACGCGGGCGACGTGGCGTCGGCCACTTCCGAGGCCTGTTCGGGGCGCGCTTCGGCGAGCGCAGCGGCCCACTCGTCGGCCATCGCATCCGGTTCCTGCGCGGAGGGCGAGACGTTGTCAGCTGACATGAGATTCCCCCAACCAGCCCTGTGTGGTGCTGGTCAACATGTGATTGATCTTGAGCGCGTACTTGCCGTTCGACGTGCCGTAGTGGCAGTCGAACACCGGCACCCCGACGACCTTGGCCTGGATGGCCTGTTGCAGGTCGAGCTCGATGAAGTCGCCGGGCTTGAGTGCCAGCAACTGCGCCACCGTGGCCGGGGCCGTGGCCAGTTCGGCCACCAGTTCCACGTCGGCGGCCTGAATCTGCTGCTTCATCAGGGTCACCCAGCGCTGGTCGGGCTCGGCGGCGTCGCCCTGCGCGGTGGCGTAAAGCACGTCGCGGATCGGCTCCAGCGTGGCGTAGGGAATGCAGAAGTTGATCGTGCCGCTGGTCTCGCCGATCTCGAACGTGAAGCTCGTCGCCACCACGATCTCGTTCGGCGCGGCAATGGTTGCGAACTGAGGCTGCATCTCCGAACGCTGGTACTCCAGCTCCAGCGGGTAGATGCCGGCCCATGCCTTCTTGTATTCGGTGGTGATGACGTCGACCAGCCGCATGATGATGCGTTGCTCGGTGAGCGAGAAGTCACGCCCCTCGATGCGCGTGTGGTACTTGCCGGCGCCGCCGAAGAGCGAGTCTATGACCGCGAACACGAGGGTCGGGTCACACACGATCAGCCCTGCGCCGCGCAACGGCCGCACGCTCACAATGTTGAAGTTCGTCGGCACGACGATCTCGCGCAGGAATGCGCTGAACTTCTGCACCCGCGTGCTGCCGATGGAGACTTCGGGTGTCTTGCGGATCAGGTTGAACAAGCCCAGCCGCACGTTGCGGGCGAAGCGCTCGTTGATGATCTCCATCGTGGGCATGCGCCCACGCACGATGCGCTCCTGGCTTGCCAGGTCGTAGGTGCGTACCGCGCCGACCTCGACCTGCTCTTCTTCCAGCTTCTGGCTTTCGCCAGTGATGCCCTGAAGCAGCGCGTCGACTTCGTCTTGCGAAAGGATCTGCTGGTTCATGTGCGGGAACGCAGGCTCATTGAATGATGAAGTTCGAGAAGTGAACTTTGCGCACCGGGTTGGCGTCCACGACCTTTTTCTTCTTGGCCTTTGCCTTGCCCTTCGCCTTCGGTTTCGGCTCGTCGTCCTGGCCGTCGTTCGCGTCTTCCGGGTCGGGCTCTTCGATGTCGATGCCCATGGTGCGCGCAGCTTCGCGCTGGATCTGGCCGGCCAGCATTTCCTTGCCCGAGCGTTGCAGCAGTTCCTGCGACGTCTTGTGCGCCAGGATCATCAGCACGCCGTTGCGGATGGCCGGCATGTAGGTCTTCATCTGGTCGGCGAATTTCGCGTCGTCGACTTCGAGCGTGATGCCGATCTGCGCGTAGCGGTCGGCGTCCTTGTCGGCCAGGTTCACCACGAACGCATCGAGCGGCAGGAAGGTCGGCGGGTGCTTGGGGTCAACGGTGCTGTGGGCCGGCGCATGGGCGGCAGGCGCCTCGGCCTCTTCACCGTCAGCGGGTGCCTTCTTCTTCAGCAGGAAGAATGCTGCGCCACCGGCAACAGCCAGCAGCACGACCACGATCAACGCGATCACGATGAGCTTCTTCTTGCCCTTCTTGGCGGGTGCCGCGCCAGAGGCATCGGCGGTGGGGGCAGCAGCGGACATCGTCACTCCTTCGAATCGTTTGAGCCCCGGGCACTGCGCTGAAAGGCCAGCGCCGCACGAGGGCTGCGATGAAGGAAATTATGGAAAGCGGGGGTAAAACTTAAGCGGGGATAAAGGGCGGGATTCGCGGTCAGACAGCTGCCATGCTCGTCGTCTCGAAGAGTTCCTGCAAGACTTCCCAAAGTTGCCTGCGTTGCTTCCGCTCATGCCGGCACTCGAAGTTGCGTTGTTTTCGCTCAAGCCGACGGAGCGTGTTCGCGTCACTGCTGGTGCAGAGTGAAGGGCGTTGCCTGCCACCGCCGCTGGGTGAGGTGAACCTTCGTCGAGAGTGATGCGGGTGTCATGCGTACAAATCAAGCCCGCCGAGGCGCACGGTTCTGCGGGTGGCGGTGCGGGCGGCAGCTTCGATGCCGGCCGTCGGAGCATCGGCCATTCGTCGTGCACCGTGTGTGCCGTTCACCTTCTGATCGCGTGTGGCGCTGCCGTCGCTGCGCCCGCGCGAGTGCTGCGACACGCCGCCGCCGGCGAGCGTGAAGCCGGCGTCGCGCAGCGCGCTGGCCAGGGCGGGCATGCCGGCTTCGATGGCCTGGCGCGTGGCGGCCACGTCGGCGCCGAAGTCGACTTGCGCGCGCGTGCCGTCCATCACGATCTGTACCGACACCGGGCCCATGTCGGCCGGGTTCAGCTGCAGCTCGGCATGTTGCACGCCGCCCCGCGCGAGCACGCTGACCTGCAAGCCGAGCGCGTGGCTGAAGTCAGGCGCATCGAGCGGCGTGGGCAGCAGCACGGTCGGTGGCGGCGCCACCTCGCGCAGCGCGGTCGGCGCCGGGTTGAAGGCGGCCACGTTTGCAGCCGGCGATGCGGCCTTGCGCTCCACGGGTTGCGATGCGGCCAACTCGGCCAGCGCCGGCCTGGCCTCGCCATCGGCCGGTGCGGGCCGTGCTGTTGCAGCAAGCGCCGCGTCGTTCTCGGCCAGCGCGTGCGCGGCGCGCTCGGCTTTGTCGGCCTTGTCGGCCAGCGCGGTTTGAAGGTCGGTAGTCGTGCGGGTGCGGGTACCGGCAGGGCCGGCTTCATCAGCGGCCGTGGCGGGGCCGTCAGTGCCCTGCGCGGGGCCATGCGCTGCGCTCCGAGGGTCCGCATCGGGCGCCACTGGCGCCGCGTGCAGAGCGGCCAGCCACGCGGCGAGGGCCGGATCCATGGTGGGTGCGGTGGCGTCGGCGGATGCCTTCGCGGCGTCGGCGTCTGTCGCGTTGGCCGACTTGGTTGCATCGGCAGCGCCGGTGGCAGCGCGTGGGTCGGGCGCGGCCGCTTTGTCGGGGCCACGTGCCTTCAAGCGGGTGGGGGCTCGCGGCTTCGGTGCGGCCGTGTCGGGCTCGTGCGGTTCGGGCTCGGCAGCATCGGCGGCCGGTGCGGCGGGTGGGTCGTTGTGCGGGTTGCCGGACGGGTTGATCGGGCTGACGGCGGGCCGTTCGGCCGGCACTGTCTGCTGCTGGCGCAACAGGCTCGCGAAGTTGGCCGGCGCCGCATGGCCCTCGGCCGCGTCAGTCATCGGCAACGGTGTTGCGGGCGCACTGCGTGCGGCCGCCAGGGTCAGGTCGGCGCGAGGGGCTTGCGGGTGGGTGATCAGCATGGCGGGCATCCGTTGGGAGGAAGGTTCGAGGCGTGTGCTCGACAGAATCGATGGGCGAGATGAGTCACGTCAGGGCATCAGTGGCGGGCTTCGCGGGTCCGGTCCCACGCGGCGCGGCTGGCGGTTTCATCGCTGCGCTTTTGTTCCAGGCGGTCGGCGCCGATGCGCAGTTCCTGGGTGCGGCGTTCGATCAGCTTGCGCACCGAAGCGCAGCGCAACTCGGCAGCGCGCAGTTCCCCCAGTGCATGGCCGACCTGCGCCGCAGCATGCTCGGCAATGCGGGCCTGTTGCGCCACGGCCTGCGACAGCCGCTCCATGAAGCCCTGGTAGCAATGAACGAGTTCGATCTGCCCGCCGCGCTGAAACTGCGCCTGCCAACGTGCCTGGTACTCGCGCTGATAAGCCTGCAGTTGCTCGGCCTGTGCCGCCGCTGCAACGCTTGCTGCGCGCACACGCTGGTGTTCGATGAGCGCCGCGTCACGCAGGCGCTCGTTCTGGCCCAGCAGCACGGTGAGCGGCTGGATGTCTGTCATGCGGCGATCACCGCCTGCAGCAGCGCCAGGCTGTCGGCCAGGCCTGCGCTTTCGTGCATGCCTTGTTGCAGCAGCGTGGTCATCGGGTCATGCAGGCGCACCGCCAGGTCGAGTTCGGTGTCGTGCCCCGGCGCATATGCGCCGAGCTGGATCAGGTCGCGTGCCTTGTTGTGGCGCGCATGCAGTTGGCGGAAGCGCCGCGCTGCGTCCACGTGTTCGCGCGAGGCCACGCTCGTCATCACGCGCGAGACTGATTTCTCGATGTCGATGGCCGGGTAGTGGCCGGCCTCGGCGAGGTCGCGTGAGAGCACGATGTGGCCGTCGAGAATGCCGCGCGCTGCATCGGCAATCGGGTCTTGCGGGTCATCGCCTTCGCTCAGCACCGTGTAGAACGCGGTGATCGAGCCGCCACCGCCGTCTTGGTCACGAGGCCGGCCGTTGCCGCTGCGCTCCACCAGTTGCGGCAGCTTCGCGAAGCAGCTCGGCGGGTAGCCCTTGGTGGCCGGCGGCTCGCCGATGGCCAGGGCGATCTCGCGCTGCGCCATCGCGTAGCGCGTGAGCGAGTCCATCAGCAGCAGCACATCCTGGCCGCGGTCGCGAAAGTGCTCGGCAATCACGGTCGCATAGTTCGCGCCCTGCATGCGCACCAGCGGCGGCGCGTCGGCGGGCGCCGCCACGACCACGGCACGGCGCATGCCTTCCGGGCCCAGGATGTCTTCGATGAACTCCTTGACCTCGCGGCCGCGTTCGCCGATCAGGCCGACCACGATCACATCGGCTGCGGTGTAGCGCGCCATCATGCCCAGCAACACCGACTTGCCCACGCCGGTGCCGGCGAACAGGCCGATGCGCTGGCCGCGGCCGACGGTGAGCATCGCGTTGATCGCGCGCACGCCGGTGTCGAGCGGCGTGCGCACCGGGTCGCGGTCCATCGCGTTGATCGGCCGGCGCGTCAGCGGCTCGTTGTGCACGCTTCCCAGGGGCCCGAGTCGGTCCATCGGCTCGCCGTGCGAGTCGACGACGCGGCCGAGCAGGCCGTCGCCCACCGGCAGGTGCAGCGTGCGGTCCACGTTGCGGCGCCACGGGTGGCGCAGCGCGCCCAGCTTCATCGGCACGACAGGCGAGGGGCGCGGCACCACGCGCGCGCCGGCCGCCAGGCCCGCCACGTCGCCGGTGGGCATCAGGTAGGCGCGGTCGCTGGCGAAGCCCACCACTTCGGCGATCACCGGCGGCTGGCCTTCCATGCGAACTTCGCAGACCGAGCCCACGGGCACGCGAATGCCCGCCGCTTCGAGCACCAGGCCGGTGACGCGCACCAGCAGGCCCTGCGTTTCCAGGGCCACCGCGTCGGCCGAGAAGCTGCGCATGTCGTGCAGGTAGCGGGCCCATTTGTCGGCGCCGGGTGCGCTGGCCGCGCTGCCTGCATTGGCCGCGTGCAGCGCTCGGGTCTCGAAGGCGGAGTTCTTCATGCGTGTGCGTCGGGTTCGGTCTCGATGTCGGCGTCGATGTCGATGTCGATGTCGGTGTCGGTGTCGGTGTCGGTGTCGGTGTCGGAAGTGCGGTCCGCCAACCAGGGCTCTTCGCAGCCCAGCGCGGCCACCGCGCGGCGCCAGCGCGCTTCGAGGGTGGCATCGACCACGCCGATGTCGGACTCGACCAGCACGCCACCGCGCACCAGCGTGGCGTCGGTCAGCAGCCGCGCGCCACGCGCGCCCAGCACGTCGGCCGCGCCCTGCGCCACCAGCGCATGGTCGTCCGGGTGCACGCGCAGGGTGATGTGCTGCGCATTCAGCAGCAGCGTGTTGAGCGCCTCGTTGGCCACCGCCGCAATGAGCTGCGGCTGCACCTGCAGCTCGGTGCGCACGATCTGCCGCGCCAGGTGCGTGGCCGTCACGGCAAGCGTGCGCGCCATGTCCTGCTGAAGGCTGGCGAGTTCGGCTTCAAGCGACTGCAGCAACACGCCCACCTGGCGCGTGGTCTGCGCGGCGAAGCTCTGCTTGAAGCCGTCGAGTGCGACCAGGCCATCGCGGTAGCCGTCTTGGTAGCCGGCGTCGCGCGCGGCGCGCAACTCGGCGGCAACGCGTGCGGCGGCATCGGCCACGGGCACTTCGTCGGCTGCGCGGTGCACGTTCGTTTGCCGTGCAGGGCCGCCGGCCAGGTCGCCCGGCTGCCAGGCCGCGAAACCGCCCAGTGCTTCGCGCGGTATGAAGCGCGGGTCAGACGAAGTCATCGTCGCCTCCGCCGCTCAGCACGATCTGGCCTTCGTCGGCGAGGCGGCGCACCACCTTCAACAGCTCCTTCTGCTCGGCCTCGACCTCGGACACACGCACCGGCCCGCGCGACTCCAGGTCTTCGCGCAGCGTCTCGGCGGCCCGCGTGCTCATGTTCTTGAACACCTTGTCGCGCATCTCCGGCGTGGCGCCCTTGAGCGCGATCACCAGCGATTCGCTCTGCACTTCCTTCAGCAGCGACTGGATGCCCTTGTCGTCGATGTTCACCAGGTCGTCGAAGGTGAACATGCTGTCCATGATCTTCTGCGCCAGGTCGTTGTCGGCTTCGCGGATGTAGTCGAGCACCGAGGTCTCGACGGCTGTGCCCAGCATGCCCAGGATCTCGGCCGCCGGCTTCACGCCGCCCTTCGATGCCTTGCGCGAGCGGTCGCCGCTGGCGAGCACCGTGCTCATGACCTCGTTCAGGTCTTTCAGCGCAGAGGGCTGGATGCCGTCGAGCGTGGCGATGCGCACCAGCACCTCGTTGCGCTGGCGCTCGGTGAACAGCTTCAGCACGGCGGCAGCCTGGTCCGATTCCAGGTGCACCAGGATGGCGGCCACGATCTGCGGGTGCTCGGTGCGCAGCAGTTCACCGATCGAGACCGCGTCCATCCACTTCAGGCTCTCGATGCCGGCGGTGTCGTTCGCTTCCATGATGCGGTCGATCAGCAGGCTCGCCTTGTCGTCGCCCAGTGCCAGGCGCAGCATGGTCTTCACGTACTCGTTGGTGTCGCCCACCAGCAGGCTGGTGTCGCCGGCTGAATCGGCGAAGAGTTGCAGCACGTCGTTGACGCGCTGGCTGGGCACCGCTTTCATCTTGCTGATGGCTTCGCCCAGGCCTTGCACCTCTTTCGGTGCCAGGTGCTTGAGCACCGCGGCGGCTTCTTCTTCGCCCAATGCCATCAGCAGGATGGCGGCGTTCTCGAGACCTTGGTCGTCCACGTGCGGAATCCGTTTCGGGGTGTTGGAGTAAGCGGAGCCGGACGCGGGCGCTAGGCCTTGGCGACGGCGGCTTCGCCGTTCACCCAGCCGCTCACGATGCCGGCCACGGCCGCAGGGTTCTGCTTGGCCAGCTCGCGGGCGCGCTCCAGGTACTCGGCGCTCTTAGGCGCCGGCAGGGCGGGCAGGGTCTGGTCATCGTCGACCACGGTCGACAGCGTGGCTCCCGGCTCGGGGGCGGGCGGCGCCGGCGGCGGTGCCAGCGCGGCCTTCAGCGTCGGGCGCACCAGGCCGAAGAACACCAGCATCGCGACCAGCGCCAGGCCCATCGGCACGGCGGCGGCGCGCAGCAGGTCGATCACCTCGGGCTGTTTCCACAAGGGCACATCGACGCGGGTCACCGGCTCGACCTTGAACGGCGCGTTGATCACCTTGACCGAGTCACCGCGCTCCTTGTTGAAGCCGATGCTCTCTTGAACCAGCGCGGTCAGCTTCTCGATCTCGTCGGCCGCCAGCGGCACCTGCGAGGTCTTGCCTTTCGCGTCGGTCACGCTGCGGTTGTTCACCACCACAGCTGCGTTCAGGCGCCTGACGTTGCCGCTGGCATTGCGCGTGACGCGCACGGTCTTGTCGATCTCGTAGTTGGTGGTGGCCTCGCGCCGCCCGCCTGCGCCGCTGCCAGCCGTGCCGCCCTGCGCAGTCACAAGCGGCTGCGACGCGCCGGTGACAGGCGCAGTCGCCGCCACCGGCGGCTGGTTGCTGCTGGCGCCCGGCACGCCGCTCGGTGCGGTGCCGGCGGCGCCTGCGCCGCTGTCGGTCGTCTGCTGGCTGCGGATGGCGATGCTCGCCTCGGCGCCCTGGTTCGGCTTGAACACTTCGGAGGTGGCTTCGCTTTGTGAGAAGTCGACGTCGGCGGCCACGGTGGCGCGCAGGTTGTCGCGCCCGACGATGGGCTCCAGCAGGTCGAAAATGCGTTTGGCATAGCCGGTCTCCAGCTGGCTCACATACTGCAACTGGTGCGCATCGAGCCCGGCGTTGGCGCCTGCGTTGCCGCTGGTTTCGGTGAGCAGCGCGCCGCTCTGGTCGAGCACGCTCACGCTCTTCGGGTCGAGCTCGGGCACGCTGCTCGACACCAGGTGCACGATGCCCGCCACCTGCGCCCGGTCGAGCGTGCGGCCGGCGTGCAGCGTGAGCAGCACCGAAGCGCTGGGCTTCTGCTGTTCGCGAAAAAAACCGTTCTGTGCCGGCAAGGCCAGGTGCACCCGCGCATTGGCCACCGCCGCCATCGACGTGATCGAACGCGTCAGCTCGCCTTCGAGCCCGCGCTGCGCGGTCAACCGCTCCTGGAACTGGGTCTGGCCGAAGCGCGCCGAGTCCATCAGTTCGTAACCCGAGACCGAGCCCTTGGGCAGCCCGGCGGTCGCCAGCTTCAGGCGCAGGTCGTGCACCTGTGCGGCAGGCACCATGATGGCCGCACCCCCTTCGCTCATGCGGTAGGGCACATTCATCTGCGACAGCTGGGCGATCACGGCGCCACCATCCTTGTCGGACAGGTTGGCGTACAGCACCTTGAAGTCACCCTTGCTGCTCCACAGCGTCATCGCCAGCACGACACCGGCGAGCGCTGCAATGCCGAGGGCCAGCGAGAGCTTGCTGCGCAGCGGCAGTGCCACCATCCGCGCACCGAAGCCGGCGGGTTCCACGAGTGGCAGGGCAGAGGGAGTGACGACAGCGTTGTCCATGCGTTCTTCGGTTGCTCTTCGGTTGTCGTTCGGTCCGGCACGGGCACGGGTGGGCCCTGGAATGAAACCGATTATTCGAAGACTTGAGGGCACTGCATGCGGCGAACAGGAGGCCAATGGGGCGCCTGTTCACGCCATGGCGGACCGGCGTTGTGACTACGATCTGGCCTCAGCATGAACGTGACCCTCAAACCCTTCGACTTTGCCCAGGCAGCCGCCCGCGCTGGCCTGGCCACCAACGGTCAGCCCTTGCAGGTGGGCAGGGCGGTACAAGGGCCGGGCTTCCAGCAGGCACTGACGCAGGCGCTGGGGGCGGTCAGCAAGTCGCAGCTGGATGCGACCGCCATGCAGCGTGAAGTGCAACTCGACAACCCCACCGTGAGCCTGGAGCAAACGATGGTGGCGATGCAGAAGGCGCAGATCGGCTTCCAGGCCACGTTGCAGGTGCGGAACAAGCTGGTGCAGGCTTACTCGGACATCATGTCGATGCAGGTGTAGACGAGTCGGGTCGGGCAGGGTCGGGGAGGCTCGCGGCGGGCGGTGCCCGGCGGGGGCTCCGGCTGTGGTTTGGTGTTCGACGACAGGGCGCGGCGGTTGAGCAAAGGCCTGCCCGGGCGCGCCTTTGCCGCGCCACGCTTCCACCCGCGACATCAACCCAAGATCAAGCCGCTCGATCCAGGTTGTCGCCCAACATCGGCGCCGCCGTGAACGGCGACTTCTGGCGCGCGACCGGCTCCAGCTGCGCCGACAAGCGGCTCAGCCAGGGGAAGCGAAGCGGTGGCGGCTTGTTCACGGAATCGGACGCGGCTGCTTCCGGCGCACCCCTGCTGGGCGTGGCCGGTGGGGCAGTCGCTGTCGCGGTGGCGATCGGGGCATTGGCCACTGGCGGGTCTGCGTTCTGCAACGCGACACGCCCTGTGCCAGGGACGCTGTTGATGCTCATGATGAGCTCCTTGCTTCGAGGGCGGATGTGCCCTGTCAGTGGGAAATCGGCATTCGCTGCCGAAACTTGAGCGTCTGTTGATCGCCCGATGAACGCATGTTTCACCCGCTTTCAAATCGTGAGCAGTTTGCTGCGCTTCTGCGTCTGGTCGATGAAGCGCTGCAGGGTGCGCAGGGTGCCCGCGTCGGCGGCCACGAACTCGCAACCCAGGCGCACGCCGCAGGAATCGGCGTTGAGCGAGGTCACGTGCTGCAGGCGCAGGTTCACGTGCAGGCGGGTGTCGGCGTCCAGGTCGATCTGCACACGGTTGAGCGTGCTGCCGGGTTCCATCGAGGGCATGTCGTCGGGCAGGAACAGCGCGCAGCCGCCGATGCTCAGGTCGAGAACGCGAAGTGCCAGCGGCATGTCGGCGATGGCCGAGTGGCGCAGCCGGGCAACCGGCGCGCTGCGCAGCAGCGGGCGCACGCGGAAGGCATTGCGCCGCTGGAAGCGGAACAATTCGTCGGGCAGGCTGCAGTTGAGCACGCACGAGTTCAGGCCGCGCACGAGCACGAGGTTGTCGATGTCGAACTGCAGTTTGACGTTGTCGATGTAGCCCACGACCACCGCTTCCTGGCATTCGATCAGGCCGTTCGTGGCCGGGTCGTGCGCATCGATGGCCAGTCCCAGGCTGCCGCGTTCCGTGTCGACGGCCCAGACCGTCGCGCCGAGCACGGCTCCGTTGCTCGCGTTCAGGTTCAGCCGCACGCTGCCATCGGCCAGCTGCTTCAGGATGAGCGCGATCTCGCGCTTCGTGCCGACCCGAAAGTCGTCGAGCCCGCCATGCGCGGCGCCCAACGCGTCGAGTGGCATCGGCAAGGTGTCCATCGCGCGCTCGGGGTGCTGATCTGGCTGCTGATCTGGTCGCATCAGTGAACGATTTTCGGGTGTCCGGCGAGCAGGTCGTCAAGCTCATCGAGCCAGGGCTCGGCAAGCTGGCGGATCTCGGCGTCGTTGACGAGAATGCGCTGCATGATGCGCGACTTGAACTGCGCTTCGTCATTGCCCAGCGGTTGCTGTGCAGCGGTGCTCTTGAGCTGAGAGATCAACACCGCGCAGGCGCCTTCGAGCTTGAGCACCTGGTCCCAGTTGCCGCTGCGCGCGGCTTCCAGCATGTCGTGGCTGGCCTGTTCGATGGCTTCGTAGTAGTTGAGCAGCGAGGCAGTCATGGCCTGGGTTCTCCGTGCGCTGAGCGTGTGCATCAGAGCCGCGCCCCGGGCGCGGCGTGGGCCTGGTCGGCAATGCCGTCCCAGCCTTCGTGCAGCGTCTCGACGAGGCGGCTGCAGCGTTGCAGGGCCGCGTCGTCGTTGCGCACGTTGGCCAGCGTGAGTTGCTGGACCAGGTAGTCGTACAGGTCGCGCAGGTTGCTCGCGATGGCGCCGCCGGCGCGCATGTCGAGCGGGGCCGACAGGCCTTCTTCGACGATGCGCACCGCGTGCGAGATGGCGCGCCCCTTGGCGGCGATGTCCTTGCGCGCCATCGCGCCGCGGCTGGCGGCGATCTGGCTTGCCAGGGCCGCGTACAGCAGGCTCACCATCTTGTGCGGGCTCGCATCGAGGACGGCGGTGCTGGCTCCGATGTCACGGTAGGCGCCGGCCGTGGGGCGTTGCGATCCGAGTGATTGGCTGCTGCTGAACATGTCGATGAACTCCTGGGTGAGTGCATTTCTTATCGACGCGGGGCCCGATTTCTTTACTCGGTTTGCGTGCCGCCTGGTGCGGGTTCGGGCGCGCGCTCGGGGCGCTGATGCGCACGGCCCGCAGCGGCGCGCGGGTTCGCGCCGGTGCGGGCCGTGCAGGGCCGATCAGGCAGTGCTCTTGTTCCAGGTGGTGATCTGCTGCTGCACGTATTTCGACAAGCCGTTCGCGTCCGACATGGTCTTGTCCAGCGCGCTGTACTGTGCGCGAATGCGCTTCTCGGTGGCGTCGATTCGGTCGCTCGCCGTGGCCTGGTCCTTGCCGTTCGAAGCCAGTTGCGCCTGCAGCGATTTGGCCTTGCCCGGCAGCGTGCCCGTCACGGCCAGCAGGCCGTCGGCCCAGGCGGTCAACTTCTTCGCCAGGCCGTTGTTCGTGGCGACGGCCGTGTCAACGTTCGACAGTGCCTTGGTCAGCTCGGGCAGGTTCTTGAGCGCGGCCGCGACCTTGGTGTCGTTGAGCTTGAGCGAGCCGTCCTTCTGGAACTCGATGCCGATGGCGCTGAAGGTGCTGAACGTGTTGGATGCCCCGGTGGGGCCGCCGAACATCGCGCGTAACTGGTTCTGCAGGCCCGTGGCGGCGGCGTCGCCCTGCAGCAATGCGCCCTGCTTGCTGGCCGGGTTGTAGGCGGTGACGTTGGTGAGCAGGTTGTTCAGGCCGTTGTAGGCCGTCACGAGGCTGCTCAGCATGCTCTTCACCGCGTCGGTGTTGCGCGACACCGTCACCGTGACCGGCGTGGTCGTCACCTTGCCGAGGTTGAAGGTCATGCCGTCGACCACGTCGGTCAGCGTGTTGCCGGCGGTGGACACGGCAATGCCGTTGATCGTGGCCTGCGTATTGGCGGCCGACTGCGTGATCCCGAGCTGGTTGGCGCTCGCCGGGGCCGGCGGGTCGAAGGCCAGGCGCGACAGGCCGGCAGCGTCGTTGTTCACGGTGTCGTCGTCGGTCACGCTGACCCGAAAGCCGTTCTCGGCGCCGGTGGCCGTCGATTGCAGTGCCAGCCGGGCGCCGGTGGCGTCGGTCACGACCGTGGCACTCACGCCGGCGTTCGCGGCATTGATCTTGTCGCGGATGCCCGCCAGCGTGCCTTCCGTGGCGTCGACCGGAATCACCACATCGGCCGAGCCGGTCTTGGGCGTGAAGGCGGTCTGCCCGGTGCTCCAGGTGCCCAGGCGCAGCGTGATCGTGCCGCTGCCCACCACGTCGGTGGCTGCCGTGAACTGGCCCGAGGCGCTGACGTTGCTCTGTGTCGACGACAACGCGCTGACGGCGACGAGGTAGCTGCCGGGAATCGCCTTGGTCGTGGAGCTGGCGCTGACCGACAGCGCGTCGCTCGACGCGGAGTTGGTCAGGGAGAACGAATCGGCCTTCGTCAGGTTGGTGGCCGAATCGCGGAACGAGCTGGCGAGCGACTGGATCTGCCCGAACGCGGACAGCCGCGTCTGCATCGTCGTGGCCTGGTTCTGCAGCTTGGTCAGCGGCAGCCGCTCGACCTGCATCAGCGAGGTGACGATGCTGCTCACGTCCAGCCCGCTGCCGATGCCGGCCGAAGAGATGGTTCCTGCGGCGTTTGCCATGGGGTGTGCCCTGCGTTAGACGAGACGCGCGAGAGCGCCTTGTGCGTTCATCGGCCCCACACGCCGGAACTTGAGTTCAATGAATGCGCTCAACCCTTGAGCAGCGCCAGCACCTGCTGCGGCATCTGGTTGGCCTGCGCGATCATCGCGGTGCCGGCTTGCTGCAGCACCTGGGCGCGCGACAGGTTCGCGGTCTCCATCGCGAAGTCGGCATCCTGGATTCGGCTGCGCGAGGCGGACAGGTTCTCGCTCGACGTTTGAAGGTTCTCGACCGTCGAGCCGAAGCGGTTCTGGATTGCGCCGAGCTTGGCGCGTTCGCTGGCGATGGTGGTCAATGCCGAATCGAGCGAGGCGAGTGCCGTGTTCGCCCCGGCGACTGTGGAGATGTCGAGGTTCGACAGCGCCGTGCCGGTCAGCGACGACGCCGTGGTGGCGGCCGTGAAGCCGGCAGTGGTCGGCGCCGTGCCGCCGACGATGATGCTTTGCGACGCGGTGCTGCTGGTCGCGAGCGACACCGTGCCGTAGTTGATCTGCGTGGCGAGGCCGGTGTTGGCGACCGTGCCCGCCACATCGATGTTGCGGCCATCGGCGGCGCTCAGGGTCAGTGCACCGGTGCTCGCGTTGGCTGTGGCGGTCACGCCAGTGGCGGCCGACACCTGGTTGATCGCCGCCGCCGAGATGGCGCCCTGCGCCACCGCACTGCCGCCCAGCGTGATGGCGCCGATGCTGACGCCGTTGATCGTGAACGTGTTCGCCGGAATCGCCGCCGCCGTGGGCGCCGCACCGGTGTAAGACGTGGTGTTCGCGGTCGCCACGACCGTGCCCTGCGATCCGTTGATCGCCTGTGCGACGGCCCATGCGCTGGTGATGGTCTGGCCGGCGCTGCTGCCCGCAGTGGGCACCTGGATCGCCACGCCGTTGAGTGTGAGCGCGCCGGAGACGAGGGCGGTGGCGGTGGTCGCCCCGCCGGTCACGTTGGCGGTGTAGCTCACCCCCAGGCCCGATGCGCGGGCGCTGGCAATGCCTGTGACGGTGATGGTCTGGCCCGCGTTCGCGCCGACCTGGAACTGCTGCGCGGCAAACGTGCCGTCGAGCAGGTTGGTGCCGTTGAACTGGGTCTGCGACGAGACGCGGTCGATCTCGGCAGTGAGCTGGGCCACCTCTTGCTGCAGCGCGGCGCGGTCCGAGCTGCTGTTGGTGGCGTTCACCGACTGCACCGACAGTTCCCGCATGCGCTGCAGGTTGGTGCTGATCGAGGCCAGGCCGCCTTCAGCCACCTGCGCCAGCGAGATGCCGTCGTTCGCATTGCGCGCCGCCTGGTTCAGGCCGCGGATCTGCGAGGTGAAGCGCTCCGAGATGGCCAGGCCGGCGGCGTCGTCCTTGGCACTGTTGATGCGCAGGCCCGACGACAGGCGGTTGATCGCCGTGCCGAGATCGCTCTGGGTTCGGCTCGCGTTGCGCTGCGCCGTCAACGACGAGATGTTGGTATTGATCACTTGCGACATGAAAGTTCTCCTTGGAAGCAGATGGCGTCCAGCACAAGCGCCGGCAACGAACCCCTCGCAACCGCACACCGAAAACGGAGGGGGTCATGCGGGTCTGGGTGAAGCCATTGTTGGGAGATCTTGAGCGTCGCAAAACGTCGAAGAGAGGGCGCAAAGCCCGCCAGTTCAAAGCCCTCCAAATGAAAAGGCCGCAGTACCCGGGGCGTGAACCCCGCGTACTGCGGCCTGGGTGAATCGACCGGTGCCTGGCCTTGCGGCCCGGCTTCAGCCCGTGTGCGATGCGATCAACGCAGCAGCGCCAGCACCTGCTGCGGCAACTGGTTGGCCTGCGCGATCATCGCGGTGCCGGCTTGCTGCAGCACCTGGGCACGCGACAGGTTCGCGGTTTCCATCGCGAAGTCGGCGTCCTGGATGCGGCTGCGCGAGGCCGAGAGGTTCTCGCTGGTCGTGTGCAGGTTGTCGATGGTCGAGGAGAAGCGGTTCTGGATCGCACCCAGCGCAGCGCGGCTCGTGCTCACGGCGCTCAGGGCCGAGTCGACCGAGGCGAGCGCGGTGTTGGCGCCGGCGACGGTGGAGATGTCGATGTT
>JANXWV010000129.1 GCA_025350965.1 Rhizobacter sp.
GCCTTGCGGCGGCGCGCGACGAAGCCCATCGCGCCCAGACCGGCGAGCATCAGGGCGTATGTCTCAGGCTCGGGCACCGGATTCGACACGTTTGTGAACGAGAACTGGTGGTCGTTGTAGTCGCGGTCGCCACCACCGAACAGGTCTTCAAAGCCCACATACGTGCGGCCGGCATCGCCGTTGAAGTTGTACGCCACGTTGGCGTGCTCCAGGCCGTCCGCATTGCCGGCGCCGGGGCCGGTGTGCCAGAAGTTGCCCGTGTTCAGTACATGCAGCGAGATGTCGAGCACGGTGCCGGCGGCGAAGAAGCCGAGGTCGACCGTGGTGCCTACGCTGGTGCCGTGGTTCGGGAAGAACTCGGCCCCGCCGTTGACGCTAATGAGGCTGTCGTAGCCGGCATCGGTGCCTTCGAACGTGATCAGCACGTTGCCGCCGCTGGCGACGACCGAGTCGCCCAGTGCGGCGTGGCTCGCGTTGCTGAACAGGGCTGCGAACAGGGCGGCTGCGACGATTGTTTTCTTGTGTGCGGTGGTCATGAAGGGTTCCCAGGGGAGTTGAAAATCGACAGATGAATTTCACCGTGCCGCGTGCTGGCCCGCAAGGGCGCGGGCGCCGGCCGCCGGCCCGGCCGTGACGCAATTGCCCCCGCAAACCGGGGGCCGAGCGGGGAATTGACACCGCTCGCGGGTCAAGGCGGGCGGGCGATAGACTCCGGGCCCATGAATCAGCTTCCTCTCGTATCACTCGGCCGCAGCGCGTTGCGCGTCACGCCCATCTGCCTGGGCACGATGACCTTCGGCGAGCAGGTCGACGAGCCCACCGCCTTCGCGCTGATGGACCATGCCGTGGCACGCGGTGTGAACTTCATCGACACCGCCGAGATGTATTCGGTGCCCACCCGCCGCGAAACCTTTGGCGCGACTGAACGCATCATCGGGAACTGGTTTGCCGCGCGCCCCGGCCTGCGCGACAAGCTCGTGCTGGCCACCAAGGTGGCTGGGCCGTCGCGCAACATGGACTGGGTGCGAAACGGCGCGGCCGACCTCTCGCCCGCCGACATTCGCAGTGCCTGCGACGACAGCTTGAAGCGCCTGCAGACCGACGTGATCGACCTGTACCAGATCCACTGGCCGAACCGCAACGTGCCGATGTTCGGCGGCATCTACTTCGACCCCGCGAAGGAGACGGTGAACACGTCGGTCCACGACCAGCTCGATGCGTTCGCGGGGCTGGTCAAGGCGGGCAAGGTGCGCGCGATCGGCCTGTCGAATGAAACGCCGTGGGGGGTGGCCGAATTCGTGCACCTGGCCGATCAGCACGGCCTGCCGCGCGTGGCGACCGTGCAGAACCCGTATGCGCTGGTGAACCGCACGCTCGACGCGGGGCTCGACGAAGTGATGTTCCGCCACGAGGTGTCGCTGCTCGCGTACTCGCCGCTGGGCTTCGGCTCTCTCACCGGCAAGTACGACGCGCTCGACATCGCCGCCGGCGGGCCGACCGGGCGCCTGAGCCTGTTCGATTCGATGCGCAAGCAGCGCTGGGCCCGCGCCGACACACTCACTGCCGCACTCAAATACAACGCGCTGGCCAGCGACCACGGCCTGACACCCACGCAGATGGCGCTCGCCTTCTGCTACACGAACTGGCGCGTGGCCAGCACCATCATCGGCGTGACGACAAAGGCCCAGCTCGACGAAGACCTCGATGCATGGGGTACCGCGCTCTCGCCCGAGTTGCTGGCCGCCATCGACTCGATCCGCTGGGCGCACCGCGACCCGGCGCAGTAGCACGGCCGTAGGGCGGCGCCGCAGCGCGGGAGACAGGCCTTGGCAAAGAAGCCCGCCCACGTCAGCGAGACACCGGCCACGCAGTTCCTGCGGCGCCACTTTGTGGCATTCACCGAGCATGTGTACGAGTACCTGGAACACGGCGGAACGGCAGAGTCTTCCCGCGCGCTCGGCGTGCCGGAAAACGAAGTCATCAAGACGCTGGTGATGCAGGACGAACGCGGCCAGCCGCTCGTGGTGCTGATGCATGGCGACAAGCAGGTCAGCACCAAGAACCTGGCGCGGCAGATCGGCGTGAAGTCGGTCGAGCCTTGCACGCCCGAGGTGGCACAGCGCCACAGCGGCTACCAGGTCGGCGGCACCTCGCCGTTCGGGCTGAAGAAGGCGATGCCTGTGCTCGTGGAGGCCACGGTGCTGGCCCTGCCACGCATCTGCATCAACGGCGGGCGGCGCGGCTACCTGGTGGGCCTGGCGCCGCAGGTGTTGACGGAAATGCTGGGCGCCAAGGCAGTGAGTTGCGCGCTTTGAGGCCGGGCTGAAGCAGGCATTCAGCGACCGGGTCGGGCCGCAGCGCAAAATGCGGTTCCGCCGATTGCCCGCACCATGACAACGACTTCCTTCTACCCCCTGCTCGCGGCGCTGGCTGCCTACCTCGTCGGCTCGCTCTCGTTCGCGGTGATCGTGAGCCGCGTGATGGGCCTGAACGACCCGCGCACCTACGGCTCGGGCAACCCCGGCGCCACCAACGTGCTGCGCTCGGGCAACAAGGCCGCTGCGGTGGCCACGCTGTTGCTCGACGCGCTGAAGGGCTATGTGCCGGTGCTGCTGGCGGTGGTCTACGGGCCGCGTTTCGGGCTGGGTGAGGGCACCATCGCGATGGTCGGCTTGGCAGCGTTCCTCGGCCACCTGTGGCCGGTGTTTTTCGGCTTCAAAGGCGGCAAGGGAGTGGCCACGGCGGCCGGCGTGCTGATGGGTGTCAACCCGTGGCTCGGGCTGGCCACGCTCGTGACCTGGGTCGTCATCGCGGCGTTCTTCCGCTACTCGTCGCTCGCGGCCATCGTGGCGGCGGTGTTCGCGCCGTTCTATCAACTGCTGATCTGGGGCGGCGGGCCATTGGCGCTGACCGTTGCGGCCATGGGCCTGCTGCTGGTGTGGCGCCACAGTGCCAACATTCAGAAGTTGCTCAAGGGCACCGAGAGCAAGCTCGGCCAGAAGGCGGTGGCGGCGCACACGCATGCAGCCAAACACGCGCCGAAACGCGCACCCGATACTCAATCCAGGCATTCAACCAAACACGGAGCGAAACAATGACTCAAGGCCTGCGCCGGTTCCACGTCGGTGACCGACTTTCCGAGATGACGATCTACAACGGCACGGTCTATCTCGCCGGCCAGGTGGCGGCCGACGCCACGCAAGACATCAAGGGCCAGACCGCGCAGGTGCTGGCCGCCATCGACAAGCTGCTGCACGAGGCCGGCACCGACAACGCGCACATCCTGATGTGCCAGATCTTCATCAAGGACCTGGCCGACTTCCCGGCAATGAACGAGGTCTGGGAAGACTGGCTCGCCCCCGGCGACGCGCCACCACGTGCCACCGTGCAGGCCAACCTGGCGCGGCCGGAGTGGAAGGTCGAGATGGTCGTGACGGCCGCGATCTGAGAGTGTGATGTGGTGATGCGCGCCAGCCCGGCCCGGCGGTCCAGCACCCTGGTGCTGATCGTGATCGTGTTGTGCGCAGCGGCGGCCATGCAGGCACTGACAGGCTGGTCGAAGGCGCGGCTCGGCGCGGTGGTGGCGGCCGAGGCGAAGCCGGGTGACATCCACATGATCGCGTCGGTGACCTGCGTGTACTGCGCCCAGGCGCGCGAGTGGTTCAACGCAAACAAGGTGCCATTCAGCGAGTGCGAAATCGAACGCGACGCGCGCTGCGCCGCGGCCTACAACGCGCTGATGGCACCGGGCACGCCGGTGCTGGTGGTGCGCGGCAAGCGCCTCGTCGGGTTCAGTGCGCAAGCGGTTGCCGAGGCGCTGCAGGCGCCGAAGCCGGCGCGTCTTTGACACCGCGCGTTCGCGCTCCGGGCTCGGGGCAGCCGAGACCTCAGTAGCTCAGGCCCATCGCCGAGCGCACCTCGCGCATGGTCTCGCGCGCCACGGTGCGGGCGCGCTCGGTGCCCACCTCCAGGATCCAGTGCACCTGCTTCGGGTTGCTGAGGTACTTCTCGGCGCGTTCGCGCCACGGCGCCTGCTCGCGCTGGATGGCGTCGATCACCGGCTGTTTGCACTCCAGGCAGCCGATGCCGGCGGTGGTGCAACCGGTGACCACCCATTCCTTCGTCGGCACGTCGGAGTAGACCTGGTGGAACTGCCACACCGGGCAGTCCTCGGGGTTGCCCGGGTCGGTGCGGCGCACGCGCTTCGGGTCGGTCGGCATGCGCCTGATCTTGCGTTCGACCTCGGCGGGTTCTTCGCGCATCGCAATGGCGTTGCCGTAGCTCTTGCTCATCTTCGCGCCGTCCAGGCCGGGGAGCTTGCGCACCTCGGTGTGCAGTGCTTGCGGCTCGTGCAGGATGGCCTTGCCGGTGCCGCGCAGGTAACCTTCCAGGCGCTCGCGGTCGGCGGCGCTGAGGGCGCCGCTGCCGTCGATCAGGGCGCGCGTGCGTGCCAGCAGCTCTTCACCGCCGGACTGTTGAAAGTCTTTGCGGCCGGCCTCGAAGGCCTTCGCGTCGGCCTTGCTCATCTTCTTCACGGCGGCTTGCGCCAGTGTGTCGAAGTCGGCCTCGCGGCCGTACAGGTGGTTGAAGCGGCGCGCCACTTCGCGGGTCAGTTCCACGTGCGAGGACTGGTCTTCGCCGACCGGCACGAACGCGGCCTTGTAGATCAGGATGTCGGCTGCCTGCAGCAAGGGGTAGCCCAGGAAGCCGTAGGTCGCGAGGTCACGGTCTTTCAACTTTTCGATCTGGTCCTTGTAGGTCGGCACGCGCTCCAGCCAGCCCAGCGGCGTGCCCATCGCGAGCAGCGTGAACAACTCGGCGTGCTCGGGCAGGCGGCTCTGGATGAAGATGGTGGCGCGCTCGGGGTCGACGCCGGCGGCAAGCCAGTCGATCACCATGTCGTACACATAGCGCTCCATCACGCTGCGCTCTTCATAGTGAGTGGTCAGGGCGTGCCAGTCGGCCACGAAGTAGAAGCACTCGTACTCGCCCTGCATGCGCACCCAGTTCTTCAGCGCGCCGTGGTAGTGGCCGAGGTGCAGTGCGCCCGTGGGGCGCATGCCGGAGAGCACACGCTGGCGCGGCTTCGGGGTGGTGTTCAGGGGGGTGTTCGGAGCATCGTTCATAGGGTCGCGATTGTAGGTGCGCGCTTCTTCAACACCCTTCGGCGGCTACACTGCGCGCCGCATGAAACGCATCGTCATCCTGATCTCCGGCCTGGGCACGAACATGCAGGCGATCGTGCAAGCATGTGCGGCAGAGCGCTGGGCTGCGACGGTGGCAGCGGTGGTCAGCAACCGGGCCGATGCCGCCGGCCTGGCCCATGCGCGCGAGCACGGCATTACCACCGCTGTGGTGGACCACACGGCGCATGCGACGCGTGATGGGTTCGATGCGGAGTTGGCGCGGGTCGTCGATGGCTTCGCGCCCGATGTGGTGGCGCTGTGCGGATTCATGCGCATCCTGGGTGACGCGTTCGTGGCGCCTTACGCGGGTCGAATGGTCAACGTCCACCCCTCGTTGCTGCCGGCGTTCACCGGGCTGCACACGCACCGCCGCGCCATCGAGGCGGGCTGCAAGGTGGCCGGCGCCACGGTGCACTTCGTGACGCCCGCGCTCGACCACGGCCCGATCATTGCGCAGGCCGTGGTGCCGGTGTTGCCAGGCGATACGCCGGCGTTGCTGTCGGCCCGCGTGTTGGCCCGGGAGCACCTGCTGTATCCCCGAGCGCTGCGCTGGTTGGTGCACGACGAGTTGCTGCTGCGCGACGGCCTGGTCGTTCACAGGCATGGCGAGCCACAGCACCTGCTCTGATCCGAAGCGTCAGAACAGGCTTGCCGCCATGTTGATGGTGAACGCGAGGATGGTCGTGTTGAACACGAACGACAGCACCGATTGCAGCAGCACGACACGGCGCACCGCGCGGTTGGTCACCAGCACGTCAGACGTTTGCGATGCGACCGCGATGGTGAATGAGAAGTAGAGAAAGTCGCTGTAGTCGGGCTCGAAGTCGTCACTCTCGTCCGGGAACTTCAGCCCGCCACCGTCGTTGGCACTCACGTGATAGAGGCTCGCGTACTTCAACGAGAACAGGGTCGGCAGCAGAACCCACGAGCCCACGACCGTGCTCAGCACGTAGAGCACGTGAGTCAGCGCGAGACGCGGCGCCGCCCCCTTGATGTTGGCGAGTTCGGTGACGATCGCGCCGAAGCTCGCAACTGCCGCCAGTGCCACGATGGCGAGCACTGTACCCGCCCCTTCGGCCTGCGCGCGGGCCACGCGTTCGAGCCGTTCGTGGTTTGACTGTGTCATGGTCCAGCCGGTCCAGATCAAGTAGAGCCAAACGCCGACGTTCCAACCGAGCAGGCTGCGCGCGACGGCGCCGTGGTTGCCCGGTGCGGCCAGCCCGACCAGCAGGCCGGCCACGCCCGCGCCGACCAGGTGGGGGTGCGCCCGGAGGTGGGCAAAAGATGCCTTCACGCGTGCGGCTCGGGTGCGAACCGCGGCTGCGGCACACCGTCGATCAGCACCGTCTCGAAGAACATGGCGTGGGGCCGAACCCACCAGCCGCTCGCGTTGTAAAGCGGGCGGTAGACGACCAGCGGTTCGTGCGTCTCGCTGTGGCGCGCCACGCCGATCACCTCGTACGCCCCGCCCTTGTAGTGGCGGTAATGGCCGAGCTTTGTAGCGGGCAGGGCGGGCAGGTCGTCATCGTTCATCGGCCAAGGATAATCCTGCGATGCACCCGAACGCCCTGTTAGAGCTGACGACTGAACTCATCCACCGCGTGATGCAGTTCCAACACCCCGCCGACGGCGTGGTGTCCGACTTCTTCCGCCAGCACCGCACGCTCGGCACGCGCGAACGCCAGTCGCTGGCCGAGACGACATACACCGTGCTCCGCGAACGGCTGCTGTACCAGCACTTGGCCCAGTCCGGCAAGGGCGAGCTGGAGCGGCGCCTCGCCATCCTGGCATGGCAGGGCAACGAGGGCTTCTTGCGCGCGGCCTTGACCGATACCGAGCAGCAATGGCTCGCGCAGGTCAGCCAGGTGGACCGCACGGCGCTGCCCGAGAAGCTGCGCCACAACCTGCCGGAGTGGCTGGCGACGACCTTGCAGGCTGCCCTGGGCGATCAGTTCTGGCCACTGGTTGCGAGCATCAACGCGCCCGCGCCGCTGGACCTGCGGGTCAACACCTTCAAGGTCAAGCGCGAAGAGGCGATGGCTGCCTTCAAGGCCGAGGGCATCGACGCCCAGCCCACGCCGCATTCGCCGCTGGGCCTGCGTATCCAGGGCAAGCCCGCACTGCACAAACTCGACGTGTTCATGCGCGGCGACGTCGAGGTACAGGACGAAGGCAGCCAGCTGCTCGCGTTGATGGTCGGCGCCAAGCGCGGCGAGATGGTGATGGACTTCTGCGCCGGCGCGGGCGGCAAGACGCTGGCACTCGGCGCCGAGATGCGCAACACCGGGCGGCTGTACGCGTTCGACACCTCGGGCCACCGGCTGGCGTCGCTCAAGCCGAGGTTGGCGCGCAGTGGCCTGTCGAACGTGTTCCCGGCGCAAATTGCCCACGAGCGCGACGAGCGCATCAAGCGGCTGGCCGGCAAGCTCGACCGCGTGCTGGTCGATGCACCGTGTTCGGGCCTGGGCACCCTGCGCCGCAACCCCGACCTGAAGTGGCGGCAAACGCCGCAATCGGTGGCCGAGTTGCAGGTCAAGCAGGCGGCCATCCTGGCCAGCGCGGCCCGGCTGCTCAAACCCGGCGGCCGCCTGGTCTATGCCACGTGCAGCCTGCTCGACGTCGAGAACGAAGGCATCGCGCAGGCTTTCACAGCGGATCGCTCGGCCGACTTCAAGGTCATGCCGGCCTCCGAAGCGCTCGCCAAGGCGCACGTGATCGAACCCGATTCATTGGTGCGCGGCGACTACCTGCGGCTGTGGCCCCACGTGCACGCCACCGATGGTTTTTTTGCGGCGGTGTGGGAACGGCGCTGACGTGCCGGCCATCGATCCGCAAGGTTTTTCTTGATTCCCGCCACGCCGGTGTCATCTGACCTGAACTAGAGGCAGGGCACCAGCCAGTTCCGGGCTTGATCACGGGCCTGTCAATTACAATCGAGTGCCTGCTTTTCGCGCGGGTGCAAAGGACTTCATGGATTCGCTGACGTTGGTTTGGGATTCGCTGGTCAACCTGCTGGCCCATGGGCTGGTCGATGCGACCTGGTGGCAAGTCACGCTGTTTACGCTGGTGGTCACGCACATCACCATCTCGGGTGTGACCATTTTCCTGCACCGCGCCCAGGCGCACCGTGCGCTCGACCTGCACGGCCTGCCGTCGCATTTCTTCCGGTTCTGGCTGTGGTTGACCACGGGCATGGTCACGAAGGAGTTCGTCGCGGTGCACCGCAAGCACCACGCCAAGTGCGAGACCGAAGAAGACCCGCACAGCCCGCAGACGCGCGGCATCAAGGCCTTGTTGCTGACCGGCGTCGAGCTGTACCGCACCGAGTCGAAAATTCCCGAAACGATTTCGAAGTACGGCCTGGGCACGCCTGACGACTGGATCGAGCGGAACCTGTACACCCGCTACAGCTGGCAGGGCGTGGGCGTGATGCTCCTGCTCGACCTGGGCCTGTTCGGTGCCATCGGCGCCACGGTCTGGGCGGTGCAGATGCTCTGGATCCCCATCATGGCCACGGGCATCATCAACTGCATCGGACACTGGTGGGGCTACCGCAATTTCGAAGCACCGGACGCATCGCGCAACGTCACGCCGTGGGGCATCCTGATTGGCGGTGAAGAGTTGCACAACAACCACCACACCTACCCGACGTCAGCGCGCTTCTCGGTGAAGCCGTATGAGTTCGACGTGGGCTGGGCCTACATCCGCGGCATGGAAATGGTCGGCCTCGCGAAGGTGCGCAAGACCGTGCCGCTGCTCAAGCTCGGCGAAGTCAAGCCGGTGGCCGACGACAAGACCCTCGAGGCCATCATTGCCAACCGCTACGAGGTCATGGCCAAGTACGCACGCAGCCTGCGCCACGCCAGCCATGCCGAAGTGGTGCGCCTCAAGGGCGAGGGGGCCGCCAGCGCCAGCAAGTTGGCCGACATGCAATTGGCCAAGCGCTGGTTGCACCGCGACGCAGAGCAGATTCCGGTGGCGCTCAAGGCGCAGGTCGCTTCAGCTGTGCAGCACAGCCCGCGCCTCGAGAAGCTGGTGGCCATGCGCGAAGAGCTTCGTTCGCTCTGGACGCGCACCAATGTGTCGGCCGAGCAGCTGGTAGCCGACCTGCAGGTCTGGTGCAAGAAGGCTGAAGACAGCGGCATCGCCGCACTGCAAGAGTTTTCTTTGAAGCTGCGCGCCGTCCGCGCATAGGCAGCAACGCCCCGATGTCAAAAAGGGCCGCGCTGCGGCCCTTTTCTGTTTCTGAGGATCTTCTGTCAAAGATCCTGCATGCTGCGAACGTAAAAAAGCCGCCTCGAGGGCGGCTTCTGTTCGTCCGGCCGTGGCTTTCGCCCGGCTTCGACGCGCTTACTTCAGCTTCATTTCCTTGTAGGTCACGTGCTTGCGTGCCTTCGGGTCGAACTTCATCATCTCCAGCTTTTCCGGAGTGGTCTTCTTGTTCTTGTCGGTCGTGTAGAAATGACCCGTACCAGCGCTGGATTCCAGCTTGATCTTTTCGCGTCCACCTTTTGCCATGATCAGCTCCTCGTGTTCAGATTTCGCCGCGCTTGCGCAGGTCGGCCACCACTTGCTCGATGCCGACCTTGTCGATCAGGCGCAACGCCGCGTTCGAGATGCGCAGGCGCACCCAGCGATTCTCGGTTTCCATCCAGAACCGGCGGTAGTGCAGGTTCGGCAGGAAACGACGCGTGGTTTTGTTGTTGGCGTGGGAAACATTGTTCCCGACCATCGGGCGCTTACCCGTGACTTGACAGACGCGTGCCATGACGCTCCCCCGTAAATTGCTGACCGGGAATTCCGGCAAAGACCACGATTATAGCCCGACAAATGCCGCTGTTCGCCGGCAGTTGACCGGTCACTGTTCGAGGAAACGTTGCGCGTCGAGTGCGGCCATGCAGCCGGTGCCGGCGCTGGTGATGGCTTGGCGATACACATGATCCTGCACGTCGCCGGCCGCGAAAACGCCGGGCACGCTGGTCATCGTGGCCATGCCGGCCAAGCCGCTCTTGGTCAGGATGTAGCCGTCCTTCATCTCGACCTGGCCCTTGAAGATGTCGGTGTTCGGCTGGTGGCCGATCGCGATGAAGCAGCCGGTCAGCTTCAGCTCCGATGTGCCACCCCCTTGTGTGCTTTGAAGGCGCACACCGGTCACGCCCGAAGCGTCGCCCAGCACCTCGTCGAGCGTGTTCCACAAGTGCAACTGCATCTTGCCCTCGGCCACCTTGGCATGCAGCTTGTCCACCAGGATGGCCTCGGCGCGGAACTTGTCGCGGCGGTGGATCAAGTGAACCTTGGAAGCGATGTTCGACAGGTAAAGCGCCTCTTCGACGGCGGTGTTGCCCCCGCCGACGACGCAGACCTCCTGCCCGCGATAGAAGAAGCCGTCGCAGGTGGCGCAGCCGCTCACCCCCCGGCCCATGAATGCCTCTTCGGAAGGCAGGCCGATGTACTTGGCCGACGCGCCGGTCGCAATGATCAACGCGTCGCAGGTGTACTGGCCTGAATCGCCGGTCAGAGTGAACGGCCGCCGGCTCAGATCGACCAGGTTGATGTGGTCGAAGACGATCTTCGTGTTGAAGCGCTCGGCATGCTTTTGAAACCGCTCCATCAGGGCCGGGCCCATCACGCCGTCGACATCGGCGGGCCAGTTGTCGACGTCGGTGGTGGTCATCAACTGGCCGCCCTGGGCGATACCGGTGATGAGCATGGGTGACAGGTTGGCGCGTGCCGCGTACACCGCAGCGGTGTAGCCGGCCGGGCCGGAACCGAGGATCAGCACGCGGGCGTGGGAGGTGGGTTGAGTCATGGCGATCAGTGGGATGAATTGGAACGGTGCCCCGCACGGCAAATGCAAGGCGAATGCAAGTCGACGCGAGAGTCTGACATGGGGGCGACCCCTGCTGGCGTTGAACCGCTTAATGGTGACAATAGCCGGGTTTCAAGCAGCACCCGCAGGCGATCTAGACAAAGCGCATGCGCTGGGCACACCGGGCCGACACCTACGCCACGAAAGGGCAGTTCCACATGGCAATGCTTTCCAACCTCGACCTCATCCGGCGCGTGCCGCTGTTTTCGTTGCTGACAAACGATCAGGCGCAGGGCATCGCAGACAGCGTGGTGAAACGGCGCTTTCGGCGTGGCGAGATCGTGGTGGAACACAACAAGAAGTCGAACGCCCTGTTCATTCTGTTGACCGGCCGGGCCCGTGTGCTGACGGCCGATTCGCGCGGGCGTGAAGTCATTCTGGCCGTGCTGCAACCTGGCGACTACGTGGGCGAGATGAGCCTGATCGACAACGAGCCGCATTCCGCGACCGTGCGGGCCGAAGTGCAGACCGACATGCTGATCCTCGGTCGCGCCGAGTTCGCGCGTTGCCTGCCGGAGAACTCCAGCCTGTCGTACGCCATCATGCGGGGCCTGGTGCAGCGCCTGCGCAGCGCCGACCGCCAGATCGAATCGCTCGCACTGCTCGACGTGTACGGCCGCGTGGCCCGCACGCTGCTCGACATGGCCGAGATGGAAGGCGACAAGAAAGTGATCCGCAACAAGGTCTCGCGCCAGGACCTGGCCAAGGTTGTCGGTGCCTCCCGCGAGATGGTCAGCCGCGTCATGAAAGACCTGGAAGAGCGCGGCATGATCGAGACGCAAGAGAACGGCTCGGTCGTCATCAAGGAACAGCTCACGCCGAGCTGAGGAAGCGGCTTCGCGCCCGGCCTGCGCCGGCGCGCCGGGCACTTTGTGGCTCCCGATAGCCCACAATCGCGGCATGACGTTTCCACTCGGCTCCCTGCGCTCCGACGGTTCGGTTCCGCTGCCCGCGCACTCTTCCGCGGGCATCTATCAGCGTGACGCGCGTGACACACGTGGGGGGAGCGCGGCGCCGCACCCGAGCCCCGGCTGGCGCACCCAACTCGCCCTGTTGACTACCGGCGTGCTGTGGCTGTTGGCGGTGCTGGCGCTGGCCACGCACCATGCGGGCGACCCCGCATTCTCGACCTCTGGCGCCGTCGCGCTGCCGCTGAACAAGGCTGGCCTGCTCGGGGCGTGGTTCTCCGATGTCGCCTACTTCATCTTCGGCTACTCGGCTTGGTGGGCCGTCGCGGCGGGCTTGCGTGCCTGGCTCGGCGCGCTGGCCGACGTGCTGCGCAGCGAGCAGCCGGCCGGGCTGGTGATGGGGTCTTCGGCGCGGCCGGCCTGGCTTGGGTGGGTCGGTCTGGCCTTGCTGCTGTCGGCCAGTGCATCGCTCGAATGGACCCGCCTGTACCAATGGGAAGCGCTGGTCGCGGGCGGCCATGCCGGAGGTGCACTGGGCTACACGCTCGGAGCGGCGAGCATGAAGCTGCTCGGCTTCGCCGGCTCCGGCGTGCTGTGGATCGCAGCACTCGTGGCGGGCTCGGCGCTCGCGTTGCGCTTTTCCTGGTTGCGCTGGGCCGAGGGCATTGGCGCGTGGGTCGAGTCGTGGCGCGAACAGCGCGCGCTGCGCACCGAGCGCGCTGAAGACGAGCGCGTCGGCGAGCAGGCATTGCGCGAGCGCAAGATCGTCGTCGAGGAAGAGCAGCAGCACCACGTCGACCACTTGCCCATCGTGATCGAGGCTGCAGTGATCGACGTGCCCAAGAGCTCACGCGTCGTCAAGGAGCGCCAAAAGCCGCTCTTCGCCGAATTGGTCGACACCAAGCTCCCCCAGGTCGACCTGCTCGACACCGCACCCGTGCGCACCGAAAGCGTGACGGCCGAAACACTCGAGATGACCTCAAGGCTGATCGAGAAGAAGTTAAAGGACTTCGGCGTCGAGGTGCGCGTGGTGGCCGCCTCGCCCGGCCCGGTGATCACGCGCTACGAGATCGAGCCCGCCACCGGCGTGAAAGGCGCGCAGGTGCTGAACCTCGCGAAAGATCTGGCGCGTTCGCTGAGCCTCGTCAGCATCCGCGTGGTCGAGACGATCCCCGGCAAGACGACCATGGCGCTGGAGCTGCCGAACCCGAAGCGCCAGACCATCAGCCTGTCGGAGATTCTGGGTTCGCAGATCTACAACGACGCGTCGTCGCAGCTCACCATGGGCCTCGGCAAGGACATCGTCGGCAACCCGGTGGTCGCCGACCTGCAGAAGATGCCGCACTGCCTGGTGGCGGGCACCACCGGATCGGGCAAGTCGGTGGGTATCAACGCGATGATCCTGAGCCTGCTCTACAAGGCCGAGGCGCGCGATGTGCGGCTCATTCTCATCGACCCGAAGATGCTCGAGATGAGCGTCTACGAAGGCATACCGCACCTGCTGTGCCCAGTCGTCACCGACATGAAGCAGGCCGCCAACGCGCTGAACTGGGGCGTGGGCGAAATGGAGCGCCGCTACAAGTTGATGAGCAAGATGGGCGTGCGCGGCCTGGCCAGCTACAACAAGAAGCTCGACGAGGCGAAGGAGCGCGGTGAGCTGATCCCGAACCCGTTCAGCCTGACGCCCGAAGCGCCCGAGCCGCTGGAACGGCTGCCCTTCATCGTGATCGTGATCGATGAATTGGCCGACTTGATGATGGTCGTCGGCAAGAAGATCGAAGAACTGATCGCCCGCCTCGCGCAGAAGGCGCGCGCCTGCGGCATTCACCTGATCCTGGCAACCCAGCGGCCGAGCGTTGACGTGATCACCGGGCTCATCAAGGCGAACATCCCGACGCGCCTCTCGTTCCAGGTCAGCAGCAAGATCGACAGCCGCACCATCCTCGACCAGATGGGCGCCGAGGCCCTGCTCGGCATGGGCGACATGCTCTACATGCCGTCGGGCACGGGCTTGCCGATCCGCGTGCACGGGGCCTTCGTGAGCGACGATGAAGTGCACCGCGTCGTCAGCTACCTGAAGAGCCAGGGCGACCCGAACTACATCGAGGGCATTCTCGAAGGCGGCACGCTCGACGGCGAAAGCGGCGACGTGCTCAGCAGCGAAGGCGGTGTGATGGGCGGCGGTGAAAGCGACGCGATGTACGACCAGGCAGTTGCCATCGTGCTGCAGCACAAGCGCGCGTCGATCTCGCTGGTTCAGCGCCACTTGCGCATTGGTTACAACCGCGCTGCCCGGCTGCTGGAACAAATGGAGAAATCGGGCCTCGTATCGAGCATGTCCACCAACGGCAACCGCGACCTGATGGTCCCGAGCCGCTCTGAATGAAGAAGACCCTCGTTTCGTTGCTTTCGTTGTGCCTGATGACCGCCAGCGTTGCAGCCCGCGCCGATGCGGTCGACACGCTGCGCGAGTTCATCCGCGACGTGAAGACCGGCCGCGCCCAGTTCACGCAGACAGTCACCTCACCCGACGGCGCAAAGAAGAAGTCGTCGAGCGGCACGTTCGAGTTCGCGCGGCCGAACCGCTTCCGCTTTGCGTACGCCAAGCCGTTCGAGCAACTGATCGTTGGCGATGGGCAGAAAGTCTGGATCTATGACGCCGACCTGAATCAGGCCAGTTCGCGCAAGTTCTCCTCGGCTCTCGGCGCCACGCCCGCTGCGCTGCTGACCGGCGGTGCTCTCGACAAGGACTTCGACCTCGCGGCGCTGCCCATGAAGGACGGCCTCGACTGGGCCCAGGCCACCCCGAAGAGACAAGACGGCGCGTTCAAGTCGGTGGCACTCGGCTTCAAGGGCAAGGACCTGGCGGTGCTCGACATTCACGACGCGTTCGGCCAGCACTCCGTGCTCAACTTCAGCCAGCTCGCGACTGGCATCAACTTCGCGCCGGACGCCTTCCGCTTCACGCCGCCGGCCGGCGCCGACGTGATCGAGCAGTAGCGTGCGCCGCGGCGGCTCGGTGGCTCGGTTCTACGCGGCGCTTCAATTCGCCGCGCTGCGCTCGGCGATCCAGTCGTCGATCACACGCTCCAGCAGCACCAGCGGCAGCGCGCCGTGCGTCAGCACCTGGTTGTGGAACTGGGCCAGGTCGAACTTGGCGCCCAGTGATGCGCGTGCCTTCTCGCGCAACGAAAGAATCTTGAGCATGCCGACCTTGTACGCCAGCGCCTGGCCCGGGTCCACGATGTAGCGCTCGATCTCGGTCACGACCGAGGGCTCGTCGAACCCGGTCTTGTCGATCATGTAGGCCACGGCCTGCTCGCGAGTCCAGTGCTTCGCATGGATGCCGGTGTCCACCACCAGCCGTGCCGCGCGGAACATCTCGTCGCGCAGCCGGCCGAGGTTGTCGAGCGGGTCGCGCTCGAAGCCCAGCTCGAACGCGAGGCGCTCCGCATACAGCGCCCACCCTTCGATGTAGGCGGTGAACGGGATGATCTTGCGGAAGAACGGCACGCCTTCCAACTGCTGCGCAACTGTGACCTGGAAGTGGTGGCCCGGTATGCCCTCGTGGTAGGCCAGCGTGCGCATCGCGTACTTGGCGATCAGGTTGGTGTCGCGCAAGTTCACGTAGAACACGCCAGGGCGCGTGCCGTCGATCGAGCCGTCCTGGTAGTACGCCTCGGGCGCACCTTGCTCGCTGAACGCCGGCACGCGCCGCACCTCGACACCGAGCTTCGGCCGCACGTCGAATGCCGCGCCGAGCCCGGCGTTCACCTCGTCGAGGATGGCCTGGAAGCGCGCCAGCATGGCCTGCCGCCCATCGTCGGTGTTCGGGAACAGTTGCGCCGGCTCGTGCGCCAGCGCCAGCAGCCGCGCGCCCACGCTGCCAACGCTTCGCCCCTGCGCCTTCAGGATCGCGTCGATCTCCGCGCCCACGCGTTCCACTTCGGCCAGGCCCAACGCATGCACCTGCCCAGGCGTGAGGTCGGTGGTCGTGTGGCTGCGCACGCACCAGGCGTAGTAGGTGTCGCCGTCGGGCAGGTGCCAGGCGCCGTCGTTGCCCTGCGCCTTCGGCGCAAGCGCAGTCATGTGGTCGATCAGCCTGCGGTAGGCGGGGATCACGCTTCGGTTGATCGCGGCTTCGGCCTGCAGCAGCAGGCCGTCGCGCGCGGCGGCGTCCAGCGCGCCGGGCGCCAGCTTCTCCAGCTTGTGCTTCAGGTCGAGGTAGAGCATGTTGTCGCGGGCGGGTTGAGCGACGAACACCTGCATCTGCGCAAGCGCCTTGTCGACCGCGAAGCGCGGCGGCACGAAGCCCCGGCCTTCGCGCAGCGCCATGTTCGCCAGGGTCTGGTCGAACTTGCGCGGGAAGGCATTCAGGCGGGCCACGTAGTCGCGCGCGTCGCTGGCGCTGTTGACCTGGTGAACCTGCACCATCAGGTTCGGCAAGTCGGTGTGGATGCCGCCGAGCTGCGTGACCGGAAAGCCTGCCAGGCGCCAGGTGTCGCCTTCGGTCTCCGACCGCAGGAAGTACTCGAGCGTGTCGTAGGACAGGCGCCCCTCACGATCAAGCGTGTTGCGGTCGTAGCGGTGCAGTGTCGCCAGGTTGTCCGCCACCGACGCGGCGTCATGTTCGTCCTGGGCGGGCGATGCATCGTCGAGCGTCGCGCTGTAGAAATCGGCCCAGGCGGGCAGGGCGCGCAGGGCACTCAGCATTTGCGGCCGTTCCAGCGCGAACTTCGCGAACATTCGCGCGTAGAACGCATCGATCACGATCGGCTTGAAGTACCACACGTTGACGAACAGCGCGGTCGCAATCACCAGCACGAGCAACAGTGTGACCGCCAGCCACTTGATGATTCTTCGCATGGTCGGACTCGGGCCGAAGCAGAGCACCCGACTCTAGCAGCGTGCCCTGCGCTGCCACAATCGAAGCCATGCCATCGCAGCCCGGCCTACTCGACAGCGCACTTTCGCCACAAGTGTCGCAAGCCCCGCTCGCGGAGCGCTTGCGCCCGAAGACGCTCGATGAAGTGATCGGTCAGCAGCACCTTCTCGGGGCGGGCAAACCGCTGCGCGTGGCGTTCGATTCCGGCCGGCTCCACTCGATGATCCTGTGGGGTCCACCGGGCACCGGCAAGACCACACTCGCGCGCCTGATGGCCGACGCGTTCGATGCCCAGTTCATCGCCATCTCGGCCGTGCTCGGGGGTGTGAAAGACATCCGTGAAGCGGTCGAGCGTGCCCAGTCGGTGCTGTCGCAAGGCCGGCGCACGGTGCTGTTTGTCGACGAAGTTCACCGCTTCAACAAGTCGCAGCAGGATGCGTTCCTGCCGCACGTCGAATCGGGCCTGTTCACCTTCATCGGCGCGACTACCGAGAACCCGTCGTTCGAGGTCAACTCGGCCCTGCTGTCGCGTGCCACGGTGCATGTGCTGAAGTCGATGGCCGCTGCCGATCAGGCCGAGCTGCTGGTGCGTGCGCGGGGCGTGCTGCACGCGCCCGCGCTGACCGACGCGGCCCGCGACAGGCTGATCGCCTATGCCGACGGCGACGCACGCCGGCTGCTCAACACCTACGAGAACCTCGCGGGAATGGCCGGCGCTGCAAGCACCATCGACGAGCCGTTGCTGGAGCAATCGCTCGGCGAGCAGCTGCGCCGCTACGACAAGGGCGGCGACCAGTTCTACGACACCATCTCGGCGCTGCAGAAGGCGGTGCGCGGCAGCGACCCCGACGCTGCGCTGTACTGGTTCGTGCGCATGCTCGACGGCGGCGTGGACCCGCGCTATGCCGTGCGCCGCCTCGTGCGCATGGCCAGCGAAGACATCGGCCTGGCCGACCCGCGTGCCCTGCGCCTGACGCTCGACGCCGCCGAAACCTATGAGCGCCTGGGCACGCCCGAGGGCGAACTCGCGCTGGCGCAGGCGGTGGTCTACCTGGCCGTGGCGCCGAAAAGCAATGCGGTTTACGCAGCGTACAACGCGGCCCGCGCCTTCGTCCGCCAGGACGGCACGCGCGCGGTGCCCATGCACCTGCGCAATGCCCCCACGGCCTTGATGAAGGGCTTGGGCCATGGCCAGGGCTACCGTTACGCGCACGACGAGGCCGGCGGCTTCGCGGCCGGCGAGCGCTACTGGCCCGACGACGTGGCCCCTCAAACGTTCTACAAGCCGGTCGATCGTGGGTTGGAAATCCGCATCGGCGAGAAGCTGCAATCGCTGCGGGAACGCAACGACGACGCCGAGCGGAAGCGCTGAGCCGACGCGCTGCCTGACAGCAAACCCGGCACTTGTCATCCGGGAAGTCAGAGCCGGGGGCGCCTCGCCGTGCTCCATAGAATCCAGCCGCGCAGAAGGCGGTGGCCAGAAGAGACGGCGGTGGCCGGAAAATTGCTACCGCCAGTGCGACGTCAACGAGGAGCTTCGACGAATGGATACCTTCATCCAGCAGATCATCAACGGGCTGGTGCTGGGCAGCGTCTACGCGCTGGTCGCACTGGGCTACACGATGGTCTACGGCATCATCAACCTCATCAACTTCGCGCACGGCGAGGTGCTGATGGTGGGCGCGCTCACGAGCTGGACGGTCGTGACCGTGCTGGCGGGCAGCGGGCTGCCGGGCTGGGTGCTGTTGCTGATCGGGCTGCTGGCCGCCGTGGTGGTCTGCTGCGTGCTCAACTACAGCATCGAGAAAATCGCCTACCGGCCGCTGCGCAACGCCCCGCGCCTGGCGCCGCTGATCACGGCGATGGGCATGAGCCTGCTGCTGCAGACGCTCGCCATGATCATCTGGAAGCCGAACTACAAGTCGTTTCCGATCCTGCTGCCGAGCGAGCCGTACAACATCGGCGGCGCCGTCATCAACAACGTGCAGATCATGATCCTCGTGGTCACGGCCATCACGCTCAGCGGCCTGATGTACCTGGTCAACAAGACCAAGCTCGGCCGCGCGATGCGTGCCACCGCCGAAAACCCGCGCGTCGCCGGGCTGATGGGCGTCAAGCCCGATGACGTGATCTCGGCCACCTTCATCATCGGCGCGGCACTCGCGGCACTCGCCGGCGTGATGTACGCGGCGAACTACGGCTCGGTGCAGCACACCATGGGCTTCCTGCCCGGCCTGAAGGCCTTCACGGCGGCGGTGTTCGGCGGCATCGGCAACCTGGCCGGCGCCATGCTGGGCGGCGTGTTGCTGGGGCTGATCGAATCGCTCGGCGCCGGCTACATCGGCGCCATCACGGGCGGTGTGCTGGGCAGCAACTACCAGGACATCTTCGCCTTCATCGTGCTCATTCTCGTGCTGACGCTGCGCCCGCAGGGCCTGCTCGGCGAGCGTGTGGCGGACCGCGCCTGAGCACCCGACGGAGCACGACATGAAAGACACCAAACTCTCCACCCTCCTGCTGTGCGGCCTGGGCCTGCTGATCCTGCCGATCATCCCGGGCCTGTTCGACTGGGGCAACGCGTGGGTTCGCATCCTCGACATCGCGCTGCTCTACGTGCTGCTGGCGCTCGGCCTGAACATCGTGGTGGGCTTTGCCGGCCTGCTCGACCTGGGCTATGTCGCGTTCTACGCGGTCGGCGCCTACATGTTCGGCTTGCTGGCGTCGTCACAGCTGACCGACACCTTCCCGGCCATCGCCGCCATGTTCCCCAACGGGCTGCACACGCCGTGGTGGGTGATCATTCCGCTCGGCGCCGTGCTGGCCGGCGGCGCCGGCGTGTTGCTCGGTGCGCCGACGCTGAAGCTTCGGGGCGACTACCTCGCCATCGTCACGCTCGGCTTCGGCGAGATCGTGCGCGTGTTCATGAACAACCTCGACGCACCGGTCAACATCACCAACGGCCCGAAGGGCATCGCGCAGATCGACGACATCTCGATGTTCGGCGTGCACTTCGGCAAGACCGGCCACTTCATGGGGCTCGACTTCCCGAAGGTCGTCAACTACTACTACCTGTTCCTGATCCTGGTGGTGATCGGCATCGTTGTTTGCTACCGGCTCGAGCGCAGCCGCATCGGCCGCGCCTGGATGGCGATCCGCGAAGACGAGATCGCGGCCAAGGCCATGGGCATCAACACCCGCAACCTGAAGCTGCTGGCGTTCGGCATGGGCGCCACCTTCGGCGGCGTGTCGGGCGCGATGTTCGCGAGCTTCCAGGGTTTCATCTCGCCCGAGTCGTTCAGCCTGCAAGAGTCGGTGATGATCGTGGCGATGGTGGTGCTCGGCGGCATCGGCCACCTGCCCGGCGTGATCGTCGGCGCACTGCTGCTCTCGGCCTTGCCTGAGGTGCTGCGCTACGTGGCCGGGCCGCTGCAGGCCATGACCGACGGGCGGCTCGACGCGTCCATCCTGCGCCAGTTGCTGATCGCGCTGGCGATGATCGGCATCATGCTGTCGCGCCCGCGCGGCCTGTGGCCTTCGCCCGAGCACGGCAAGTCGGCGCCCGCTGCCGTGCCCACGCAGGCCGCGAAGTGAGGAGCGCACGACATGACTGAAACCATTCTCAAGGTCAGCGGCGTCTCGAAGCGTTTCGGCGGCCTGCAGGCGCTGTCGGACGTCGGCATCACCATCATGAAGGGGCAGGTCTACGGCCTGATCGGGCCGAACGGCGCGGGCAAGACGACCTTCTTCAACGTGCTCACCGGTCTGTACACACCTGACTCCGGCAGCTTCGAACTTGGCGGTAAGCCGTACCAGCCCACGGCAGTGCACGAAGTGGCCAAGGCAGGCATCGCGCGCACGTTCCAGAACATTCGCCTTTTCGCCGAAATGACTGCGCTCGAGAACGTGATGGTCGGCCGCCATGTGCGCACGAGCTCCGGGCTGATCGGCGCGGTGTTCCGCACCTCGGGCTTCAAGGCGGAAGAAGCCGCGATCTCGGCGCGCGCGCAAGAGCTGCTCGACTACGTGGGCATCGGCCGCTTCGCGCAGTACAAGGCGCGCACGCTCAGCTACGGCGACCAGCGCCGGCTCGAGATCGCACGCGCGCTGGCCACCGATCCGAAGCTCATCGCCCTCGACGAGCCCGCCGCCGGCATGAACGCGAGCGAAAAGCTCGTGCTGCGCGAGCTGATCGACCAGATCAGAAAAGACGGCCGCACCATCCTGCTCATCGAGCACGACGTGAAGCTGGTGATGGGCCTGTGCGACCGCCTCACCGTGCTCGACTACGGCAAGCAGATCGCCGAGGGCACGGCCGCCGAGGTGCAGAAAAACGAGAAGGTGATCGAGGCCTACCTCGGCGCCGACCACAAGAACCACTGAGTCGGGAGCGCACATGGCAAACACAATGCTGAAGGTGACCGGGCTGAAGGTCGCGTACGGCGGCATCCAGGCCGTCAAGGGCGTGTCGTTCGAAGTGCACGAAGGCGAGCTCGTCAGCCTGATCGGCGCCAACGGCGCCGGCAAGACGACCACGCTGAAGGCCGTGACCGGCACGCAGCCGGCGGCCGGCGGCGACATCGAATACATGGGCAAGTCGATCAAGGGCCAGGGCCCGTGGGACCTGGTCAAGCAGGGCCTGGTGATGGTGCCCGAAGGCCGCGGTACGTTTACCCGGATGACGATCACCGAGAACCTGCAGATGGGTGCGTTCATCCGCAACGACAACCAGATCGAGGCCGACATCGACAAGGTGTTCGCGATCTTCCCGCGCCTCAAAGAGCGCCGCAACCAGCTCGCCGGCACCATGAGCGGTGGTGAGCAGCAGATGCTCGCCATGGGCCGCGCGCTGATGGCGCAGCCCAAGGTGCTGCTGCTGGACGAGCCTTCGATGGGCCTGTCGCCGATCATGGTCGACAAGATCTTTGAAGTCGTGAACGACATCCACCAGCGCGGCACGACGGTGTTGCTGGTCGAACAGAACGCGAGCCGCGCCCTGCAGCTGGCGTCGCGCGGCTACGTGATGGACTCGGGCGAAGTCACGATGAGCGGTGATGCCAAGCAGCTGCTGAACGACCCGAAAGTGCGCGCCGCCTACCTCGGCGAGTGAGCTTGCCAGCGAGCAAGCAAGCGGGCGGACCCCGCAGGCCCGACGATAGAATTGGGCGATGTCCCTGAGCCGCCAGACCATCGCCACATGAACACCTCGCGGGCCCCCGAGTGTGCCCCCCCAGCGGCTGATTTCCACTGCGACGTGCTCGTCGTCGGCGGCGGGCCGGCGGGCTCCACGATCAGCGCCTTGCTCGCCGAGCGCGGGCGCGACGTGGTCATGATGGAGAAGGCGCACCACCCGCGTTTCCACATCGGCGAGTCGCTGTTGCCGGCCAACGTGGCGCTGTTCGACAAGCTCGGCGTGCGCGATCAGGTCGAGCGCATCGGCATGCCGAAGTACGGCGTCGAATTCGTCTCGCCCGACCACCCGAAACCCGCATCGGTCGAGTTCGCCGAGGCCTGGGACAAGACCATGCCCTATGCCTGGCAGGTCCGTCGCGCCGACCTCGACGACATCCTGTTCCGCAACGCCGCGCGCAAGGGCGCGCGCACCCTCGAAGGCTACCGCGTGCGCGACGTGGCATTCGACGATGCCGGTGCCACCGTGAACGTGGAACTCGACGACGGCGCGAAGCAGACCTGGCGCACCCGTTTTCTCGTCGATGCCTCGGGGCGCGACACGCTGCTGGCCAATCACTTCAAGTGCAAGCAGAAGAACGAGCGGCACAACAGCTCGGCGATCTACGGCCACTTCACGGGCGCGACAAGGCTTGAAGGGAAGATGGAAGGCAACATCACCATCTTCTGGTTCGCGCACGGCTGGTTCTGGTTCATTCCGCTGGCCGACGGCACGACGAGCGTCGGCGCGGTGTGCTGGCCCTACTACCTGAAGTCGCGCGGCGGCAAGCCGATGGCCGAGTTCTTTCACGACACCATCGCGTCGTGCAAGGGCCTGGCGGAGCGGCTCGAGGGCGCCACGCTCGTGGCCGACGAGGTTCATGCCACCGGCAACTACTCGTACAGCAGCGCCATCAGCAGCGGCGAGCGCTTCCTGATGCTCGGCGACGCGTATGCGTTCATCGACCCGGTGTTCTCGAGCGGTGTGTTCCTCGCGATGCAGGGCGGCTTCGAAGCGATGCCGGTGGTCGAGGCCACGCTCGACATGCCGTCCAGGGCGGCGGCGCTGCGCAAGCACTTCGATGCACGCGTGCGCTTCGGGCCACGCGAGTTTTCGTGGTTCATCTACCGCGTCACGAACCCGACCATGCGCGAGCTGTTCATGGAGCCGCAGAACCCCATGCGCGTCAAGGAGGCACTGCTCTCGCTGCTGGCCGGCGACATCTACGGCAAGACGCCGATCTGGCGCGCCATCCGCATCATGAAGGCGGTGTACTACCTGGTCTCGATCGGCAAGCTCGGGCGCACCTGGCGCGCGTGGCTGCGGCGGCGCGTGAACATCCGCGACGTCGGGGCGCTGAACTCGTGACCGTTGCCGTGCGGCCGCGGGTTGCCGCCGCTCCCACGCTCGGCTTTCACCGGCTGCGTGCCGACATGGCGCACGCGCTGCTCTACCCGCTGGGCGCTCGCACACTGAGCGCCGGCGATGCCAGCCTTCCACTGCTGCACCCGGGCGGGCCCGTGGCCGACCTATGGTGCGCATCTGCCTTGGCCCCGGTGCAGCAGCGCGGCCCCGTGCGCTATGCCGCCAGCGGCCAGTGGCTGCATGGCAGCGTGGAGATCAATGACCGGTGCATCGAAGGCGGCCTTCAGCCTGCGGCGCAACAAGCGTACGCCGCGCTGTTTGACGTTCTCGCCGACAGCACGTGCCCGCACCTGCTTCGCCTGTGGAACTATGTTCCCGACATCAACGTTGACGATGGCCTGGGTGAGCGCTACCGACAGTTCAACGCCGGCCGTCAGCGAGCCTTCATCGACGCTCGGTGCAGCGCCTTCTCCGGGGCGCCCTCAGCGTGTGCGCTAGGCAGCTCGGCGGGCGGGCTCCGCGTGCAGTTTCTTGCGGGCAGCAACGCGCCACTGGCCATCGAGAACCCGCTGCAAGTCAGTGCGTACCACTATCCCATCGACTACGGCCCGACCAGCCCCACATTCTCGCGCGCGGCCGTGGCGGACGCAGGCGGGGGTCGGCATGTTCTGTTCATCTCCGGCACCGCCAGCATCGTCGGCCATGCCAGCGTGCATGTGGGCAACGTGCGGCGCCAGACGCAGCAGACGCTCGACCACATCGACGCGCTCTGCACCGAAGCCGCACGCCGCAGCGGCGCTGTGTTCGATGCCGGTGATCTGGCCTGCACCATCTACGTCCGCCACGCCGAAGACCTGCCTGTAGTGCGCGACCAATTCGAGCGCCACATGGGGCCGGCAAGCAGGGCCGCTTGCGGGGCGTTGTACGTGCGCGCCGACGTGTGCCGTGCCGAGCTGCTGGTCGAGATCGAAGCCCATGGTTTCGCGCCTTCCGCCGGGCTCGCCGCATGAGGCGCCCGGCACTGCCGCCATGGGCCGGCCCGCGCACTGTTGCACGAAGCCGTGCCGGGCGCCGATTGAGGTGCGCTTGACGTCGCTGAAGCGCCTGGCGCAATGCGTGCTGTTCTACGTGCTGCTCATCCACCTCGGGGCCATGTCTCTGACCTGGAACATGGTGGCGCTGCTGCTGTACCCGCTGCTGACGCGCGAGCACGGCACCGTGGTCGGCCGCGCGGCGGTGTCGTCGGTCTACCGGGGCTTCTGGACCTGCGCCCAGTGGCTCGGCCTGATGCGCATCGACTCGACCGCGCTCGACGTGCTCGAGCGTGATGCCGGCCTCATCATTGCCGCCAACCACCCGAGCATGCTCGATGCCCTGCTCATCATCGCCCGGGTGCCGCGCGGCATCTGCATCATGCGGTCGAGCCTGATGCGCAACCCCTTCCTCGGAGCGGCCTGCCGGCTGGCGCGCTACATCCGCAACGAGCCGCCGCGCGGCATGATCCGCAGCGCCGTGGCCAACCTGAAGGCGGGCGGGCAACTGGTGCTGTTCCCTGAAGGCACGCGCACCATGGCGGCGCCGGTCAACCCGTTTCGCCCTGGCATCACGCTGATGGCACAGATGGCGCAGGTGCCGATCCAGACCGTCATCATCGAGACCGATTCGCCCTACCTCGGAAAGGGCTGGCCAATCTGGCGAGCGCCGGCGTTTCCGGTCGTCTTCCGGGCCCGGCTCGGTGAGCGCTTCGCCCCCGAAGCCGACCACCAAGGCTTGTTGAAGCGCCTGGAAGCCTACTTCGCGGGGGAACTGTCGCGATGAACGATGCAGCCGCGATCGAGAGCATTGGCGCGAGCCCGAACGCGAGCCTGAACGCGAACCCGACCCCGAACCCGAACCCGAACGTGAGCCCGAGCACGACGCACCTCGTGCTGATCCCCAGCTTCGACACCGGCGCTACCGTGTACGCCACCGTGCGCGCCGCGCGTGCGCAATGGTCGCCGGTGTGGGTGGTGGTCGACGGCAGCACCGACGGCACGACCCGGGGCCTGCTTGAGATGGCCGCTGCCGACTCGGGCGTGACCGTCTTCGTGCTGCCGCACAACAGTGGCAAGGGTGCTGCCGTGCTGCACGGCCTGCAGGCCGCGTGCGATGCCGGGTTCACGCATGCGCTGACGATGGACGCCGACGGCCAGCACCCGGCCGACCTGATCCCGACCTTCATGCACGCTTCGCTCGCACGTGCCGATTCGATGGTGCTGGGCCGCCCGGTATTCGACGCCTCGGCGCCGCTGTTGCGCGTGCGCGGCCGGCGTGTGTCGAACTGGTGGACGAACCTGGAAACGCTGGGTGCCGGCATCGACGATTCGCTTTACGGCTTTCGCGTCTACCCGATCGCGGCATTGATCGGCGTGATGCACGGCCAGCCGTGGATGCGCCGCTTCGATTTCGACACCGAAGCCGTCGTGCGCCTCGCGTGGCGCGGCGTCACGCCCATCAACCTGGGTGCGCCGGTGAAGTACCTGACGGCCGAGGAGGGCGGCGTCTCGCACTTCCGCTACGGGCGCGACAACGTGCTGCTGACCTGGATGCACCTTCGCCTGATGGCCGAGTTCGTGCTGCGCCTGCCGTGGCTCGTGTGGCGCAGGCTCGCAGGCAAGCCGCCGTTCAGGCGCGCTTGACCAGCGCGTCCTCGTCTCGCGGATGATGCACCCCGACGCAACGCACACCGGCAAGCCACCCATGACCTCACCCTCGCAACGCCTTGATCGCGCACTGGAACAAGTGCAGCAACAGCGGCGCCGCTTGCTCGGGGCGCTCGGCGCCCCGGCATTGCTGGCGCTGCCCGGTTGCGCCTCTCCCTGGCCCGCCGTCTTCGAGCCGGTCGATGCGAGCGGCCGCGCCGCCGCCGCCGCGCTACTGGCTGCGAGCGCACAGGCCCATGGCATCGGCGCGCTGCGCCAACTGCAAGACCTGAGCATCAGCTACTCGGGTGAGTGGCGTGGGCTCATCAATCGCTTGCAACCGGCGCTGGTGGACGAGCGCTTTCGCCAGGCCTCGCAAGAGCGCCTGCTGCCCCGCGAGGGCCTGGTTGCGCAGGCGCACCGGGGCACGGGCGGCGCGAAGCAGGTGGTGCGGCGCAGCCCTGCCGCAACCCCGGGCGACGTGCGCGTCTGGTTCAACGGCGAAGAGGCGCTGGCCACCGAGCCGCGCGCCGCTGCAGCGCTGGTGGTCGATGGCTACAGCCTGTTCCTGCTCGGGCCGATGTGGCTGGCCGACCGCGCGGTGCCGGTGGCGCTGGGCGGCACCGAGACCGTGGACGGGCACGCGTGCGACATCATCTACCTGCGGCTGGCGCCCGGTCTCGGCCTGGCAGGCAGCGACCGCGTCGCGCTGTTCATCGACCGCGACGACAAGCTGATGCGCCGCGTGCGCTTCACGCTCGATGGCCTGGGCTCGACCATCGGTGCCGTCGCGGAAGTGGAGACGTTCGACTTCATCGACCTGCACGGCGTGCGCTGGCCGACGCGCTTCTTCGAGCGCATCGTGAAGCCGTTTCGTCTGGCGGTGCACGACTGGCGCCTGACCGGGCTGGACGTGAACCGGGGCATGACCACGGCCGAGTTGCTCGGCCCGTCGTTCACCGGCGCCGCCGTGGCGCCCGCCGCTGCGTTGGCGGCTTCGGCCGTCAGATCATCCCGCCGTTGATCGAGATCACCTGCCCGCTGATGTAGCCGGCATCAGCCGACGCGAGGAACGCGACCAGTGCCGCAACCTCGTCGGCGCGGCCTGCACGTTTCATCGGCACCATGCGCTCGATCAGCGCGGCGTCGAAGCCCTCGGCCATGCCGGCATCGATCAAGCCCGGCGCGACCGCGTTGACCGTGATGCCCCGGCTGGCCAACTCCAGGGCGAGTGACTTGGTCGCGCTGTTCAGTGCGCCCTTCGCCGCGGCGTAGTTCACCTGCCCGCGGTTGCCGGTGATCGCGGCGACCGAACTGATGTTGATGATGCGGCCCCAGCGCGTGCGGATCATCGGCATCGTCAACGGCTGCGTGACGTTGAAGAAGCCGTTCAGCGACACGTCGATCACGTCGTGCCACTGCGCTTCACGCAGCGCCGGGAACGCGGCGTCGGCATGCACGCCGGCGTTGTTGACGAGCACCTGGATCGGCCCATCGGCCAGCAGCGTGGCCATGGCGGCGTGGGTCGCTTCGCGGTCGGTGATGTCGAACGCGACAGCCATGGCATGACCGCCTTGTGCGCTGATCTCGCCCGCCAGCGCCGTGGCTGCATCGAGCCGGCTGTTCGCATGCACGATCACGTGCAGGCCGTCGGCCGCGAGCCGAAGCGCAATCGCGCGGCCGAGGCCGCCGCTGGCGCCGGTGACGAGCGCGCGCTTGGGCGGATTCGGTGTGTCGTTCATGCGTTCAGGCGGCAAGCGCCGTGTTGAGCACCACCGCCGCGCGGCCCTCGGCGACCGGCCGGCCCTGGTGGGTGATGCGGAAAGCGTAGAGGATCTGCCGTGCATCGCCGGCCTGACGCGTGGCTTCGATGTGCAACTCGTCGGGCTCGCCGCGCGCGTCGGCATCGCCCTGCAGCGGCAGGTCGTCGAGCCGCAGCACCTGCAGTTGCACGCTGCGCGCGCTCGCCAGGTAGCCCGGCGTGGCCGAGGTGCCGGCGGCTTGGCCGATGAGTGCGCCATGCAGCGCCATGGCTTGCGCGGCGTACTCGATGGCCACCGGCGCCAGCAGGCCGCTGGCGCTGCGCAGGGGGTGCGCTGCGTCACGGTGGTTGGTGGCGCGGCATGTGATGCGCTGCGGGTCCCACGCGCACAGGCGGTCGAGCAGGCACATGGCACCGCTGTGCGGAATGAGTGCGGCGATGGCGTCGTGGCCCAGGGTCTGCGGCATGGTGAGGTGGCGCAATGAAGTGCTGTTTGGGGCGCCGTTCGTGGTGCCGTTCTTGGCGCTGTTCATCGCGCCGTTCACGACCATGAGCACATGGTTCTCGTGCAGTGCACCGCCCAGGTCGAAGTATGCGGTGCCTACCCGCTCGTAGCCGTGCCGCGCATAGAACGCAATGGCCGCGCGGTTCTGCGCATTGACCGTGAGCCACAACCCGCCACCGCTTCGCGCCACCGCCAGTGCGGCGGCATGGTCAAGCAAGCGCGCGCCGATGCCTTGGCGTGCGAAGTGCGCCTGCACATAGAGTGTGGTCAGTTCGGTGGTCGATGCGGGATGCACCGGGCATGCATTCCCGAAGGTCACGACAGCACAGGCGACGAGGTGGTCTGCCAGCTCGGCCACGAGCACGCGGGCGGCATCGCTCGCCACCAAAGCCTCGAACTTCTCGGGCGTGAACTCGCCGAGCGCGTAGCGGGCGACGGTGTCGGAAATGCCGTCGGTCGCATAGGTGTGAAGCCACACCTGCATGCCCAGCGCTGCCAGGCGTGCAGCGTCGCGCGGCTCGGCGTTGCGAACCCTCGGCTCAGGCTTCATGCAATACGGGTTGCAATGCGAGCCACACGCCTGCGGACAGCGCAAGCGCAAGCTTGAGCGTGGGGTTGGGGGCCACCGCACCGCGCGCCAGTGCTTGCAGCAAGGGCAGTGCCGCCGCTGCCGGGATGGCCACGCGCAGGGCTTCCAGCGGGCTGTTGTCGCACGGTGTCGGCAAGGCCCTGTCGGTGGGCGCCGTCAGACCGATCACCAGCGCTGCCAGCGATGCGGCAGAGGCCGTGGGCGCAAGCACCAGGGCCACGCCGAAGTGGTCGGGTAGCTTGCGCTTGGCGTGCAGCGGCTCGGGGTAGGGCGAGTCGCTGCACACCAGCAGCACCGGTGCCTGCGTGTGCAGCACCAGGCTCGCGGCTTCCAGCAGGCCGGCGGCGAAGCTGGCGTCGAACGCGCACAGGCTGGTCGATGGCGCGCGGCTCGCCACGGCGATGTGCCAGCAGCCAGCTGCGGCGTTGTGCACCGAGTTCGTGAAGCGCGTGGGCGACACCATCGGCGCTGTCGTGGCCAGGGTCTCGCACAGCGCATGGCAGTGCGTGCCTTCGCCGCTGGACGAACTGAACACGGTGGCCAGGTGTTGCGGGTCGAGCGCGGCCTGCGCCACCGCTTCATCGGCCACCGCCAGCGCGAGCTTGATGGCCGCACCGGCACGCCGGCGCTCGGCTGGCGGCAAGCGTGCTGGCGGTGGCAGCAGCGTGGGGCTGGCGAGGTACGACTGCGCGCCGGTCAGCATGTCTTGCGATGCCGCCCAGGACGCAAGGCCGGGCCCGAGCAAACCCACGCCCTGGATGAACACGCGCAGGCCCGTCATGCCGCCGCCCCGAACACCAGGCTGGCGTTCGAGCCACCGAAGCCGAACGAGTTCGACAGCACCGCGCGCAACGGGCCGTACCGGTTGGCGCGCAGGTAGTCGAGCGTGAGGGCCGGGTCGGGCCGCGTCGTGTTCAAGCCGGCAGGCAGCAGGCCGTGCTGCAGCGCCAGCAGCGAGATCACGGCCTCGACGGCGCCGGCCGCGCCCAGCGTGTGGCCGGTCGCGCCTTTGGTCGAACTGCACGGCGTTGAATTGCCGAACACGCCACCGAACACGCTGCTGACCGCTCGGTCTTCGGCCGCGTCGTTGCTCGGTGTGGCGGTGCCGTGCAGGTTGATGTAGCCGATGTCGGCCGGCTGCAGCGCGGCATCAGTCAGTGCCGCGCGCATGGCTGCGATGGCGCCTGCGCCCTCGGGGTGCGGGGTGCTCATGTGGTAGCCGTCGTTGCTCTCGCCAACGCCGAGCAGCCAGCCTTGCGGTGCCGCGTTTGTGACTTGGCTCGCGCGCTCGACCAGCGCGAACGCCGCCGCTTCGCCGATCGACAGCCCGTCGCGCGCAGCGTCCCACGGCCGGCAGATCTGGGCCGACAGCAGTTCCAGCGAGTTGAAGCCGTACAGCGTGGTCAGGCACAGGCTGTCGACCCCACCGACGACGGCTGCGTCGATCAGGCCGGCCTCGATCAGCCGCGCCGCACTGCCGAACACCTTGGCGCTCGACGAGCACGCGGTCGACACCACCCAGGCCGGCCCGCGCAGCCCGAGCGCCTGCGCCACGAAGGCGCCGAGCGACTGCGTGTTCTGCGTGCGCTCGTAGTCGAAGCTCGCGGGCAGCGCGCCGCCTTCACCGCGCTGCCGATAGGCCAGCTCGGTCTGCAGCAGGCCCGAGGTGCTGGTGCCCAGCAGCACGGCCACGCGGTGCGCACCCCAGCGTGCCTTGGCCAGCTCGACCGCGCCGATGAAGTTGTCCTGACGCAGGCCGAGCCAGGCCAGCCGGTTGTTGCGGCAGTCGAACCCGAGGGTGGCGTCGGGCAAGGCGATGTCGTCGACACCTGCGACCTCGCCCGTCCACGTGGGCAGCGTTGATGCCATGAAGCGTACCGGCGCGAGGCCGCTGCGTTCGTCGCGCAGCGCGGCGAGCAGCGGTGCCACGCCGGCGCCCAGGGCCGTGGTGGCCGTGTGGGCCGAGATGGGCAGCGGCGTCATGCGGGCGCTGCCGCGCATACCGCTCGCGGCACCGGGGCGCTGCGACTCAACGCTTCCGGCAGCGTGACGCTGCGCAGGCCGAGCGCCTCGATGCGCCGCACCAGCGTCGGCAACACGTCCAGCAGCACGGCGTGGCCGCTGGCGGTGCGTGCTGCATGGCCGTCGTGCAGCAGCACGATGTCGCCGGCGCCAAGCTGGTTCGTCAGGCGCGCCAGCACATCGGCCGGGTCGGTGCGAACGGTATCGAAGCCGCGCCGTGTCCAGCTCACGAGCTGCAGGCCGAGGCGGTGCAGCACCGGCGCGAGGAAAGGGTTGCGCAAGCCGGCCGGCGCCCGAAAGAACCGCGGGCGCTCGCCGGTGATTTGTGCAAGCACGTCTTGCGCCTGCAGCACCTCAAGTTCAATGCGGCGCGGGCCGAGCAACGAGAACGTGTGCGCATGGCGCAGGCTGTGGTTCTGCACGCTGTGGCCGCGTGCGGTGATCTGGCGGCACAGCTGCGGGTGGGCTTGCGCGTGCTGTGCAATGCAGAAGAACGTGGCGCGTGCACCGAGCGCATCGAGCGCATCCAGCACGGCCGGTGTGACCTGCGGATCGGGCCCGTCGTCGATGGTGATCGCGACTTCGGCGCGCGCGGTGGCTGCCGCGGGCAGGCTGCGCCAGTTGCTGCCGAGCCAGGTGGAGCGGGGCCAGAGGCCGGTGGCGGTGATCACGGCGTGGTTCAACGCCACCGCGCCCAAGGCCCACGGCCACAGCGTCGGCTGCGCAACCACCGCAGCGCCAGCACCCAGGTGCAGGGCGACGCTCGCCTTCAGCAACACGGGGGTGCGCCACGGCGCAGGCGCAGAAGGGAGAGGCGTTGACGAGGCGTGCATGGGGGCAGGGCGAGGGCCGATTTTCCCATACGCTCCGCGCCGCTCAGGGCGGTCGGCGCCCAATGAATGCGGCCGACAACACCAGGCACAGCAGAATGCCCGGCGCCACCACCTGGCCGATCGCGAACAGCGCCGGAATGCTCGACGCGGCGAGCAAGCCGAACGACACCACGGCGGTCAGGTTCGCAAGCGCCAGCGAGGCGAGCGTGTCGGCGTCCAGCGCGCGCGCTGGCCCCGGCGCCAGCGCGCGCGCTGGCCCTGACGCCAGCGCCTGCTGCGCTTCCTGCGACTCCCGCAGCTTGTCGAAGAACAGCGCGTAGTTCGACCCGATGGCAACTGTCAGCAACAAGCCGACCAGGTGCAGGATGCCCAGGCCCACGCCGCTCGCCGTCAGCGCAGCGAGCACGATGAGCACCGCTGCGGCCACCGGCTGCACGATGCGCCACAGCCGCGCTGCGGACCGCAGGTGCCACGCCAGCAGCGCGCACACGGCCAGCGCGCCGAGCAGGGCCTGCCACTGGGCTTCGTTCAGGTAGCGCGCATACAGCGCATCGAGCTCGTTCTTGATGTTGACGACCTGAGCGCCTGGCAGGCCCGCCAGGGCGTTTCGCAGCGTGGCAGGGTCAATGCCCTGCGCGCCGGTCTGCAGGCTCAGCAAAGCCCGCCATGGCCGGCTGGCGCTGCCTGGCACGAGCTGCGCGTCGAGTGCGCTGGCCAGCGGCGTGCCTTGCAGCGCGGCGCGGTCGAGCAGCGGCAACTGGCGCGCGGCCTGAACATCTGCAATGAACGGGGCCAAGCGTGACGCGGGCAGCGGGCCGTCGACGGTGGCTTCGGTCAGCCGCGCGGCCAGTGTGGCGGCATCGGGCAGCGCGGCGCGGCGCTGCGCCTGCACGGCGCGGCTGGGCAGCAGGCGGGCCGGTGACTCGTAGCCGAGCAGGGCGCCGCTCGCGACCAGGCTGTCGAGGCGCAGGCCCGCCGCTTCCGCGGCTGCCAGCACGGCCGCTTCGCTGGGCGCGGACACGGCGACCAGCGTGCCGCCGTCGGTCGCGCCGATGTCGCCGCGCAGGGCTGCATCCACCGCCATCGTGCGCTCGCTCATCGGGCTCAGTGAACTCAGGTTGCCGCGCCATGCCGAGGGCAGCAGCGCGCAGGCCAACGCCGCCGCAACGGCCACCCCCGCCAGTGCCCAGCGCAGGCGCGGCAGCGCGGCAGTGAGGGCGCCCACCGCACGGCCCAGGCGCTGGCGCACGCCGGTGCCGGGGGCGCCATCGGGGGCGAGCGTGGGGAACACGCAGCGTGTGGTCAACGCGGCGGCTGTGAGCCCGGCCATCGAGAACAAGCCGAGTTGCGCCAGGCCCGGGAAGCCCGAAAACAGCAGCGCCGCAAACCCGCACAGCGAGGTCCACAGGCCGAGCCGAACCGTCGGCCAGTTCTCGGTCGCCCACGCCTTCGCGCCCGAGCCCGGCGCGGCGCCGCGCCGGGGCCGCGCCTGGATCAGGTAATACACGGCGTAGTCCACCGCCTCGCCGATCAGCGTGGTGCCGAAGGCGAGCGTGATGCCGTGAACGTTGCCGAACACCAGGCTCACGAGCGCGATGCCAGCGAGCACGCCGCTGGCCACCGGCAACGATGCGATGGCCAGCGTGCGGATGGACCCGCCGAACGCCGCGAGCATCAGCACGACGATGGCCGCGCCGCCGAACAAGGCCAGGCGCTCGACCTCGGCCTTGATCTGCGCGCGCGACGCCACCGCGAAGGTGGGCGTGCCGGAGACGACCAGCGTCAGCGCGTCGGCGCCTGAACCTGCGAGCGCGGTGAAGCTGGTTCGCACTTGTTGCAGCGCGCGCTCCTGTGCGTCCAGGTCAGAACCCTCCGCATGCGTGGTGGCGACCAGCACCGCACGCGCTGCCGTGCGCGACACCCACACGCCGGCTTCGCTGCGCGGTGATTGCGCCGGCAGCATGGCCTCGGCCATGCGCACCGTCTCGCCGGTCGGGTCGCGCCAGATCAGCGGCTTGATCGCCACGCCTGCCGGAGTGCCGAGCAGCGCAGTCGTGTCGTCGATGGCGGCGCGCAAGCCGGCGACCGTGAAGCGCTCGGCATCGACTGCCGGGCTCAGCACATAGCGGTGTTCGAGCAGGAAGCGGCCGGTGGCTTCGTATTGGGTGTTGTCGCCGTTGTGAACCGCGTCGAAGAGGCCACTGCCGCGCAGCGCTCGGGCCAGCTTCATGGAAGCCTCGCCGCGCGTGGCCGCGCTGCCGCCTTCGATGCCGATCAACACCAGCTTCGAGGCCACGCCGGTGCGCAACTGGTCGAGCAGCACCGCCTGTTCGGGCGTGGGCGCCGAGGGCAGGAAGGCCGAGAGATCGGCGACGAAGGTGGTGCGCGCGGCCACTGCACCGCAGGCGATCACGCACAGCAGCCACAGCGCCAGCGCATGCCGGCGTGCGAACGTGATCGTTCGCTGAATGCGCTCGGTGCGCGCCATCAGCCCGGTGCGCTCGCCGGCCGGGCCGCCGCAGCCACCGGCTCGATCGTCATGACCGAGCGGTCGCCGTCGGCCAGCGCCACCGTCACCTCGCGCACCACGCCTTGCGTGCCGGCCACGCGCACCGAAGCCACCTGGCCACGCAGGCGCACGTCGAGTGGCGTCAGCTCGAGCGCCCAGCGCGGCGCGGTGCCCGACACACGGGCGCTGAAGTGGCGCTCCAGCGCATCGCGGTTGCCGGTGAGCGTGCCGCGCACGGCTTCGACGATGACCGCGGCCTCGGGCACCGCGTCGAGCGCCACGGTGCGCGTGCGCGCGCCCTGGCTCAGGGTCACGGTGTTGCCCACGACGGCGAGCTTCTCCTGGCGCGGCTTCAGGGTTTCGCGCACGAAGGTGTCGGGCGCTGCGAATGACAGGCGGCCGGTCGATTCGAGCGTGCGATCGAGTACGGCCACAGAACGCTTCTCGGTGAAGGTGGCTTCACCGGATTTCACCTGCGCGAGCAACTGCGTCAGCTGGGCCAGCGTGAACGGCTCGGCTTGCGCGCGTGCCGGCTGTGCCCACGTCGGTGCGACCACGAGCGTGAACACGAGCACGAGCGCGGCCGCCGCATCCAGGGCGCGGTGGCGCTTACTCGGCATGTGCGGCCTCGGCGGCAGCAGCGGTTTGGGTGGCGTCCGCATCGGGGGCCCAGAAGTCGAAGAAGTTGAACCAGTTGTACGGCGACTCGATGCACAAGGCCTCGATCAACATCACGTAGCGTTGCATCGCCGCGAGGATGCGCGCTTCACTCTCGCCGGCTGCGACCGGTTCACGGAAGTCGGCCAGCTCGACGAAGCGCAGCTCGTAACGCTTGCCGCCGAGGTACAGCCCGGCCATGAACACGACCTGGCGGCGCAGCAGCGCCGCAAGCCTGAACGGCCCGTCCGAGAAGCGCGCCGGCTCGCCGAGGAAGGGCAGCCGCTGCGTGTGCGAGTGAGAGTTGGCGTGTGAGTTCGAGCGCGAGCGCTCGGCCTGGCCGGGCAGCGTGCGGTCGGCCAGCAGCCCGGCAATGCCGCCGCTGTCGAGCCAGCGGCGCAGCGACAACATGGCCCCGGCGCGGCCAAGCGCGATGGTGTGCAGCTGCGCCTGCGGTGCGATGGCCGCGAGCGTGCGGGTGATGAGGCGCGCGTTGTCCTCGAACATGAGCATTGCGATCTTCATGCCGCGCTCCTGGCCGATGGCGCGCAAGGCCTCGAAGCTGCCCAGATGCGCGCCGACCAGCATCACGCCGTCGCCCTTCGCGATGGCCGCATCAAGCACGTCGAGGCCGGTCGAGCGCAGGTCGAATTCGCGCAGCCGGTCCTGCAGGAAATAGACGCGGTCGAGGATGGTCGCGGCGAAATGGTGGATGTGGCGGTACACGTCGCGCAGGGCTGCAGGCCGCTGCTGCGCGCGCGTCAGGTAGGCACGCGATGCGCGCCGCGCCTTGCCATTGGCGAACAGGAAGTACAGCGCGATCGGGTGGAGCACGGCCCGCGCAGCCGGCCGGCCGGCGCTGACCGCGATCCAGCGCATCACGCGAAGCACCCACAGGCTGCCGCGCTCGCGCTGCTCGGTCCAGGCGGCGCGTTGGCGGCTGCCCTTTTGGGTGGGCTCGCGGCTGCGCTCGTCGCTGTCGAGCGGGGTGCTCATGGGGCGCCCGCCAACTCGAACTGCCCCGATGCGGCCAACCGTTCGCCTTCACGCACCTCGAAGCGCAGGCTGTGCGCCGACTCGGTCAGGCGGATCACGAGGGCCGCGCCCGGCCGCACCGGCGCCAGGAACTTGGCCGCACCGATGCGCGGTGCCGGACCGATCAAGGCGGCGAGTTCCGGGTGCGCGAGGGCCGCCTCCAGCACCTGCGACAGCAGGGCCACGCCGGGCAGCAACGGTTGCCCCGGGAAGTGCCCGGCAAAGGCCGGGTGGTCGGGCGCGACCTGCCACGCAGAGCTGTGCGTCGTCATGGCAGGCGCTGGCGCGGCGCTGCGAGCTGCTGCGGTGCCCAGGCATCGAGCACGCCGGCCGGCAGCTTGCCCGTGGCCTCGCGCGGCAACGCGGGCACGTCGATCAGGCGGCGCGGCAGGAACGCGGGGTCGATGCGCTCGCGCAGCGCACTGCGCAGACAGGCATGCGACACACCCGGCGCCACCACGAAGGCGACGAGCCGCACCACGCCATCGGCGTGCCCGTACTCCAGTCCATCGGCGTGCCCGTGCTCCAGTCCGGCGGCGTGACCGTGCTCCAGTCCGGCGGCGTGACCGTGCAAGGCGGCATGGGCCTGGCCCCGCACAACGCCGTCGGTGTGGCCCTGCGCACCGGGTTGCGGTGGCAGCCAGAACGCACCGTCGCGCACGCCCTCGATGGCGTTGAGGTGGAAGTTGAGGTGGCTGAGCGAACTGCGCTTGCCGGCCACGTTGACGAGGTCGTTGGAACGGCCGAGCAGGCGAAAGGTTTGTGCGTCCAGCACTTCCAGCACGTCGGCCAGCGGCACGGGCTGCGGCACGTGGCCACCCTGTACGACCGAGTGCTCGCCGTCGCCGCTGAGCCGCAGGCCGTCGTACACCTGCCATGCGTCGCCGTGCGTGGTGCGGCGAGACGCCACCTGCCCGGCCTCGGTGCAGCCGTAGATCTCCATCAGCGGCGCGCCGAACGCAGCCTCGGCCCGTGCCGCCAGTTGCGGCGACAAGGGGGCGGTGGCGCTGACGATCAGGTCCACCGGGGGCAGTGCGAAGCCGGCGTCGACCAGCGTCTTCAGGTGCAAGGGCGTGGTGACGAGCAGGCGCGGGCGGGGCGCGCGCGCCAGTGCGGCGGCAATGTCGGCGGGGTAGAACGGCCGTTCGGTGTCGAACGCCGCACCGCCGACCAGTGCCACCAGCACGCTCGACTCGAAACCGTACATGTGCTGCGCCGGCACGGTTGCCACGATCGTGCAGCCCTTGATCGATTCGCGCCCCATCTGCTGCGCCAGGCGGGCCGCGCCGCTGCGGGCGTTGCGCACCAGCAGGCCCCAGGCCTTGGGGTGTGGCACGGGCGCGCCGGTCGAGCCCGAGGTGAGCACCTGTGCGGCCAGCGCGTCGGCCGCGAACTGCGGGCAGGGCAGCGTTCCCGCACCGGCATCGCCTGTGGCACCTGCATCATGGGCCGCCACCGAATAGCGCGGGTGTCGCAGCACCGGCAGGTCGACTGCCGCCGCGCCGTCGTCGCACAAGGCATAGGCACCGGGGAACAGCGCCGCGAGCCGCGCCACGGTGTCGGTGGTGTGGTTCGGCGGCAGCAGGTTGTTCTGGCCGCGCTGCATCGCCGCGCCCAGCCCCACGGCGAAGCGGTAGCGGTCGTGGGTGATGTTGAGCATCGGCCCACTGGCGGGCAGCAGGGCGGCCAGCGTCCGCACGTCGGCCAGGTACTGCGCACGGGTGATCGGCTGCCCCTGGTGCCAGGCCAGCGGCGCCGCGAGGTCGGCGCCTTGCATCAGCGGCACGGCGTTCATGTCATGCGGTCGAACCGGGTTTCACGGGCGTTCGTCCGGCGGGCGCCTCGTGCCCGGCGTGCGAGTAGGCGCGTATCGCGTCGGCCAGGCTGGTGCGCTCGAACTCGGGGTGCAGGCGGTAGCGCAGCAGGTATTCGCCGACGAACATCAGCGCCACCGCCAGCGGCGTGAGCAGGTTGGCGAACAGCGCCCAGGCGTCGAACGGCGCCAAAGCGAAGAGCGCGACCGAGAGCGCGGCCATGCCGATGAAGTAGAGCGTCCACGCCAGCGTGGCCTTGCGCGTGTAGGCCGCCATGTCGGCCGTGAACACGCGGTGCACCCGCTCGGCGAGCGTCGTGATGAACGGCTTGTGGCCGGCGCGCAGCGTGTTCCCGAACAGCAGCGCGAGAAACAGGTTGATGCCCACGTGCTGCGCAACGTACAGCGCCTGGGCTGAAACGTGCACGCCCAGCAGCGCCTGTGCGCACAGGCCGAGCACCACGGCCGCCGCGCCCAGCGCCAGCCCGCGCTGGCCACTTCGCCACGCGCCGGCCGCGACCACCGCGAGCATCGGGCTGAGCACGCCCACCACGTTCCAGGGCGAGCCGTTCGCGGACGTCATGAGCCAGTGGGTGCCGAGCACGTAGGCCACGCCGGCCACTGCGACACCCGCCACGCGGGCCACGGCGCGGCTGTTCACTGCATCAGCCGACGCGGTGCGTCGCGATGTGGTCCGCCAGGCTCGCAAGCGACGTGAAAATCTTGACGTTGTCTTCGTCATCCGAGCGCAACTGGAAGCCGTAGCGCTGCGAAACGACGAGCGCCACTTCGAGGATGTCGATCGAGTCGAGGCCCAGACCTTCGCCGTACAGCGGGGCCTGCGGGTCGATGCTGTCGGGCGCGGTATCGAGGTTCAGCGCTTCGACGAGAAGCGCAGCTACCTCGCGTTGCAGGTCGGTGTGGGCAAAGGTCATTCGGGGATCAGTGGTCTCGTGGCGTCCGCTGCCGCGCCGCTCGGGCGTGCGCGCTCATCGCTGTGTTGGGTGTCCGAGCGCTCTGGAACGCCTTGCACCCGGCGGTGCCAGTTTAGCAAAGGCCTTGCGAGTTCGACTCACGCCGATCGACCGCACGCAACGCCATGCGCAGCGTGATGGGCGTCGCACAGACAAGGGCTTGCACGATGGCCTTGCCTGTGTCGCGGCCCTATGCTGCGGCGTCTACAAACAGGCAAGGGTGCAGCAGCGTGTTCAAGTCGATTCGGTCTGTCTGTCTTGTGGCCGCGCTCGTCGGCAGCGTGTGGTGTTCCACGGCGTGGTCGCAGGCGGCCGCGCCCACAACCCGGCCAGTGCGCGTGGGCTTTATCTGCCCGTTCAGCGGGGGCTCGCAAGACTTCGGCAACAGCGCGCGCCTGGGCGCCGAGCTGGCGGTAAAAGAGATCAACGAGGTTGGTGGCTACCTCGGCCGGCCTATTGAGCTGGTCGCGCGCGACGACAAGGCTACGCCCGATGAAGGCCGCAAGGTCGCCGAAGACCTGGTGCTGAAAGAGAAGGTCGCGTTCACGATCGCGTTCTGCAACACCGGCGTGGCGATGAAGGCGCTTGACGTGTTCCAGGACAACAAACACCTGCTGCTCGTGCCCGTGGCCACCGGCTCGGCAATCACGGCCAAATACCCGGCCGACAAGAGCTACGTGTTCCGGCTCTCGGCCCGCGACACGATCCAGGCCGCGTTCATCGTCGACGACATCGTCAAGCGCGGCTTCACGCGCGTGGCACTGCTCGCCGACAAGACGGGCTACGGCGAGGGCGGCTTCAAGGATGTCGAGAAGTTCCTCGCTGTGCACCAGCTCGCGCCGGTGTACAGCGCGCGCTTCGACATCGGCGTGAAGACGCTCACCGAGCAAGTGGCTGCGGCCCGCGCCGCCGGCGCGAACGTGCTCGTGGGCTACACCGTCGGCCCCGAGTTCGCGGTGATCGCGCAGGCCCGCAGCGAGGCGCGATTCACCGGCCCGCTGTACGGGCCATGGACTCTGTCGTTCCGCACCGTGCACGAGAAAGCCGGCGCTGCGCTCGAAGGCGCGGTGATGGTGCAGACCATCATCCCCGACCTGTCGAACGAACGCCGCGCCTCGTTCATCGCCCGCCTCACGCGTTCGGCTGGCGGCCAGTCCGTCAGCTCGTTGATGGCGGCGGCGCAGAGCTACGACGCGGTGCAGCTGATGCTGCGCGTGCTGTTCCAGACCAAGGGTGACACGAGCGGCGATGTGCTCAAGGCCGCGCTCGAGAACCTGGAGCGGCCGTACCCCGGCGTGGTGACGACGCACGACAAGCCGTTCTCGCTCACCGACCACGATTCGTTCACCCGCAACATGGTCTGGCTCGGCGTGTGGCGCAAGGGCGCGATCCAGTTCCAGTACCCCGAGGACGCAAAGCGCGCGAGCGTGATCCGGCGCAAGGAACCGGCGTGAGGTGACGGCGCGGGCTACTCGACCTTGGCCCCGCTGGCCTTGACGAGCCGCTCGTACCTGGCGTTCTCGCTCTTCACGAACGCCGCGAATTGCTCGGGCGACGAGCCCATCGGTTCGGCCATCAACGTGGCGAGGCGGGCAGCCAGCTCGGGCGAGTTGAGCGCGTCGACGAAGGCCTTGTTCAAACGCAGCGTCATGGCGGCCGGCATCCGGGCCGGCGCGAACAGGCCGAACCAGGTGTCGATGTCGAAGCCGGCAAGGCCGACCGCTCGGCCGGTGTCGGCGATGGTCGGCAGCTCGGGCATCGCGCTCGAACGTACCCGTGTCGTCACCGCGATGGCCTTGAGCTTGCCCGCGCGGATATTGGCCGATGCGGCCGCGAGGTTGTCGAAGTTCAGGTCGACCTGGCCTGACAGCAGCGCCAGCTGTGCCGGGTTGCCGCCCGCGTAGGGAATGTGCACCATGAACACGCCCGCCTGCGCCTTGAACATCTCGCCCGCCAGGTGCCCGGCGCTGCCATTGCCGCCCGAGCCGTAGTTGAGCTTGCCCGGGTTCTTGCGGGCGTAGGCCACCAGGTCGGCAACCGTGTCGATCTTCAACTCGGCGGCCCTCTGCGCATTCATCACCAGCACGTTGGGCACGCGTGCCACACCGGTGATGGGCGTGAAGTCGTGCAGCGCGTCGTACGGCATCTTCGTGAACAGCCACGGGTTGATGGCGTGCGTGGCCACCGCGCCCATCACGAGCGTGCTGCCATCCGGTGCGCTCTTGGCCGCAACGTCGGCGCCGAGGTTGCCGCCGGCGCCCGGGCGGTTCTCGACGATCACCGTGCCGAGCACGGGCTGCACTTTCTCTGCGAGCGCGCGGGCCACGGTGTCGAGCGGGCCGCCGGGCGGGTAGGGCACGATCAACCGGATGGGTTTGGGCTGTGCCTGCGCCGCCGGCAAGAAGGCCAGCAGCGCGGCCGCGAACACGCAGTTGGCGAAGGTCTGGAGCAGCTTCATGCGGCGTGCTTGTCGGCTTCGCTGGTGAACGAGTCGGCATAGAACTCGTCGTCGGGCAGGCCGCATTTCATGACGAAGTCGCGCTGTGCGGACTCGACCATGATGGGCGCGCCGCACGCATACACCTGGTGCTGCAGCAGGTTCGGTTGGTCGTGCATCACCGCAAGGTGAACCAGGCCGGTGCGGCCGGTCCAGCCGTCGGCCGGCCTGGGCTCCGACAACACGGGGACATAGGTCAGGCTCGGCAGGGACTCGGCTGCGGCCAACGCCCAGTCGTGCAGGTACAGGTCGGCGCGGCTGCGGCAGCCCCAGTACAGCACGGCAGGGCGCTGGCTGTTCGTGTGCTGGAGGTGTTCGATGATCGCCTTGATCGGCGCGAAGCCTGTGCCCGAGGCGAGCAGGATCATCGGCTTGGAGGAGCTCTCGCGCAGAAAGAAGCTGCCGAACGGCCCTTCCATGCGCAGGATCTCCTTTTCTTTCATGGCGCCGAACACGTGGTCGGTGAACTTGCCTCCGGGCAGGTGGCGCAAGTGCAGTTCGATGCCGGGCTGGGCGAGTTGGGTGTGCGGCGCATTCGCCATCGAGTAGCTGCGGCGCGCGCCGTCACGCAGGATGAACTCGATGTACTGGCCGGCGTGGTATTGCAGCCGGTCGTTCGCGGGCAACTGCATCTGCAGGATGGCCACGTCCGGCGCGGGCTTGGCGATGCTCGTCACGCGGGTTGGCATCTTGCGGATGGCGAACTCACCGGCACCGGGCACGGTGCGCGCTTCGATGACCGCGTCGGTCTGCGGCGCGGCCTGGCAGGTCAGGATCCAGCCCTGCGCTTCCTCGTCGGCACTCAGGGCCTTGGCCTGGTGCACGCCGTGGATCACGCGGCCTTCCAGCAGGCGGCTCTTGCAGGAGCCGCAGGCGCCGTCCTTGCAGCCGTAGGGCAAGCCCACGCCCTGGCGAATGGCCGCACTCAGGATGGGCTCGTCGCGGTCGACGCTGAACAGGCGCCCGCTGGGTTGCACGGTGACGGTGAAGGACATGGACAGACGCCTCGTAAACTGAGTGGCGATTTTGCCCGCAGATACAAGCCCTTCGTGCCCGCTACCGCCCCTTCGTCCCTGTTCTCCCCCACGCGTTTCAAACGCCCCACGCTGTTGATCGTCGGCTGTGGTGACGTGGGCCTGCGCGTCGCGAAGTTGCTGCGCGGGCGCTGGCGGCTCATCGCGCTCACATCAAGCCCGGCGCGCTGCGCGGCGTTGCGCGCTGCGGGTGTGGTGCCCCTCGTGGGCAACCTGGACGCGCCGGCCACGCTGGCGCGGCTTGCGGGCCTGAGTGATGCGGTACTTCACCTGGCGCCGCCGCCGCTGCGCGGTTCGACCGACCCGCGCACGGCCCACCTGCTGCACGCACTGGCGCGCAAGCCTGGGCTGCAGCGCATTGTCTACGGCAGCACCAGCGGTGTGTACGGTGACTGCAGCGGTGCGCGCATCGATGAGACCCGCACTGTCGCCCCGGCCAGCGACCGCGCGCAGCGGCGCGTTGATGCCGAACAGCGCCTGCGCGCCTTTGGCCGCGCCACCGGCGTGCGCGTGACGCTGCTGCGCATTCCCGGCATCTACGCCGGCGACCGAGAAGGCGGCCACCCGCGCGAGCGCGTGGCGCGCGGCACGCCGGTGCTGGCGGCGGCTGACGACGTGCACACCAACCACATCCACGCCGACGATCTGGCGCGCGCGTGCGCGGCCGCGTTGCACCGGGGCCTGCCGCAACGCGTGGTGCACGCGAGCGACGACACCGAGTTGAAGATGGCCGACTACTTCGACCTGGCGGCCGATCTGTCGCAGCTGCCACGGCCACCGCGCATGACGTTCGACGAAGCCGCGCGCAGCTTGTCGCCGATGCAGATGAGTTTCATGGCCGAGTCACGCCGGCTCGACAACACGCGGCTCAAGCGCGAACTGCGCTTGCGCCTGCACTACCCTACTGTGGCGACGGGCCTGCTCGCCTGAAGCGCACCGATGAAGGAAGCGATGAAGACCTTGCTGCTCGCCGATCCGATGCCCGCCGGCTGGTTCAACACCGCCGTGCGCTCACTCGCGCCCGACGTGCCGCTCACCGACTACCGGCGCGACATGACCGATGCCGAACTCGCCGACATCGACGTGGTGCTCGGCTGGCGGTTCCCGCCCGGCGTGGCGGGCCGGCTGCCGCGCCTGAAGTGGGTGTGCTCGGTGGCGGCCGGGGTCGAGAAGCTGCTCGTGCCCGACCTGGCGCCGCAGGTTCCGGTGACGCGCATCGTCGATGCCGAGCAGGCCGACGGGATCGCCCAGTTCGTCGCGACGATGGCGCTGCGCCATGTGCGCCAATTGCCGTTGTACGAGGCGCAGCAACTTCGCCGTGAATGGACGCGCATGCCCGTGGCCGCCGTGCGCAGCCGCGTGGCCGTTCTCGGCATGGGCACGATGGGCGGCGCCGTGGCGCGCCTGCTCGCAGCCGTGGGTTTCGACTTGCGCGGCTGGAGCCGCAGCAGCGGTGGCCCGCTCGACGCTGTGCTGGCCGCCAGCAACATCGTCGTGTGTGCGCTGCCGCTCACGCCGCAGACCGACGGCCTGCTCGACGCCCGCGCGTTCGCTTTGATGCCGCGCGGCGGCTATGTCATCAACATCGCGCGCGGTGCGCATGTGGTCGAAACCGACCTGATCGACGCGGTGCGCTCGGGCCACCTTGCCGGCGCCGCACTCGACGTGCAGCGCCACGAGCCGATGGCCGCGGACGACCCGCTGTGGGCAGTGCCCGGCATCACCATCACGCCGCACATCGCCGCGCAATCATCGGCAGCGACGATCGCGACGCAGTTCGTCGAAGGGCTGCGTTGCCTGCAGCGCGGCGAGTCGCCGCCGAACCTTGTGGATCGGGTGCGGGGGTATTGAAGCGCGGCGCGTTGCGGCACCGCCCGAACGGGAGAGATCTCGAGTCACCGCCCGAACGGGAGAGATCTTGAGTCACCGCCCGAACGGTAGAGATCTTGAGTCACCGCCCGAACGGTGACTTGCCCTGCCAGTAGCGAATCATCAGGAAGCCGCCGAGCATGCCGCCCAGGTGCGCGAAGTGGGCCACGCCTTCCTGCGTTCCCGTCACGCCGAGGAAGAGCTCGAGCCCGCCGTAGAGCGCCACGAACACCTTGGCCTTCATCGGGATCGGCGGGAACAGCGGCATGATCGTTCTGTTGGGGAACATCATGCCGAAGGCCAGCAACAGGCCGAACAGGCCGCCCGATGCGCCCACCGTCGGGTAGATCGAGCCGCTGAGTGCCGCCACTGCCAACTGTGCGGCTGCCGCCGTCAGCACGCTGGCCATGTAGAACTGGATGAAGCGCTTCGGGCCCCACAGGCGCTCGAGTTCAGCGCCGAACATCCACAGGCCCAGCATGTTGAAGAACAGGTGCCCGATGCTGCCGTGCAGGAACGCATAGCTCACCACCTGCCAGGGCAAGAACCCGTGGCCGAGCGGCCACAAGGCCAGCAGGCGTGTGAACCAGGGGCCAAGAAAAAAATCGATGCAGAACGCGGCCACGTTGATGAGCAGCAGGGCCTGGGTGATCGGGGGCATCGGGGGCATGTACGGGTGCGCACGCGGCGCAGGGCAGGTGGAAAGGCAAGGGCAGGCGAGAGTCTAAGTGTCGGGCGTGACGGCGGGTTTTCAAGGGGAAGGGCCGGCCTGCGTCGGCTGGGAGCGCGGCTGCTCTGTGGCAGAATCGCGCCCTCTAGAGCACCAGCCTCGGTGGCGGAATCGGTAGACGCGATGGACTCAAAATCCATTATCGAAAGGTGTGCCGGTTCGAGTCCGGCCCGAGGCACCAACGTTCATCATCGCCCCCTGCGAGAACCGCCGCGAGGAAACCCGATGAGTGAACCCACCCCCCGTTATTCGACCGTCGAAGACGTGATCGGCAACACGCCGCTCGTGCGCCTCGTGCGCATCCCGGGTGCCGACAACGAAGCGCGCGGCAACGTGATCCTCGGCAAGCTCGAGGGCAACAACCCGGCCGGCTCGGTGAAAGACCGGCCCGCCATCAGCATGATCCGCCGTGCCGAGGAGCGCGGCGAAATCACGCCGGGCGATACGCTGATCGAAGCGACTTCCGGCAACACCGGCATCGCGCTCGCGATGGCAGCGGCGATACGCGGCTACCGCATGCTGCTGATCATGCCGGAGGACTTGAGCATCGAGCGTGCGCAGACGATGAAGGCGTTCGGTGCCGAGCTCATTCTCACGCCGCGTTCGGGCGGCATGGAATACGCGCGCGACCTGGCCCTCCAAATGCAGCGCGACGGCAAGGGCCGTGTGCTCGACCAGTTCGCCAATGCCGACAACCCGCGCGTTCATTTCGAGACCACCGGCCCAGAGATCTGGCGCGACACGGGCGGGCGCGTCACGCACTTCGTCAGCGCCATGGGAACGACCGGCACGATCACCGGCGTGTCGAAGTTCCTGAAGCAGCAAAGCTCGGCGGTGCGCATCGTCGGTGCTCAACCGACCGAAGGCTCGCGGATTCCGGGCATCCGCAAGTGGCCCGCCGCGTACCTGCCGAAGATTTACGACCCGACCTGGATCGACGAGACGGTCTACGTCGGCCAGCTCGAAGCCGAGGAGATGGCCCGCCGCATGGCGCGCGAAGAAGGTGTGTTTGCCGGCATCTCGGCGGCCGGCGCGTGCTGGGTGGCATTGCAGATCGCGAAGACGGTCGAGAACGCAACGATTGTGTTCATCGTGTGTGATCGGGGCGACCGTTACCTGTCGACCGGGGTGTTTCCAGCATGATCCAGGCGTTCAACTACTGCCCGAACTGCGCAACGCCGCTGCAGCTGATCACCCAGGCCGAAGACGGCGGCGACAAGGCGCGCATGCGCTGCCCGGCCTGCACGTTCACGCACTGGAACAACCCGACGCCGGTGCTCGCTGCGATCATCGAGATGGCCGACCGCGGCGGCATGGTGCTGCTGGCGCGCAATGCGGCCTGGTCGGGCCGCATGTTCGCGTTGATCACTGGCTTCATGGAGGCTGGCGAGACGCCCGAGGAAGGCATTGCGCGCGAGGTGCGCGAGGAAACGAACCTGACCGTCGACTCGCTCAAGCTCGTCGGCGTGTATGACTTCCAGCGCATGAACCAGATCATCATTGCGTATCACGCTGTGGCGCGCGGCGCGATCGCCCTCTCGCCCGAACTGGCCGAGTACCGGCTGTACCGGCCGGAAGACATCAAGTGCTGGCGCGCCGGTACCGGCTATGCGGTGGCCGACTGGCTGACTGCGCGCGGCATCACGCCGCAGTGGGTCGACCTGCCGCCGCAGCCTGTTGCTGATGTGGACCCGAGCGCCGACTAAACTGCCGCATTCTCTCCAGAGTCAACAGGACGCCGACATGGAAGCCCAGAAAGAACTCGACACGCGTGGCTTGAACTGCCCATTGCCTATCCTGAAGGCGAAGAAGGCACTGGCGGACATGCGCAGTGGCGAGATCCTGCGCATCGTCGCCACCGATCCGGGTTCGATGCGTGACTTCCAGGCGTTTGCCCGGCAGACCGGCAACGAGTTGCTGGAGCAGTCGAGCGCCAACGACGAGTTCATCCATTTCCTGCGCCGGCGCTGAAGCGCGCTGCGAGCACGCTCCGAGCCGTGCAGGTCAGATCGAAATCGTCTTCAGGTAGTCGCGAAAGCCCGGCCCGAGCACAGGGTGCGCCAAGGCGAGTTCCACGTTGGCCTGCAGGAAACCTTCCTTGCTGCCGCAGTCGTAGCGCTTGCCGTCGTAACGGTACGCGAACACCTTCTCGCGGCGCAGCAGGCCGGCGATCCCGTCGGTCAACTGGATCTCGTTGCCCACGCCGCGCTGCTGGTTCGCAATCTCGTGGAACACGCCAGGCGTGAGGATGTAGCGGCCCGCGACACCCAGCCGCGAGGGCGCGTCTTCGGGGGCGGGTTTTTCGACGATGCGGCTCACGTCCATCAGCTTGTCGTTGATCGGCGTGCCGGCCACGATGCCGTAGCGCCGCGTCTGCTCGGCCGGCACTTCTTGCACCGCGAGGATGGACACCCGCCACTCGTCGAACTGCTCGACCATCTGCTGCAGGATGGGCTTCTCGCCGACCATCAAGTCGTCGGCCAGCAACACCGCAAATGGGTGGTTGCCCACGAGCCGCTGGCCGCACAACACGGCATGGCCCAGGCCCAGCGCCTGCGGCTGGCGCACGTAGATGCACTCCATGTCGTCGGGTTTCACGCTGCGCACCACTTCGAGCAAGTCGGCCTTACCCGCCTGTTCAAGGGCTACCTCCAACTCGAACGTCATGTCAAAGTGGTCTTCGATGGGCCGCTTGTGGCGCCCCGTCACGAAGATCATCTCTCGCACCCCGGCGGCGTACGCTTCTTCTACGGCGTACTGGATCAGCGGCTTGTCCACCACCGGCAGCATTTCCTTGGGTTGGGCCTTGGTCGCGGGCAAGAAACGGGTGCCCAGACCGGCCACGGGAAATATCGCTTTGGTGACTAACATTTACTTACAATCCTTGTTGATGGCAGTGGCTTTCGCGGGTGATTCTTGCATGGCGCCTGGTGTCAGAGCGGCACCCGGAACTCGCCAAAGGCGACAAAGCGCATGGATTTGTTGATCGTCGAACCGCTCGAAGCCGAAGTCATGCAGTGGCTCGCCGCGCGCTATGCACTGCGCTTTGCCCCCGAGCTGGCGGACGACCCGCGGGCGTTTCGGCAAGCCTTGTACAACGTGCGCGCCATGATCGTGCCTCCCACCGTCACGCTCGATGCCCAGGCCCTGCACTTCGCCCCGGTCCTGCGCGCCGTGGGGCGGGTCAGTGCAGGGGCCGAGAACATCGACCTCGACGCTTGCGCACGGGCGCGCGTGGAAGTGGTTCGCGGCCTCACGGCCACTGCGCAAGCCGAGGCCGAGTTCATGATCGGAGCGCTCTTGTCGATGCTGCGCCGCGTGCCCGTGGCCGGCTCGGACGGTATGCGCGTGGGCCGTGAACTGGGGGCAGCCACCGTCGGGTTGATCGGCATGGCGCCGGCGGCCCGGTCGATGGCGAAGATGCTCGCGGGCTTCGGCTCCAGGATGGTCGGCTACGACCCATCGCTGCACGCGAGCGATACGCTCTTCGAACGCTGGCGCGTGCGCCCTTTGGGCTTGCGCGACCTGCTGGAGCAAAGCGACGCCGTGTGCGTGCAGCTCAGCTACTTCAGCCGTTACCACGGCCTGCTCGGCGAGCGCTTCCTGCCGTTCTGCAAGCCGAACCAGGTCATGGTGAGCATCGGCCACTCGGCGCTGTTCGATGAAGCGGCATTGGCGCAGGCCTTGACCCGCGGCCACCTGAGCGCGGCCTGGCTCGACAGCCTGGAGCCGGGCGCGCTGGACCCGGGCCGCCCGCTCTCGGGGATCGAGAACCTGCAGATCACGCCGCGCGTGGCCAGCACCACGCGCGAGTCGCGGCTGCGCAGCGCGTGGGCGGTGGTCAAGCGCATCGACGAGGTGCTGCGAGCCGGCGGCCCCTCGCAGCGCGATTTCAGCGAGACGGTGCCAAGCGTGCCAGCTGATCTTGCAGACGAGCCACAGTGGCCGTGAACTCGGCGACCCGCTGCTGTTCCTGAGCCACCACGGCGGCCGGCGCACGCGCCACGAACGATTCGTTCGCGAGCTTGGCGTTCGCCTTGGCCACTTCGCCCTGCAGGCGTGCCACTTCCTTGCCCAGGCGCTCGGTTTCTGCGGCCACGTCGACCTCGACGTGCAAGGCCACGCGTGATTCGCCTTGCACCGCCACGGCGGCGCTGCTCGTGGCCTGCGTGAACGAGGCCTCGTCGGTGAACTGCTTGACCTCCGACAGCCGCGCCAGCGTCTTCAGTGCCGGCGTGGCCTGCTCGACGAACACCTCGTCACCGATCACGTAGAGCGGCACGCGCGCACCCGGTGGCAGGTTCATCTCGCTGCGCAGCACGCGGGTCGCGCCGACCAGCGCCTTGAACTTGGCCACCCAGGAATCAGATGCCGCATCGACGCGGTCGAGCTGCGCCTTCGGGTACGGCGCAAGCACGATGCTGTCGGCCGAGCCCGCCACCTTGCGGCCCGCGACCACGGCCACTGTTTCCCACAGCTCGGCCGTGATGAACGGCGTGATCGGGTGCAGCAGGCGCAGCACCGTCTCGAGCGTGCGGATCAGCGTGCGGCGCGTGGCACGTTGGTGAGCGTCCGTGCCGTGCTGGATCTGCACCTTGGCGATCTCGATGTACCAGTCGCAGTATTCGTCCCACACGAACGAGTAGATCGCACTCGCAACAACGTCGAGCCGGTAGTCAGTGAAGCCCTGTTCCACGGCGGCTTCCACGCGCTGCAACTCGCTGCTGATCCATTTGTCGGCTGCGCTGAACTTCAGGTAGCCATGGGCGGGTTGGCCGGGGGCGCATTCGGCCTTGGTGTGCTCCTTCAGGCCACAGTCGTGGGCCTCGCAGTTCATCAGCACGAACTTGGTCGCGTTCCAAAGTTTGTTGCAGAAGTTGCGGTAGCCCTCGCAGCGCTTCGTGTCGAACGCGATGCTGCGGCCCAGGTTCGCGTAGCTCGCCATCGTGAAGCGCAAGGCATCAGCGCCATAGGCCGGCATGCCCTGCGGGAACTCCTTGCGCACCCGCGCAGCGACCTTCGGTGCCGTGTCGGGCTTGCGCAGGCCGACGGTCGATTTGGCCACCAGCGTGTCGATGTCGCAGCCCTGGATCAGGTCGACCGGGTCGAGCACGTTGCCTTCGGACTTGCTCATCTTCTTGCCCTCGGCATCGCGCACCATGCCGTGGATGTAGACCGTCTCGAACGGCACGCGGCCGGTGAAGTGCGTGGTCATCATGATCATTCGGGCGACCCAGAAGAAGATGATCTCGTAGCCCGTCACGAGCACGCTCGACGGCAGGAAGAGGCGCATCTCCGGCGTCTCGTCAGGCCAGCCGAGCGAAGAGAACGGCACCATCGCGGACGAGAACCAGGTGTCCAGCACATCGGGGTCGCGGGTCAAAACGCCGGCGTAGCCGGCCGCAGCAGCCTTCGCGCTGGCAGCGGCTTCATCGACCGCCACGAACACCTCGCCGCTCGTGCCGTACCACGCGGGGATCTGGTGGCCCCACCACAACTGGCGCGACAGGCACCAGTCCTGGATGTTCTTCATCCACTGGTCGTAGGTGTTGACCCAGTTCTCGGGCACGAACTTCACCTGCCCCGAGGCCACCGCGTCGATGGCCTTTTGCGCAATGCTCTTGCCATCGGGCGCAACCTTGGTCACGGCCATGAACCACTGCTCGGTCAGCATCGGCTCCACGATCTGCCCGGTGCGGGCACAGCGCGGCACCATCAGCTTGTGCTTCTTCACCTCGACGAGAAGGCCCTGCGCATCGAGGTCGGCGACGACTTGTTTGCGCGCCTTGAACCGGTCCAGCCCGCGATAGGCCTCGGGCGCGTTGTCGTTGATGGTCGCGTCGAGCGCCAGCACGCCGATGATCGGCAGGCCGTGGCGCTGCCCGACCGCGTAGTCGTTCGCGTCGTGCGCGGGCGTGACCTTGACAACGCCGGTGCCGAACGCGCGGTCGACATAGTCGTCGGCGATCACCGGAATCGTGCGGTTGCACAAAGGCAGCACCACTTGCTTGCCGACGAGCGCGGCGTAGCGTTCGTCTTCCGGGTGCACCATCACCGCCACGTCACCGAGCATGGTTTCGGGCCGGGTGGTGGCCACCACCACGTCACCGGAACCGTCGGCCAACGGGTAGCGGATGTGCCACAGGAAACCGTCTTCCTCTTCACTCTCGACCTCGAGGTCGGACACCGCCGACTTGAGCACCGGGTCCCAGCTCACCAGGCGCTTGCCACGGTAGATGAGCCCTTGCTCGAACAGCTGCACGAAGGTGCTCGTCACCACGTCGGACAGCTTCGGGTCCATGGTGAAGTACTCGTGCGCCCAATCGACGCTGGCGCCCATGCGGCGCATCTGCTGCGTGATGACCGAGCCCGACTTCTCCTTCCACTCCCATACCTTCGCAACGAAGTTCTTGCGGCCGAGGTCTTGCCGGCTCGTACCCTGCTGTTCCAGCTGCCGTTCGACGACGATCTGCGTTGCGATGCCCGCGTGGTCGGTGCCCGGCACCCACAGCGTGTTGTCGCCGCGCATGCGGTGGTAGCGCGTGAGCGCGTCCATGATGGTCTGGTTGAAGCCATGCCCCATGTGGAGCGTGCCGGTCACGTTGGGCGGTGGCAGCTGGATGCTGAACGATGGTTTGGCGGTATCGAGCGTCGGTGCATAGACACCGCTTTGCTCCCACAGCGGCGCCCAATGCGCCTCGATGGCGGCGGGCTCGAATGATTTGGCAAGTTCGGTCATGGCGGGTGGCAGGCAAGGATGTCGGCGGCGCGGAGGCGGCTCGCGGCGGTACGGCTTGCCAAGGTGCAAGCAAAGGCAACCCTCATTGTAAATTGGGGGGTGCCGGCTGGTACTCTTTGCGCTGCACTCATCGCAAACCAATGGACGCCCCATGCCGATCACTCGCCACCCCACGCCCACCGCCACGGCCCGAACATTGATCGTCGCTGGGCTTGCGGCCGGCTTGCTGGCCGCGTGCGGCGGCGGGGGCGGTGACACCGGCTCGGCGACCATTGCCGCGGCCTGCGATGTCGACTCGCAAAAGACCTGGCTGCGCGACTACATGCTCGACAAGTACTACTGGAGCGGCACCTCGCCCAACCCCGCACCGGCCGGCTACGCGACCGTCGCCGACTACCTGGACGCGCTGCGCTTCCCGGGCGACGCAGCCGTGCCGCGCGACCGCTGGAGCTACATCCAGGACACGGCCTCCTACAGCCGGTTCTTCGGTGCCGGCCAGACGCTCGGCTATGGCCTTCAGGTCAACGGCCGCGAGCTGCAATTGCCGCTGCGTGCGCGCTATGTCGAGCCGCAGTCACCGGCGGCGCAGGCGGGCATCACCCGTGGCGACACCATCGTGTCGGTGAACGGCCGCACGGCGGCCGACATCGTCGGCGCGAACGACTTCTCGGCGCTGTCGCCGGCCAACGCGGGCGACACGGTCACCGTGGTGATCGCGTCGGCCTCGGGCACGCGCAGTGTGGTGCTGAGCGCTGCCGTCTACAGCCTGGTTCCGGTCTCGACGACCCAAGTGCTCACGCTGTCAGACGGGCGCAAGGCCGGCTACCTGTTCCTGAAAGACTTCGTGTCCCAGGCCGAGGCGCCGCTGGCGCAGGCGCTTGCCGAGTTCAACAAGGCCGGCGCAACCGAACTGATTCTCGACCTCCGCTACAACGGTGGCGGGCTGGTGTCGACCGCAGCGCTGCTTGCATCGCTGATCGGCGGCAGCGCCGACAACGGCCGCGTGTTCGCCACGCTCAACTTCAACTCAGCCAATGCGGCGTCGAACCGCTCGTATGTGTTCAGTGCCAACGCGGCCTCGCCGTTCACCCGCGCCGTTGTGCTGACCGGTGTACGCACCTGCTCTGCGAGTGAACTGGTGGTCAACGGCCTGAAGCCGCACATGAATGTGGTGACCATCGGCGCGGCCAGTTGCGGCAAGCCCTTCGGGTTCGTTCCGAAAGACTCGTGCGGCAGCACCTACAGCGCCGTCAACTTCGAGTCGTTCAACGCCGCCGGTCAGGGCCGCTACTACGACGGCATTGCGGCAACCTGTTCGGTCGCGGAAGACTTCACGCGTGCGCTCGGCGACCCGGCGGAAGTGCTGACTGCGGCGGCGGCCAACTACATCGTCAATGGCGCCTGCCCGGCCGCCAGCAACGCCCAACCTCGCCCGTCGGCATTCACGGCACGCCAGCGCGCGGCGGTGGTCGAGCCCGGCGACCGGCAGGGCATGTGGGCTCAGTGAAGCGGCTTGACCACACGCGGCGCGCCTGGCCCGGCCGCGCGCTGCGCGCATCACTGATCACGCGTCACATCAGCAGGTGCTCGCCCGCGTTGTCGCCGCCCAGGATCACGTAGTTCACCTTGCGGATGTCGGCGAGCCGGGTGCCGCCAGCGTAGCTGATCGAGCTTTGCACGTCTTCGCGCATCTCGCGCAGCGTGTCGGCCAACTTGCCCTTGATCGGCTCGAGAATGCGCTTGCCCTCGACGTGTTTGTACTCGCCCTTGTTGAAGTCCGAGGCCGAGCCGTAGTACTCCTTGAAGAGCTTGCCATCGACCTCGACCGTCTGGCCCGGTGACTCTTCATGCCCCGCGAACAGCGAGCCGATCATCACCATGGCCGCGCCGAAGCGCACGCTCTTCGCAATGTCGCCATGGTCGCGAATGCCGCCGTCCGCAATGATGGGCTTGGTGGCGACACGCGCGCACCACTTCAGCGCCGACAACTGCCAGCCGCCCGTGCCGAAGCCGGTCTTGAGCTTCGTGATGCACACCTTGCCCGGGCCGACGCCGACCTTGGTGGCATCGGCGCCCCAGTTCTCCAGGTCGATCACCGCTTCGGGCGTGGCCACGTTGCCGGCAATGACGAACGCACCCGGCAGCTTCGCCTTGATGTGCTCGATCATCCGGTGCACGCTGTCCGCGTGGCCGTGCGCGATGTCGATGGTGATGTAGTCGGCGCCCACGCCGTCGGCAGCCAGCCGGTCGATCATCGCGTAGTCGGGCGCCTTCACGCCCGCACTGAGCGACACGATCAAGCCCTTGTCGCGCATGCGGTGCGCGTAGGCCACGTTGTCGATGTCGAAGCGGTGCATCACGTAGAAGTAGCCGTTCGCGGCCAGCCATTCGGTGATGGGCTCGTCGACCACCGTCTTCATGTTCGCCGGCACCACCGGCAGCTTGAAGCTGTGCGCGCCGAACTGCACCGAGGCGTCGCATTCGCTGCGGCTGTCCACGCGGCACTTGCGCGGCAGCAGCAACACGTTGTCGTAGTCGAAGATTTCCATGGTGTGGGCAGTGTGCGCAGTGAACACAGTGAAGGCGGGCGCCTGATTATGGTGTTGGCCAACCGGGGCGACACAGGAGCCAGCCACTGCGCAAGTTGCGTCTGCGCATCGCCGCCGACACCATCCTCCACCCGACGTGTTCGTCACCTGCGACGCGGGCGAAGGAGCTGCCGGCGTGACCGCAGGCCGTACCCGACAATCGGGTGATGCATTCCGAAGCCGAGCATGACACCCCCGATGCAGCCACCGGCGCCCCCGGCCTGTTGCACAACCTGAACCCTGAACAGCTCGCCGCCGTCACGCTGCCGGCGCGCTCTGCGTTGATCCTCGCAGGTGCCGGCTCGGGCAAGACGCGGGTGCTGACCACCCGCATCGCGTGGCTGATGCAGACCGGGCAACTGTCGCCGGGCGGCGTGATGGCCGTGACCTTCACCAACAAGGCCGCGAAGGAGATGCTCACGCGCCTCGGCGCCATGCTGCCGATCCCCGTGCGGGGCATGTGGATCGGCACGTTCCACGGCCTGTGCAACCGCTTCCTGCGCGCGCACTGGAAGCTGGCGGCGTTGCCGCAGGGCTTCCAGATCCTCGATTCCGCCGATCAGCTGTCGGCGGTCAAGCGTGTCATCAAGGCAATGAACCTGGACGAAGAGCGCTTCGTGCCGAAGCAGGTGACGTGGTTCATCGCGGCGCGCAAGGAAGACGGCCAGCGCCCGAAGGACGTGGAGGTGCGCGACGAACTGTCGCGCGTGCAGGTGCAGGTGTATCAGGCGTATGAAGACCAGTGCCAGCGTGAAGGCGTGGTCGACTTCGCCGAGCTGATGCTGCGCACCTACGAGCTGATGCGCGACAACAGCGCGCTGCGCGAGCACTACCAGCGGCGCTTTCGCCACATCCTGGTCGATGAGTTCCAGGACACGAACAAGCTGCAGTACGCCTGGCTCAAGGTGTTCGCCGGGCCGGGGACGGCCGTGCTCGCGGTGGGCGACGATGACCAGAGCATCTACGCCTTCCGCGGTGCGCAGGTCGGCAACATGGCGTCGTTCGAGCGCGAGTTCCGGGTCGAGAACGTCATCAAGCTGGAGCGCAACTACCGTTCGTTCGGCAACATTCTCGACGCCGCCAACGAGCTGATTTCGCGCAACACCAACCGCCTGGGCAAGAACCTGCGCACCGAGGCCGGCCCGGGCGAGCCGGTGCGCGTGCGCGAGGCGACGAGCGACTTCGCCGAGGCGCAGTGGTTCGTCGAAGAGGCGCAGCAACTGCACCGCGAGGGCACTGCGCGAATCAACATTGCGCTGCTCTATCGCAGCAATGCGCAAAGCCGTGTGCTGGAGAGCGCGCTTTTCAACGCCGGCATTCCGTACAAGGTGTACGGCGGTCTGCGTTTCTTCGAGCGCGCCGAGGTCAAGCACGCGTTGAGCTACCTGCGGCTGATCGAGAACCCGAGCGACGACACGAGCTTCCTGCGGGTCGTGAACTTCCCGACGCGCGGCATCGGCGCCCGCACGGTCGAGCAGCTGCAGGACGCCGCAAAAGCCAGCGGCCGCAGCCTTTATCAAAGCGTGGGCGCGCTCGGCGGCAAGGGCGGTGGCAACGTGCAGGGCTTTGTTGCGATGGTCGACGCCATGCGCGAGGCCACGCGCGGCCTGACGTTGCGCGAGATCATCGAGCACATGCTGAACGCCTCCGGCCTGGTCGAGTTCTACAAGACCGACAAGGAAGGCCGTGACCGGCTCGAGAACCTAGAAGAACTCGTCAACGCGGCCGAGGCCTTCGTGACGCAGGAGGGCTTCGGCAAGGACGCCATCGGCCTGCCCATCGACGAACACGGGAACAGTGAAGCGGGCCGTGCCGAGTTCAGCACGCCCGGTGCGCAGGCCGCATCGGGCCGCATCGACACCCCGCTGCCGGACCTGGCCCCCGACGCCGAGACCGGAGAGATCATGTCGCCGTTGGCCGCATTCCTGACGCATGCATCGTTGGAGGCTGGCGACAACCAGGCGCAGGCCGGGCAAGACGCCATTCAACTGATGACGGTACACGCCGCCAAGGGGCTCGAGTTCGACGCGGTGTTCATCACCGGCTTGGAGGAAGGCCTGTTCCCGCACGAAAACTCGGCCTCCGACCCGGCCGGGCTGGAAGAAGAGCGCCGCCTGATGTACGTGGCCATCACACGGGCCCGCAAGCGCCTGTACCTGAGCTTCAGCCAGACCCGAATGCTGCACGGGCAGACGCGCTACAACGTGAAGAGCCGCTTCGTCGACGAGCTGCCCGAGGCCGCGCTGAAGTGGATCACCCCGCGCAACCAGGGCTTCGGCTCGGGCTTCGAGCGCGACTACCGCGCCGCCTGGGTGCGCGGCACGGGCTTGCACGGCATTGTCGGCGCGGGCAACATCAATACCGGTCAGGCGCTCGTGCCCAAGGCGCCTGCGCATGGCCTGCGATCGGGTCAGGGTGTGTTCCATGCCAAGTTCGGCGAAGGGGTCATCGTGACGCTCGAAGGCTCGGGCGACGATGCGCGCGTACAAGTTAACTTCGGCCGCCACGGGATGAAGTGGCTGCAGGTCTCGCTGGCCAAGCTGACCCCGATCGACTGACAACTTTGTTCCACATTTAATCCACCGTTGATGAATCGGAGCATGCGCACATGAAGCCAAGCACTCGTTCGCTCGTCGCCCCCGTGGCGTCTCTTTTGGTGTCATTGGTGGCCGGGTGTGCCGGCCCCACGCTCGACGCGCAGTGGCGCGACCCGCAGCTCACGGCGAACTACTTGCGCGGTGCCCGCGTGCTGGTGGCGTGCGAGGCGGCTGAAGTGGTGCTGCAGCGCATCTGCGAAGACGAACTCGCACGCGGCTTGAAAGCGCGCGGTGCGGTGCCTGTGGTCAGCGCGGGGCCGGCCGACGCTGCTGCCGCGCGCGCGGCCGGCGCCAAGGCCGTGTTCAACGTCGGCGTAAACGCGGCGTCACAGGCGGTCAGCCCGGGCTTCCAGATCGGCTTCGGCCTCGGGAGCTTTGGCAGCAACGTGGGCGGTGGTGTCGGAGTGTCGGCCCCGGTCGGTGGGGGCAAGGTGACGTCGGGCTACGCCGCGAACGGCCGCCTCACCGATGCCGCCAGCAGCCGCCTGATCTGGACTGCGCGAGCCGCTGCCACGCCGTCGTCTGACGTGAACGCGCAGCTCGCCGACCTGGCGAAGGCGGTGCTCGACGCGGCCGACAAGGCGGGCATGTTCTGATGCCTGTTCAGGTTGCATCGCGTGTCAGAACCGGCTGACATGCATTCGCTCTGTGTGCCGACTCACGCCGCGAGCGACTGCGCCTAAATTGAGGGCTTCGCGGCAGTTGCCGTATTGACGAAGGAGCGTTTCGATGAACAAGGACCAAGTCAAAGGCGTGGTGAAAGACGCCACCGGCAAGCTGCAAGAGAAGGTCGGTCAGGTCACCGGCAACAAGACCGAGCAGGTCAAGGGTCTCGGCAAGCAGATTGCCGGCACGGCACAAAAGGCCTACGGCGACGCCAAGGAAGCCTTGAAAGACGCCGACAAGAAGCCGTGACGCGCGGCGGCGCTGCCGCCCGGCTCAGGCAGGTGCAGCGCCAGGCCGGGCGGCATCGACCACGAAGCGCGCGGCGGTGGCGATGCCGCTCGAAGCATCAAGTGAATCGTTCACCACGCGCAGCGCCACTTGAAGCTGCTGCGCGTCGAGCGTGAAACGCATGTAGCCACGCTGGTCGGCGCGGCCGTACTTGATGTGCGGGTTGAATGGCAATGCTGCATCGATGCGCGCCTGCGGCAGCGACAAGCTGGTGATGGATGTTCCGCAGAATTCGCTCGCAATCACGGGCGAGTTCGCGTCGTCGTAGTCGGCTTTCAAGTCGGCGACATAGTTGGTGTGAACGTCACCGCCCAGAACCACCACGCCCGGCAGCTTGCGCTGCGCGACCACGTCGAGCAGGCGTTTGCGGGCCGGCTGGTAGCCATCCCAGCCGTCGGTCCAGTAGGTGCCTGCGCCGTGGGCCGGGTCGGTCCATGAGAAGCGCGCCATCAGCGTCTGCTGAGCCAGAAGGTTCCAGGGCCGTGATGTGTCCCAGCCTTCTGCGAGCCAGCGCTCCTGCTCTGCGCCGAGCAGCGTGCGCTTCTCGTCCATCAACTCCGGGCAGCGTGCGAGTGCCACGGTGTTCGAGCCACCGCGCAAGTTCTTCGGGCAGGCCTGCACGTCACGGTACTGGCGGTCGTCGAGCAGGTGAATGCGTGCGAGCCGGCCCCAGTCGAGCCGGCCGGTGATGCGCATGTCGGGCCCGGCCGGGCGCAGCGCCTTCGGGAACGGCATGTGCTCCCAGTAGGCGCGGTAGGCGGCCGCGCGCTGCTCGGCAAAGTTGCGTTGCAGGCTCTGGCCTTGCAGGTTCGCGTAGTCGTTGTCGACCTCGTGGTCGTCCCACACCAACAGCCACGGTGCGCAAGCGTGCGCGGCTTGAAGGGCGGGGTCGCTCTTGTGGGTGGCGTAGCGGGCGCGGTACTGCGCCAGCGTGCTGACGAGGCCGAAGCCTTCGGTGCGCCGCAAGGCCCCGGGCAGCGACGGGTACTCGTAGATGTAATCGCCGAGGAACATCACCAGGTCGAGCTGCTCGCCCGCCATGTGGCGCCATGCGGCGTAGTGGCCTGTGTCCCAGCGCTGGCAACTGGCAATGGCGAAGTGCAACGGGGCCGGTGTTGCGTCGGCCGCAGGCGCGGTGCGCGTTCTGCCCGCTGCGCTTTGCTGGCCGAGCGCACGGAAGCGGTACCAATACCAGCGCGCCGGCTCAAGGCCCGAAGGCTCGGCATGCACACAGTGGGCCGAGTCTGCCTCGGCCACTTCCACGCCGCGCGCGGCGATCTCGGTGAAGCCCTCGTCGCGGGCCAGCTCCCATTGCACCGGCACCTGCGAAGGCAGGCTGTTTCCGGTGAGCATGGTCCACAGCACCACGCCATTTGCCTGCGGCTGGCCGGAAGCGATGCCGAGCGCAAACCGCGGCACATCGGCCGCGAGTGCATGGCGCAGCAGCCAGGGCGCGGCGATGCAGGCAGCAGCGCCCTGCAACAGCACGCGGCGCGGGCTCGGCTTCATGCCGACCACTGCATCAAGGCGCGGGCTTCGCATCCGGCGTCACCGCATCGATGGTCTTCTCGATCACCTTTCCTGTGACCTTCACGCCGGTGCTGACGACTGCACCCGCCACCGACACCGCCGCACCGGCGACGGCGGCGACCGCGCAGCCTTGCAGGGCCAGCACTGCGGCCAGCAAGGCCGCCACGCCGCCAGCCCGGCCGGGGCACTCAAACGCCCACATCGTCGATCTCGCGGTACACATCGCGCAGCCACATCTTGACGCGCTGGCGGTCCATCATGCCCAAGCCCCCGCCGGTCGGGTCGGCGGCATTCTTCGCCTTCCAGAAGCTGCTGCTGCCGGCGTCGATCTTCTGGACCACGCCTTCGTGCAGGCGCCGGATCGAGACGATCTTGGCGCCGAAGTCGAGGGCGCGCTGCTGCTGGCCGGATTGCTCAAGCACCGAGAAGTCGTTGCCGCGAATCTGGTTGCGCACCAGCACGTACCGCAGGCCGGTGCCGAAGCGGTCGAGCAGCTTTTGCAGCAGGTCGACCGAGTCCTTGCCCGAGTCCATCACGTGCCAGTAATGGATGGTCATGCCCATCTCGTCGGCCATGTTGACGACGCCCACTTCGTCCATCCAGCGCACCAGCCCGTCGTGGGTCTGGGCGGCCAGGTCGACGAGCACGCGGCGCTCGGGCTGCTCGGCCGCGGCTTCCACGATCACGTCGAGCGCTTCGTAGTGGTCCATCACCACCGGCGAGGCGTAGTCGGAATAGAAGCGCATCAGCGCGCCGTGCGAGCGGTCGGTGTCGAAGCCGATGAACGGGATGGCCTTGTCGATGAAGTATTGCGCGAGCACGCGTGCCGTCAGCGACTTGCCGACGCCGCCTTTCTCACCGCCGATGAAATGGATACGGGCCATCGTGGCTCCTGTGGGTTGGTCTGGGTGGACTATCGAACGCGCACTTTAACCGCGCGTCGGCGTCACGCAATCGTCATGCCCGCGTCACGGCCGCTTCATGCCCGCCGCCTAACGTAAGCCGGCATCTTGAAGGAGCCCTGAATGCGATTGAATGCCTTCGTCGCCGCGTTGTGCGGCGTCTTCACACTGGCCGCTTGCAGCTCGGTTGACAGCCCGACGGTGGCCGCCGCAACGCCTGTCGCCACCCCGAAGAACGTCATCTTCTTCCTCGGCGATGGCTACGGCATGGTGCCGATGACCGCCGCCCGCATCTACGCCGCCGGCGAAGACGGCGAACTCACCATCGACACCTTCCCGGAAACCGCGTTCGTCAAGACCTACTCGAACGACGCGCAGGTCACCGACAGTGCGCCGTCGATGTCGGCCTACATGACCGGCGTGAAGATGAACAACGAAGTGGTCTCGATGTCGCAGGACACGAAGGCCACCGATGCCAACGGCGCGGCCTACATCAATGGCGCAGACAGCACCTGCCCGGCGACCGGCAACGGCACCCCCGTGACCACGTTGCTGGAACTGGCCAAGGCCGCCGGTCGTGGCACCGGTGTCGTGACCACCACCCGCGTCACGCACGCCACGCCGGCGGCCACCTACGCGCACATCTGCCACCGCGACGGCGAGAACACCATTGCGGCGCAACTCGTGCCGGGCGGTGCCGGATACAACGACAAGCTCGCCGACGGCGTCGACGTGATCCTGGGCGGCGGCTGGCAGCACTTCCTGCCCAAGGGCGCGGCCGCGGGTTCGAGCCGCACCGACACGCGCGACCTGGTTGCCGAGATGAAGGCCAAGGGCTACGCCTACGTGACCGACCGCGCCGGCCTGACCGCCACACCCGGCAGCACCGCGCGCCTGCTGGGCCTGTTCACCAAAGGCCACATGAACTTCGACCTCGACCGCGACGCCACCGCCGAGCCCAGCCTGGCCGAGATGACCACCGCCGCGATGGACGCGCTGGCCGCGACCAAGAAGAACGGCTACTTCCTGATGGTGGAGGGCGGGCGCATCGACCAGGCGCTGCACCCCACGCTCGGCCGCAAGGCGCTGCAGGACGCGAAGGCGTTCGACGACGCCATCAAGGCCGCCATCGCCAAGGCCCGGCTGACCGACCCGCTGCTTGCGAACACGCTGATCGTGGTCACCGCGGACCACGACCACACGATGGTGATGAACGGCTATGCCGCGCTGACCGGCAAGACCACCGACACCCACCCCGGCATCCTGGGCCTGATGCGCAGCTATACCGACCCGACCACCCCGGCGCTCGACGCCGACGGCAAGCCCTTCACCACGCTGGTGTTCGGCAACGGCGAGAACCGCGTGAGCGGCAGCCGCGGCCTGATGGCCACGTTGACCGACGCAGCAGTGTTCGACAAGAACTACCACCAGGAAGCGGCCGTGCAAATGCCCACCGGCAGCGAAACCCACGGCGGCGCCGATGTGTTCCTGGGCGCGATGGGCATGGGCTCGGACACCTTCCACGGCCTGCTCGACAACACGCGCATCTTCAGCCTCGTCAAGGCCGCCGCCGGCTTGTAAGCCGCCCCACCCGACCACGGAGTTTCGAATGACCCAACACACCCTTCAAGCCACCACGCTGGCAGCGCTGCTCGCCGCTGCGTTGGCGCCCACCGCCAGCTTCGCCGCCGGCGAAGCCAAGAACGTGATCTTCTTCCTGGGTGACGGCATGGGCCCGGTCACCACCACCGCCGCGCGCATCTGGAAGTACAAGGAAGAGGGCACCCTCCACATGCAGGCGCTGCCCTACACCGCGCGCGTCAAGACCTATTCGCTCGACGCGCAGACGACCGACAGCGCGCCCTCGATGGCCGCCTACATGACCGGCGTGAAAACGCGCAACGAAGTGCTCGGGATGGACGGCGGCACGAAGGCCGTCGCGCCGAGCAAGGACGCGGCAACGAATGTCAGCAATGCGGTCAACAACTGCCCGGCAGCAGGCAACGGCGCGGCGTCGGCCAACCTGCTTGAACTGGCCAAGGCCAAAGGCAAGGCCATCGGTTCCGTGACCACCGCACGGCTCACGCATGCCACGCCAGGCGCCACCTATGCACACGTGTGCCACCGCGACACCGAGTACGAGATCGCGCGCCAGGCCGTGCCCGGCGGCACCGGCTACAACGCCGCACTCGGCGCGGGGCTCGACGTGATGATGGGTGGCATCAGCTACTACTGGCGCCCGTATGTGGCGGGCACCACGCCGCGCGGCCGGCCCGATGGGCGCGACCTGGTCGCCGAGTTGCAGGCCGGCGGCTACACCTACGTGAACGACCTGACCACGATGAACGCCGCGCCGGTGGTGGCGGGCAGCAAGCTCATCGGCCTGTACGACTTCGCGCTGTCGCAGGGCCACATGTCGTACGAGCTCGACCGCGATGCCACCAAGGAACCGAGCCTGGCGCAGATGACCGCCAAGGCCATCGACGTGCTGTCGAAGAACGCGAACGGCTTCTTCCTGATGGTCGAGGGCGGCCGCATCGACCATGCGCTGCATGGCACCAATGCCGCGCGGGCGCTGGCCGACACCATTGCGTTCGACGACGCGGTCAAGGCTGCCATCGACAAGGTCAAGGTGTTCGACCCCACGCTTGCGAACACCCTGATCGTGGTCACTGCCGACCATGACCACACGATGGCCTTCAACGGCTACGGCAAGCGCGGCACCGACGTGCTGGGCTTGAACATCAACTACGCCACCGGCCAGCCCAGCAAGGACGCGAACGGCGTGAACTACACGACGCTGGTGTTCGGCAACGGCGCGGTGCGGCCGGACGTGCGCGCCAACCTCGACGGCACGGTGGTTGCGGGCAAGGACTACCTGCAGGAAGTGGCCATTCGCCGCGGCAGTGCGGGTTCCGAAACCCATGGCGGCGGCGATGTGATGCTGTTCGCTGACGGTGCCGGTGCCAAGACGTTCAAGGGCACGATCGACAACACGAAGGTGTTCACGCTCGTCAAGGCTGCGGCGGGGTATTGAGATGAAGCGGGTCGTTGCAATGCTGGCGCGGTGCCTTGGTCACGTGCGCGTCGGAGCGGGCCAAGGCCACCGGGCGACCGCCTACGCTCATGCCCGGGGCCGGGGCCCCGGGCGCTCGCCAGGCACAAACAGTCCACTGGACTGTTTATGTCCGGGCTTTCTCCCCCGGCCCGGAGTACCGCGCCTCCTCCTTGACGTCGCTGCGGCGGTCACCCGGTGGCCTCGGCTTCCAACTGTCTGTGGTGCCTCCACCCGGTTGTTGAGCGCCTCCGGTGTGCTCGCGCTGGGCGCGGCGAGCATGTCCGCGCACGCCGCGCCGCTGCCCGATGTCGATGCGCTCGTCACCTACGAAACGCGCCAGCTCACCACCGCCGGTGTGTTGCGCACCGAGCGTTGGCAAGAGCGGCTGGTGCGGCACGGTGATGCGGTATGGACAGCGCGCGTGCTGCCCGCCGGCCAGGCGGCACTGCATGCCAACGAGAGCGCGGCCGAGCATGCGGGCCACAAGCACTTCGACTTCGACAGTGCGGCGCGGCTGGTCGAGCGCACGCCGAGCGGCGAGTTGCGCCTGCGCTTCGTGGACCGCGAACACAAGGTGGTCGTGAGCGTGCCGAAGGCCGAATACGGCGCGGTCGGCTTTGATGGCAGCTGGGACGCCGCAGCGCACATCGTGCCGCCCGCCGTGGTGGCACGCATGGGTGTTGCGTCGGCCGACGGCTGGCGCACCGAGAATGCCAAAGGTTGGAGCCACAAGCTGCGCTGGTCGGCGGCGCAGCAGGTGCCGCTGCGCGTCGAGTCGCGGCGCGACGATGGCAGCGTGACGCGGGTGGTCACGGTCACGCCGATGCCGGCAGCGGCGGCCCTGCCCTGGAGCGGCATCGACGCTTTCGCCCAGAAGGACTATGACGATTTCATGGACTGACGCCGACGCCGACGCCGACGCAGACGCCGACGCCGAGACAGTGCCTGCGCACTGTCGAGTGGCTGCCGATGGCCCAGGCGCCTGCAAGCGCCTGGGCTGAACTCGAACAACACGCAGTCAGTCTTCGAAGAGGGTTCGGCCGCGGGCAATACGCCTGCGGCCTTTTGTTTTCGGGCGTGCCGTCGTGCGGCTCAGCGCGCGAGGAAGCGCTCGAACACGTGCTGCGCTTCGCGCAGGAACTGCGGCCCCCACGCGCACTCGGTGGGGTGGTTCAGCCGCGGCCCACGAACGGCATCTTCGTGGCCATCACGGTCATGAACTGCACGTTGGCTTCGAGCGGCAGGCTGGCCATGTGCACGACCGCGTCGGCCACGTGCTTCAGGTCCATGCGCGGCTCGGCCATCAGCGTGCCATTGGCCTGCAGTACGCCGGTGGTCATGCGCTGCGTCATGTCGCTGGCGGCGTTGCCGATGTCGATCTGGCACACCGCGATGTCGTGCGCGCGGCCGTCGAGCGAGCCCACTTTCGTCAGGCCCAGCACGCCGTGCTTGGTGGACGTGTAGGGCGCACTGAGCGGGCGCGGCATGGTGGCCGAGATCGAGCCGTTGTTGATGATGCGGCCGCCCTGCGGTGTTTGTGCCTTCATCACGCGGAAGGCCTGCTGCATGCACAGGAATACGCCGGTCAGGTTGATGTCGACCACCGCCTTCCACTGCTCGAACGTCAGCTCGTCCATCGGCACGGCGGGTGCGCCCATGCCGGCGTTGTTGAAGAGCAGGTCGAGCCGGCCGAACTTCGCGACCGTCGCGTCGAACAGGGCGCGCACGGCGGCCGGGTCGGTCACGTCGGCGGGCAGGGCCAGCGCATGGCCCGCATTCGCACCGGCGAGCGACGCCGTTTCCTGCAAGGGCTCGGCGCGCCGGCCCGCGAGCACGACCTGGTAGCCGGCCGCAAGCAGGGCAAGCGATGCGGCACGGCCGATGCCGGTGCCGGCGCCGGTGACGATGGCGGTTTTCATGGGTGGGCTCCTCGGGGGCGGTGGGTAAACAGGGGCATCTCGCTGCGGCCGGCTTAGATCGAGGCCGGCGGCGCTGGCGGTGGGGGCACGGCGTCGTTGGCCGTGAAGCTGTCGGCAAAGGTGAAGTAGAGCGACGCGTAGAACACCGTCGTGATGAACAGCGACATCGGCACTGCTGCGGCCGCGAATGCTTTGGCCGCGCCGAGCAGGCCGAACACCAGGCTGCCGAAGGCGCCCAGCCCGGCCACCAGCGCGAACCACATCAAGCTGTAGACCGTGAAGGCACCGCGGTTGCGCCAGCAGGCCAGCGTGCTTGAGAAAAGCGATTGCGCGGCGCCTTGCGTGTCCCAGTGCACCAGCGCGGGGGCATGCCAGAACGGCACCGAGAGCAAGCCCGCCAGGCCGAAGCGCACCAGCATGCCGAACAGCAGGCGCGGGTCGGCCAGCTTGGCCGCCACGACCTCGGGCGCGGTCTGCGCGGCGGGCAGCGCGTCCATCAGCGCGTCGAACGCGCCGCCATCGACGCGGTCGCTCAGCCAAAGCACGGCGTAGGTCGACGCGGCGTACAGAAGCCCGAGTTGAAGGATCGCCACGGCCTCCCGCCGCGGGCCCTGGAAGGGCAGGGCATAGACACGCGGCGTGACCGGCTGGCCGGCCATGACCTGCTGTGTGGCGATCATGAAGGCCAGCGTGACCAAGGGCAGCAGCACCAGTACCAGCAGCGGGCCGATGACCGGCAACAAGGCCAGCACGACCACCGCGAACATGAACGCGGCGAAGAGCGCGGTGAATGCCATGGGCCGCTTGAAGAATACCCGGAAGCCCTGGCGCACCCAAGTGGCGCCATGGCCGGCCGATACGGTTTGAAGTTGCATGAAGAAGGGGAGTCAGGTCAGGTGAGCACCGCGTGCCACGGGTTGGCGATGTGCTCGCGCAGCACGCGCTCGAAGTGGGCTGGGTCGTGGGCCTGCAGCAACGCGGCGTCGCGCGGCAGGTGCAGGTCCCACAGGCGGGAGATCCAGAAACGCAGCGCGGCGGCGCGCATCAGTGCGGGCATCAGGCGCAGCTCGGTGCCGTGCAGAGGCCGCTCGCGGTGGTACGCCCCCACGAGTGCCTGCGCGCGGTCGGCATCGAGCCGGCCGGTGGCGAGGTCGGCGCACCAGTCGTTCAGGCACACCGCGATGTCGAACAGCCAGGTGTCGACGCCCGCGAAGTAGAAGTCGAACAGGCCGCTGATCTCGGCGCCGGTGGGGCCGCGCTCGAACATCACGTTGTCGCGGAACAGGTCGGCGTGGATCGGCCCAACGGGCAGTTCCGCGAAGGCCGGTGAGGCCGCCAGCTGTTGTTGGTAGGCCAATTCGGTGTCGAGCAGCGCTGCCTCGGCCGCGTCGAGGTGCGGCGCAATCAGCGGCGCGGTCTCGGCCCACCACGCCAGGCCGCGCAGGTGCGCCTGCCGCCCCGGCCAGTCGGCGGCCGCGATGTGCATGCGCGCGAGTACGGCGCCCAGGCGTTCGCAATCGGCGGCATCGGGCGCCAGATGGTGCGTGCCGCGCAGCCGGTCGACCACGGCGGCGGGCTTGCCTTGAACCGTGTGCAGGATCGTGCCGAGCGCGTCGGCCTTCGGGCCGGGCACGGGCAGGCCGCGCGCGGCCAGGTGCTGCATCAGGCCCAGGTAAAACGGCAGTTGCGCGGGGGTGAGGCGCTCGAACACCGTCAGCACGTAGCGGCCGCCGGTGGTGTCGGCGAAGTAGTTGGTGTTCTCGATGCCGCTGCGAATGCCGGTCAGCGCCGTCAGCTCGCCGAGACCGAGACGAGCCATGAGTGCGCCGGCCTCGGCGAGCGAGACTTCGGTGTAGACCGCCATGAAGGGTGCTGCGGGCGGGAGGATGCTCAGAAGCTGAGCACGCTCCAGACCCGCTTGCCGGCTGCGCTGTTCGCGCCGCCGGTGCCGTCGGGCACGGCTTGCCCGGCATTGCCCATGATGATCTCGTAGGGCTTGCTGCCCGGTGCCTTCGGCGTCACGACCACCCGCTGGGTCTGGCCGCGCACGCGCAACTCGTCGATGCGGGCTCCCTGATCTTCGATGCGCGTGCGCTTCACGTCGGGCTCGGAGCGGTCGCGGGCGGTGGCCGCCTGCGCCTCGGCGCCGGCCGGCGCCCCGCCAGCGGGCGCAGCGGTCGACTGGGCCAGGCAGGGGCCGGCGAGAAGCATTGCCAGCAGGGCGGCGGGGGTCGGGTTCATGACTTGATTCTAGAGGGCGCGCGGCTTTTAGAATGACGCAAGGGCAGCGCCGGCTGACCCTCGATTCGACGGGAACGACATGCTCAACAAATGGCAATACAACCTGCTGACGGCCCTGGGCGCATTGGCTCTGATGCTGGCGATCGCGAACGCCACGCTCTTCACGAACAACCGCAGTGCGCAAGCCGAATTGGCGCAGCGCCAGCAGTTCATCCAGCAGACCGGGCCACTCGAGGGCCTGTACCGCGACATCGTCAAGGCCCTGGCCGAGATGGCCGTGAAGGGCAACGACAAGCAGGTGCTCGACATGCTCGCCGCGCAAGGCCTGAGCGTCACGGTGAACACGCCGGATGCGCCAGCACCGGCAAATTCAACGGCGAAGAAGGGCGACAAGTGAGCGCGCTCGAACCCGTGGTGCCAACCGCCGTACCGGCGGCAAGAAGTTTCTTCCTGCCTGCCATGCTCTTCGCGCTGGCCTTGGTGGGCTGGCTCGCGTTCCAGACCGTGCAACTCGCCGGCGAGCGCCAGGCGCTCGCAACGGCGCGTGCGAACCTCGACCCGATGGAGCTGAACGCCACCAAGCTGCGCACCGCGCTCGATGCCCTGGCAACGGCCACCGCGAAACTCGCGACCGACGGCAACGCGAATGCACGTGTGATCGTCGAAGAGCTGCGCAAACGCGGCGTCACCATCAATCCGGCCGGGGCGCTGAAGCCGGCACAGTAGTAGGAGCGGCAGGGCGCAACGCGCGCCTGGAACCGCCGGGTCCGCTCAACGACAATCGTTGAATGAGTGACAAGACCTTGCTGCTGGTGGACGGCTCCAGCTACCTTTACCGCGCGTACCACGCACTGCCCGACCTGCGCGGCCCGGCGGGCGTTCCCACCGGCGCCATCCACGGCGTGGTGGCCATGATGAAGCGGCTGCGCGAGCAGTTCCCCTCGGCACTCGGCGCCTGCGTATTCGACGCCAAGGGCAAGACCTTTCGCGACGACTGGTATGCCGAATACAAGGCGAACCGCGCCTCGATGCCGCCCGACCTGGCGCTGCAGATCGAGCCCATCGTTGAGGCGGTCAAACTGCTCGGCTGGCCGGTGCTGAGCGTGCCCGGCATCGAGGCCGACGACGCCATCGGCACGCTCGCCCGCGTGGCGGCAGAGGCCGGCTTCGACGTGGTCGTGTCCACCGGCGACAAAGACCTCGCGCAACTCGTCAACGAGCGCGTGACGCTCATCAACACCATGAGCAACGAGCGGCTCGATGTGGCCGGCGTTGTCGCCAAGTTCGGCGTGCGGCCCGAGCGCATCGTCGACTATCTGGCGCTCGTGGGCGACACGGTGGACAACGTGCCCGGCGTCGAGAAAGTCGGCCCGAAGACTGCTGCCAAGTGGATCACCGAACACGGCTCGCTGGGGGGTGTGATGGCGGCTGCCGATGGCGTAAAAGGCGTGGCCGGCGAGAACCTGCGCAAGGCGCTGGCGTGGTTGCCACAAGGCCAGCGCCTCGTGACGGTCGTGACCGATTGCGACCTCGCTGGCCATGTGCCCGGCTGGCCTGCGTTCGGCTCGCTGGCACTCGGCCCGGTCGATGCCGCAGCGCTGCTGGCGTTCTACGAGCGCTTCGGTTTCAAGACGATGAAGCGCGAGCTGGAAGCGCATGCCGGAGGCCCGGCCGGCAGCACGTCCACCGGCACGACAGCATCCACCGGCGAGCCTGCGCAGGGCGCTGCGTTGAGGGTGCTTGCAGCGCCGCCGGCCCCCGTGGTCAAGCACTACGAGACCGTGCTGAGCCTCGACGCCCTCGACGTCTGGCTGCGCAAGATCGACGCGGCAGCGCTCACCGCCGTCGACACCGAAACCGATTCGCTCGACGGCATGCGCGCGCAGATCGTCGGCATTTCGCTGTCGACCGAGCCGGGCTTGGCGGCCTACATCCCGCTGCGCCACACCTATGCCGGCGCGGCCGATCAGCTGCCCGCCGCTGACGTGCTCGCGCGCCTGAGGCCGTGGCTCGAAGACGCGAGCAAACCCAAGCTCGGCCAGAACATCAAGTACGACACGCATGTGTTCGCCAACGCCGGCATTGCCGTGCAGGGCTACGCGCACGACACCATGCTGGAGAGCTACGTGCTCGAAGCCCACAAGCCGCACAGCCTGGAAAGCCTGGCCGACCGCCACCTCGGCCGCAAGGGGCTGAGCTACGAAGACCTGTGCGGCAAGGGCGCGCACCAGATCTCGTTCGCGCAGGTCGAGATCGAGCGCGCGGCCGAGTATTCGTGCGAAGACAGCGAGATGACGCTGCACGTGCACCAGCAGCTGTGGCCGCAGGTCGAGGCGGCCCCCGGCCTGCGCTTTGTGTACGAGCACATCGAGATGCCTGCGGCTGCGATCCTGGGGCGCATCGAGCGCACCGGCGTGCTGATCGACAGTGGCTTGCTGGCGGTACAGAGCCAGCAGTTGGCCGAGCGCATGCTGGCGCTCGAAAGCGAGGCGTATGACCTGGCCGGGCAGCCGTTCAACCTGGGCTCGCCGAAGCAGATCGGCGAGATACTTTTCGGCAAGCTCGGCCTGCCGGTGAAGAAGAAGACCGCGAGCGGCGCGCCGAGCACCGACGAAGAAGTGCTTGCCGAACTGGCGGCCGACTACCCGCTGCCGGCCAAGCTGCTGGAGCACCGCAGCCTGTCGAAGCTGAAGGGCACCTACACCGACAAGCTGCCGCTGATGGTGAACCCGCACACCGGCCGCGTGCACACCAACTACGCGCAGGCCGTGGCGGTGACGGGGCGGCTGGCCAGCAACGACCCGAACCTGCAGAACATTCCGGTCCGAACGGCAGAAGGGCGGCGTGTGCGCGAGGCTTTCATCGCGCCTGAAGGCTGCCTGATCCTGAGCGCCGACTACTCGCAGATCGAGCTGCGCATCATGGCGCACATCTCGGGCGATGCGGGCCTGCTGAAGGCCTTCGGCGAGGGCATCGACGTGCACCGAGCCACCGCGAGCGAGGTGTTCGGCGTGGCGGTGGGCGAGGTGTCGAGCGAGCAGCGGCGCTATGCCAAGGTCATCAACTTCGGGTTGATCTACGGCATGAGCGCGTTCGGCCTGGCGGGCAACCTGGGCATCGACCGCACGGCGGCCACTGCCTACATCGAGCGCTACTTCGCGCGCTACCCCTTGGTGAAGAAATACATGGACGACACCAAGGTCTCGGCGCGCGAGAAGGGCTATGTGGAAACGCTGTTCGGCCGGCGCGTCCACCTGCCCGAGATCAACGGCGGCAACGGCCCGCGCAAGGGCGCGGCCGAGCGCCAGGCCATCAACGCGCCGATGCAGGGCACGGCAGCCGACCTGATCAAGCTCGCGATGATCGCAGTGCAGGGCGTGCTCGACCGCGAGGCGCGCGCCACCCGCATCATCATGCAGGTGCACGACGAACTGGTGTTCGAGGTGCCTGCCGCCGAGCTGGAATGGGCGCGCACCGAGGTGCCCCGCATCATGGCCTCGGTGGCCGAGTTCAAGGTGCCGCTGCTGGCCGAGGTGGGTGTGGGCAAGAACTGGGACGAGGCGCACTGACGCGCACCGAAGCGCACCGAAGCGCACCGAAGCGCGGCACCGCGTTCGCCCGTTCAGCCGTCGCGCCGCTTCCGAAACGCCACGAACGCTGCCACGCCGGTGAAGGTGGCGATGATCGCCACCACGATCCAGAACCCGTGGGCGTGCTGCGCCAACGGGATGCCGCCCACGTTCATGCCCAGCAGGCCGGCGATGATGTTGATGGGCAGCGCCAGCACCGTCACGATGGTCAGCACGAAGAGGCTGCGGTTGTTGCCTTCGTTCACTTGCGCGGCGATCTCTTCCTGGAGCAGCTTGATGCGCTCTTGCAAGGCCACCATGTCGCGCAGCACCACCGAGAACTCTTCGCTCGCCTCGCGCAGGGCCTGCACATCCGGCTCGTTCATCCAGCCCGGCGGGTGCTGCAACAGGCGGAACAGTGCGGCCGGTTCGGGTGCCAGCAAGCGTTGCAGGCGCACCAGCAAGCGCCGCAGAGCACCGAGGCGCGCGCGCTTGTGGTCGAGCCGGTTCGCGAGCAACTGGTCTTCGATGCTGTCAACGCGGCCGGTCACGCCGCGCACGATGTCGACCAGCACATCGGCCTGTGCCCGAAGCAGGTGCTCCAGCAACTCTGCGGTCGAACGCAGGCGCAGGCCTGTCTTCGCCGCTTCGCGCAGCCGGTCGACCGAGCGCAGCGGCCGCTGGCGCGCGGTGACGACGAGGTGCTGCCCCACGTTCGCCCACAGCGTGGAGATGTCGGAGGGCTCGAACGAGAAGTCGAAGTGCACGTCGTTCACCACGGCCACCAGCGACTCTTCGTCGCGTTCGATGCGGGTCGAGTGCAGTCCGTCGTTCAGCGCGTCGAAAAAGGTCTGGGGAAGGGCGGCATGTTGCGCGAGCCAAGGCTGTGCGCCGGTGTGGGTCAGGTTGAAGTGCAGCCAGAGAAAGCTGTCAGCGCACACCGCAGGCTCGGTGAGCCATCGCACCGCCTCGTCGGCGGCAACGGGGCGCGCTTGGGTGTTCGGGCCGAACAGATAGCCGCAGATCAGGCCGGCGGCGTCGGTGCCGTAGGCGGCAGGTGGGGCGGGGGTCGGAGCAGTCATCGGCAGTGCACCGGGCCGCGTCGCGACCCCGCGCAAAGCGCCGGAGTATCGGCACCGAACAAGTCGTTGGTGTGACAGGACGGGCTCGCGCGGCCGGGGTGGCGTGGCCGACCACGCGTCACGGGCTCGACACCCGCGTGCCACGCCCTCGACACGCAGCAGCGCAACCATTCCGCCTCATGCAACGCGACGCCGCCCTTCTCAGCGCATGGAGCGAAGCCCGCGCCCCTGGCGTCGACGACGACGACGCGCCGGCGCCGCTGCGGTTTCGGACGCTGTGGATCTCCGACCTGCACCTGGGCACGCCGGGCTGCCAGGCGAATGCGCTGCTCGACTTCCTGAAGCACACCCAGTGCGACACGCTGTACCTCGTTGGCGACATCATCGACGGCTGGCAGTTGCGCCGCCACTGGTACTGGCCGCAGGCGCACAACGACGTGGTGCAGAAGCTGCTGCGCAAGGTGCGCAAGGGCACGCGGGTGATCTTCATTCCGGGCAACCACGACGAGTTCGCGCGGCGCTACCTGAACCACCACGTCGGCGGCATCGAGGTGGCCGAGGAGTGGATTCACGAGACGGCCGATGGCCGGAAGCTATGGGTCGTGCATGGCGACCTGTTCGACGGCGTGGTGCAGTGCGCGAAGTGGCTCGCGCACGTGGGCGATTCGCTCTACGAATTCACGCTGCGCCTGAACCGGCACCTCAACTCGCTGCGGGCGCGCATGGGTTTGCCGTATTGGTCGCTCTCGAAATATCTGAAGTTGAAGGTCAAGCGGGCGGTCAGCTACGTGAGCGACTTCGAGGCGGCCGTGGCGCGCGAGGCGCGCAAGCGCGGCCTGCAGGGGGTGGTGTGCGGGCACATCCACCACGCCGAGCTGCGCATGATCGACGGCATTCTTTACGCCAACGACGGTGATTGGGTCGAGAGCCTCACCGCCCTGGCCGAGCATGCCGATGGGCGGCTGGAAGTCATCGACTGGGCGGCGCAGCTGCGCGAGCGCGCACAGGGGTTGCAACGCACGGTCGCGGCCGCGGCGCTCGCAGCCTGACGAACAACGCAAAGAGGGCTTCCAGGATGAAGATCGCCATCGTCACTGATGCGTGGTTGCCGCAGGTCAATGGCGTGGTCACGACGCTGCTCGAATTGCAGCAGGGCCTGGAAGCGCGCGGCCACGAGGTGCTGATGATCGAGCCCTCGGCGCACCCGCGGTTCGGCTGCCCGGGCTACCGTGAGATCAAACTTGCCTGGCGCCCGGGCCGGCGCGTTGCGCAGGCGCTGCACGAGGCCGCGCCCGACGCCATTCACATCGCCACCGAAGGGCCGATGGGCAGCGCGGCGCGCGCCTTCTGCCTGCGCGAAGGCCTTCTCTTCACCACCGCCTTTCACACCCGCTTCCCGGACATTCTGGCCAAGGCGCTGCGCATTCCCGAGCGCTGGGGATACGCGTGGTTCAAGCGCTTCCACGCCACGTCGAGTGGGGTGATGGTGCCGTCGGCAGGCATGCTGGCCATTCTCGAAAGCCACGGCTTCGAGCGGCTGTTGCCGTGGTCGCATGGGGTCGACCTGACCATGTTCGCGCCGGTGCCGGGTGCCGACCTCGGCCTGCCGCGCCCGGTGTTCCTGTACGTCGGCCGCGTGTCGTACGAGAAGAACCTCGACGCCTTCCCGAAGCTCGACCTGCCGGGCTCGAAGGTCGTGTTCGGCGTGGGGCCCTTGCTTGCGCGGCTCAAGCGCGACCACCCGGGCGTGCATTGGCGCGGCGTCGTGCCGCGCCAGCAGCTGGCGGCCATCTACAGCGCGGCCGATTCGTTCGTGTTCCCGAGCCGCAGCGAGACCTTCGGCCTGGTGATGCTGGAGGCCATGGCTTGCGGCGCGCCGGTGGCGGCGTTCCCGGTCGCCGGGCCGCTGGACGTGGTTGGCACATCCGACGGCGGCGTGCTCGACACCGACCTGCGCGCCGGCGCGCTGCGCTCGCTGCGGGTGCCGCGCGAACGCGCCCGCGCCCGGGCGCTCGACTTCGACTGGAACCCGGTGTGCCGCCAGTTCATCCAGCATCTCGTGCCGGCGCGTGACATCGGCTTGCGCGGTGTCACGCACTTGTCGCAAAACCTTCATAAACTCGGTTGATGAATGATTCTGTCGCCGCCAGCGCGCTCGGCATGCCCGCGTTGCTGAACCGGGAACGCGCCATCCTCGAGTTCAACCGCCGCGTGCTCGCGCAGGCGCGCCGCCCGGACGTGCCGCTGCTGGAGCGGCTGCGCTATGTGTGCATCGTGTCGTCGAACATGGATGAGTTCTTCGAGGTGCGCTTCGCCGACTACCTGGAAGCGGTGCGCCGCAGCGGCTCGGGCGTGTCGAGCCGCGACCTCGACACCGTGGCGGCCGATGCGCATGCGCTGATCGACGACCAGTACGCGGTGTTCAACGACGAGGTGATGCCCGCGCTCCAGCAGCGCGGCATCGGGGTGCGCAACCACGCCGACCGTGACGCCGCCCAGCGCGCCTGGGTCGACCGCTTCTTCAAGACGCAGGTCCGGCCCCTGCTCGTGCCGGTCGGGTTGGACCCTTCGCACCCGTTCCCGCAGGTGGCCAACAAGTCGCTCAACTTCATCGTGCGCCTGGGCGGGAAGGACGCCTTCGGGCGCAAGAACACCATTGCCATCGTCAAGGTGCCGCGCGTGCTGCCGCGCGTGATCCGCCTGCCGGACGATGTGGCCGGGGCCGATGCGCAAGGCGCGCCGCGCCAGGCCTTTGTGCTGCTGACGAGCGTGATCCGCGCCCACCTCGATGAGCTCTTCCCGGGGCGCGAGGTCGAGGCGTTCTCGCAGTTCCGTGTCACGCGCGACTCCGACCTCGAAGTCGACGAAGACGATGTGGCCAACCTGCGCCAGGCGCTGCGTTCGGGCCTGACCACGCGGCACTTCGGCCAGGCCCTGCGGCTCGAAGTGGTGAACACCTGCCCGACCGAGTTGTCGGAGTTCTTGCTGAAGCAATTCGGGTTGCCGCCGGCGGCGCTCTACAAGGTCAACGGGCCGGTGAACCTGGTGCGCCTGAACCAGCTGATCGACCAGGTCGAGGACTCGGCAGTGCCCACCGATCTGCCGCCGCTGCGCTTTGCACCGTTCGAGCCGGCGTGGCCGCAGCACGAGTTGCCGCGCGAGCGCTCCATCTTCGCGCGGCTGCGCAAGGGCGACGTGCTGCTGCACCAACCCTTCGAGTCGTTCGAGCCGGTGGTTCAGTTCCTGCGCGAGGCGGTGAACGACCCTGACGTGCTGGCCATCAAGCAGACGATCTACCGCACCGGCAGCGAGTCGCCGTTGATGGACCTGTTGATCGAGGCGGCGCGCCGTGGCAAGGAGGTGCTGGTGGTCGTGGAGCTGAAGGCCCGCTTCGACGAAGAGGCCAACATCAACTGGGCCGAGCGGCTGGAAGCCGTGGGCGTGCAAGTGGTGTACGGCGTCGTCGGCTTGAAGACCCACGCCAAGCTGCTGCTCATCACAAGGCGCGAGCAGGGCCGCCTGAACCGCTATGCCCATTTGTCGACCGGCAACTACAACCCGAAGACCGCGCGGATGTACACCGACCTCGGCTACTTCAGCGCCGACCGCGAACTGACCAAAGACGTCGACGCCGTGTTCCAGCAACTCGCGAGCCTGGGCCGAATGCGGCCCACGCGCGTGTTGCTGCAGGCGCCCTTCACGCTGCACCGGCAGATGCTGGCCCACATCGAACGCGTGGGGCAAGCCGCACGCATCGGCAGGCCGGCGCGCATCGTCGTCAAGGTCAATGCGCTGACCGACCCGGGGTTGATCCATGCGCTCATTCAGGCCGGCCGCGACGGCGCACGCATCGACCTGATCGTGCGCGGCGCATGCATGCTGCCGCCGGGCATCGTGGGCGTGACCGACAACATCCGCGTGCGCTCGGTGATCGGCCGCTTCCTGGAGCACTCGCGCGTCAGCTACTTCCGCTGGGGCGACGGCGCTGACGACGAAGCCCTGTTCCTGTCGAGCGCCGACTGGATGAGCCGGAACATGTTCGGCCGCATCGAGGTCGCCTGGCCGGTGCGCGACCTGCTGCTGCGCCAGCGTGTGATCGACGAGTGCCTGGTGCCCTACCTGCTGGACCAGCGTGACGCGTGGGCACTGCGGCCTGACGGCAGCTATGAGCGCATCGGCAGCAGCGGTGCCAGCGCGCAGCAGGCGCTCGTGCAACGCTACCGGGTCGACGCCTGATGGACCTGATCCTGTGGCGCCATGCGGAGGCCTTCGAACTGCGTGAGCTGGAGGACGACCTGGCGCGTGGGCTGACCCCCAAGGGCGAACGCCAGGCCCAGCGCATGGCCGAATGGCTGAGCCAGCGCATGGCGCACACCACCCGCATTCTCGTGAGCCCCGCATTGCGCTGCCAGCAGACCGCCAAGACGCTGGGCAAGAAGTTCAAGACTTCCCCCGAACTGGCCCCCGACGGCAACGGTGAAGCCGTGCTGAAGGCCGCCCGTTGGCCCGACGGCAGCGAACCGGTGCTGGTGATCGGCCACCAGCCCACGCTCGGGCTCGTGGCGTCGTTCCTGCTGGCCGACATGCCCCAAGTCTGGACCATCAAGAAGGCTGCGGTGTGGTGGATCCGAGGGCGCCAGCGCGAGGGCGAGTCGCAGGTGATTCTTCAGGCGGTGCAGGCGCCCGACTGCCTGTAGCCGCAGCGCGCCCCTGCGCTACCCGGGATGTCAGCCCACGCGGCGGCGCAGAGCAAGACCCATCGCCACGAGGCCGCCCGCCAGCAACACGAACGTCTGCGGCTCGGGCCCGGCCGGGGCGAAGCTGATGTTGTCGACGCCGACCCAGTCGCCGAACGATCCCGCAGCAATGACGACCCGCGTGATCGACGGTGCGGAGTAGCTCAGCGTGTACTGGCCTGTACCGTTGGTGTTGAACACCTTGGCGAGCAAGGTGGCGCCGTCGAAGACATAGATCGCGGTGTCTTGCCCTTCGGCGACGCCTGCAAAGTCGGCACTGAACGAGGAGACGGCGGTCGAGAAGTCGGCCGCAAAGTTGGCGTCGCCGTCTTCGTTGAGCCAGCCGGAAAACGCGTGCAGGATGTTGCCGCCCACAAGTGCCGGGCCGCCGAGACCACCCACGTCGGGCCCGCCGGACGCAACGATCGTCATGTCGGTGTTGGTCGCCCAGTCTTCGGGGGTGCTGTTGGTGTTCGAGCCGGTGAACGGGTTCGCCGAGAAGACGACGCCGAGCGCGGCGTACTGGGTGCCGAGCACCGCTCCTGTGGCCAGGTTTTCGAACGTGAGGGTGGTGGCGCGCGCGGCTGTCGACAACAGCAGCGCACTGAAGAGTGCGGTGGCGAGAGGTTTGAGCTGCATGATTTTCCTGCGATGGGATGGTGGAAGAAGGGGGTCCCGATGGCGGCGAGATCGGCGCTGTCAGCGCGGCGCCGGCAGGGGAATGTCGTTGCCGAACCCCCATTGAACGGTCTTGAAACCGCTCGATGAGCCGATGATGTACCAGGTGCCGTTGCTCGGCCGGTAGATCGCGATGTCGGTCTTGCCGTCACCGTCGTAATCGGCCGGGACCGGGATGTCGCTGCCGAACCCCCACTGGCGGCTCTGGAAGCCGCTCGACGTGCCCAGGATGTACCAGGTGCCGGTGCTCGGCCGGTAGATCGCCACGTCGGCCTTGCCGTCACCGTCGTAGTCGGCGGGAAGCGGAACATCGCCCGGCGACCCCCACTGGATGGTCTGGAAGCCGCTCGACGTGCCGATGATGTAAAACGTGCCGGTGCTCGGCCGGTAGATCGCGATGTCGGTCTTGCCGTCGCCGTCGTAGTCGGCGGGCACCGGAATGTCGGCGCCTGAACCCCACTGGACGGTTTGGAAGCCGCTCGTCGAGCCAATGATGTACCAGGTGCCGTTGCTGGGCCGATAGATCGCGATGTCTGTCTTGCCGTCACCGTCGTAGTCGCCAGGGACCCGGATGTCGGCGCCGAAACCCCACTGGCGGCTCTGGAAGCCGCTCGACGTACCGAGGATGTACCAGGTGCCGTTGTTTGGGCGGTAGATGGCAACGTCGGCCCGGCCGTCGCCATCGAAGTCGAACGCCGTCTTGCGGGGTGGCGGTTTTTTCGCCTGGTCGACCAGGAACTTGCTGCCACCGATCAGGATGGCTCCTTGCCGGGCTTCACCTGCATTGGCAGCGACGTCGTAGGTGAGGGCGCCAGGTCCAACGCCGGTGCCGCCGGCCGTGACCGTGATGAACGGGTTCAGGCGTCGTGCGTCGTAGGGGCAGCCTGCGGCCACGGTGACAGTGACGACGAGACCGGTGGCGCCTTCCGCACCGACGCTGGCGCTCGCCGGGGCGAGAGTCACCGCGCAAGCCGAGGCACCAAAGGCCGTACTGCCCCTGATGGGCTCGGCGGGTGTGGCCACTTGCGCCATGGCCATCAGGCTCGTCGCTGCCAGGCGCGCGAGCAGGCTGCCGCGCAAGGCGATGGTTGGTAAGCCGGTCATCGATCACTCTCCTTGATGGTTGCCATGCCCACGCGGCGCGAGGCTCGGCACGACCCATCAACTAAAACGGGCTTGCACTGACAAACCCGACATCGAAGAGAAAAGATCCTTGCTGCGATCCATCACGCCCGTGCCGCATCCGTTGTGCGGGCACGCGGCGCGGCGTTGCACCGCTACAGCGTCACCCGCAGCGGCCCGCTGCGGGCCCACAGCACGACCTCTTCATCGAGCAGGTGCTGGGTGCGCGGGTGGGTTTCTCTCCAGCCGGGCGGGAAGCTCAGTTCGGCGCTGCCGCTGTCGCGCCGCAAGCGCATCGCCTTGGCGTTCACATCGCCGCGCGCGTGGCACTTGATGATGGCCAGCCGCAGGCACAGCACCTGCCACGCGAAGTCTTCGGTGGCCAGGCTCGCCTCAACCTTGCGCAGGCCGCCGCGCTGGCCGAGCACGAGCTCGCCGACGCGCCGCAGCTGGCTCTGCGAGAAGCCGGCAGCGTCGGCGTGGGCGAGCACGTACGCGCTGTGGCGGTGGTGGTCGTGGTGCGAGATCATCATGCCGATCTCGTGCAGTGCGCAGGCCCACAACAGTTCACGGCGCGCCTCGGGGCCGGCCTTCGGGTTGGCGCTGGCGTACAGGTTCTGCGCCACGCGGGTCACGCGGTCGGCCTGGTGCGTGTCGACCATGAAGCGGCGCTGCAGCTCGCGCACCGAGGCGTCGCGCACGTCGTGGCCGTCCTGCGCCAGCTCGGTGGCCTTGAGGCGCTCGTCGAGGTCGAAGATCACACCCTGGCGCAACGCGCCGCGCGCCGGGCGCAACACGTCGATGGCGAAGTGCGTGGCCAGCGTGTAGAGAATGGCCAGGCCGCCCGCGATCACCGCGCGGCGCTCTTCCTTCAGGCCCGGCAGGGCGAGCTTGTCGACACGGCCGGCGCGCAGGCACTGCTCCATCAGCCAGCGCAGCGCTTCTGGGGTGATGCGCCCGTCGGTCACGCCGCTGGCTGCGAGCAGTTGCGACACGGCGCCCACCGTGCCCGACGAGCCCAGCGCCTCCTGCCAATGCGTGGCGGCGAACGGTTCGAGCGCTTCTTCGAGCTCGGCCCCGGCCGCCACCTGCGCGGCACGGAACGCGGCCTCGGTGAAGCGGCCCTCGCCGAAGTACTTGATCGAGAGGCTCACGCTGCCGACCTGGAACGACTCGGCCCGCACCGGTTTCGTACCGGTGCCGAGGATCATCTCGGTGGAGCGCCCGCCGATGTCGATCACCAGGCGCGGCACTTCCGAAGGCTGCAGGCGCGCCACGCCGGCATAGATGAGGCGCGCCTCCTCGCGGCCCGAGATCACCTCGATCGGGAAGCCGAGCACGGCCTGCGCGCGCGCCAAGAACATGTCGCGGTTGCGGGCCTCGCGAAGCGTTTGAGTAGCCACCGCGCGCACCTGCGCCGGCACGAAGCCCTTGAGCCGCTGCGCGAAGCGCGCCAGGCAGGCGGCACCGCGGTTCGCGGCCTCTTCGGTCAGCATGCCGTTGGTGTCGAGCCCGGCGCCCAGGCGCACCGTTTCCTTCAGGTAGTCGACGCGGCGGTAGCGGCCTTCGATCAGCTGGCCGAGTTCGAGCCGGAAGCTGTTCGAGCCCATGTCGATGGCGGCCAGCTGGCCGGGCCAGCGCGATTCGTTGAGGGCGGTTCTCTCGTCGGGGCGGTCGTTCTGGCGGTCCATGCGGCATTGTCCGTGCAAAGCCGGCCGTCTTCTTCGGGCTCTTCCTGGCACCGAGCCTCGTTTTGCCTCACGGCGCCTCCTAAAATGCTGCCTCCGCACCCGCTCCCTCCCGCACCGCCCCCATGACACCCCGCCCATGACGCTGCTCTACGTCGTTATCGCCACCGGCGTCGGCGGCCTGCTCTCGGTCTTGATCGCGGCGAGCCTCACGGCCCACGTGCTGGCGCGCGTGGTGCACCACCTGGTGAGCCTGTCTGCCGGCGTGCTGCTGGGCACCGCGCTGCTCGACATCCTGCCCGAAGCATTCGAGAGCAAGCACGCGAGCCCGCAGGCGCTGTTCGCCACGTTGCTCGGCGGGCTGCTGTTCTTCTTCCTGCTGGAAAAGGCCGAGCTGTACCGCCACAGCCACCACCACGAGGGCGACGACCACCACCACCACCACGGCTTTGACCACGAGCAAGCCGGGCGCGGCGGCTGGAGCGTGATCATGGGCGACAGCATCCACAACTTCTGCGACGGCATCATCATCGCCGCCGCATTCCTGGCCGACACACGGCTCGGCGTGGTCACGTCGCTCGCCATCATCGCGCACGAGATTCCGCAAGAGGTGGGCGACTACATCGTGCTGCTCAACGCCGGCTTTTCGCGTGGAAAGGCGCTGTTCTACAACGCGCTGTCGGGCATGGCCGCAGTGGTCGGCGGGGTGGTCGGCTATTTCGTTGTCGGGCCGTGGGAGGCGCTGTTCCCGTACCTGCTGGTGGTGGCATCGAGCAGCTTCATCTACGTGGCGGTGGCCGACCTGATCCCGCAGTTGCAGCACCGCTTGACGCTGCGCGAGACGGCCGCGCAATTGGCCTGGCTGGTGGCTGGGTTGCTGATCGTTGTGGTTGCCGTGAGCCAGTTGCACGGGGGGTGAAGCGTTCGTCTTATCTGACCACCAGCACCGGGATCGCGGAGTGCGTCAGTACCTTCTGCGTTTCGCTGCCGAGCAGCAGGGCAGATACGCCGCGTCGGCCGTGCGAGGCCATCACGAGGAGGTCGCATTCCATGTGGCGCGCATGGTCGATGATGGCTTCCCAGGGGTGGAGCGCCTCGACTGTGTGGGCCTGGCACTTCAGGCCGGCAGCGTGCGCCAACTCGACCACCGCATGCACCCGCTTGTTCGCGATGCGGTCCTGCGCGTCGAAGAAGTCCTGCGGCGGTACCGGTTGCATCTCGGAAATGGCGCTGTACGGGAACGGCTCTTTCACGCTGATGGTGCAGAGCTGCGCGCCAAGGGACTGCGCCAGCTTGATGCCGGCATCGACGGCTTTCGCCGTGATGTCGGAGCCATCGGTCGGAACGAGGATGCGCTTGAACATGGTGGCCTCCGTTGAAGTGACGCGGCTGAGCGTGGGTGTCATCAGCCCTTTCGGCCGAGTCTCGCTCCGAAGGGTAGGCGCCCGCTTGCGTTCGATCAAGTCAGCCGCGTGCGATGGCGTGCTCTGGGTCGGCCGACCATTCGCTCCACGAGCCGGGGTAAAGCACCGAGCCGGGCAAGCCGGCGTGGGTCATCGCGAGCAGGTTGTGGCATGCGGTCACACCGGAGCCGCAGCTGTGCACAACCGATGTCGGCGCCGCGTCGCCCATCAGTGCTGCGAACTCGGCATGCAGCACACCGGCTGGCTTGAAGCGGCCGCCGGCGTCGAGGTTGTTCTTGAAGAAGCGGTTCAGCGCGCCGGGAATGTGGCCGGCCGCCGCGTCCAACGGCTCCACCTCACCGCGAAAGCGCTCGCCAGCGCGTGCGTCGATCAGGCGCGTGCGTCCGATCGCGCGTGCGAGGGTTTCTGAACTTGTCGTGACGGCGAGCGGCGCGCGGTCCGGGTAGGGTGAGGTGGGCGTCACGGTTGGGGCGTCCTTTGCCAACGCGTTTGCCAACCCGGGTGCCAATGCGGTCGTGAGCGCGCCGCCGACGGCGACCCACGCCGCCATGCCGCCGTCCAGCACGGCGGTCGCCTCGTGGCCCATCCAGCGCAGCATCCACCACAGGCGGGCGGCGTACATGCCGCCTTGTCGGTCGAGTGTCACCACCTGCCGCGCAGGCGTGATGCCGCAGCGCCCGAGCGCGGCCGCAAACGCCGCGCGCTCCGGCAGCGGGTGGCGGCCACGAAAGCGGCCGTCGACCGTGTGCTTCGCACCGGCAAGATCGCGGTCGAGGTGCATGTACTGCGAGGTCGGCACGTGGCCGGCGCACCACTCATGTTCACCCAGTTGCGGGTCGGTCAGATCGAAGCCGGTGTCGATGACGATGGGCGCTGCGGTGCTTGCCAGCAGGGCGCGCAGTTCATCGGCGCTGATGAGCGTGGTGAAGGTCGAAGTCATGTTTCGAGGGGTGCGTTGGCCGTGTCGGCGGGGGCGCTGCGGCTGCGCAGCAGGGTGGCGCAGAGGCCGGCGGTGACGATGAGCGCCATCCCGACCAGTGCCATCCACGTCACGCGGTCATCGAACAGCAGCACGCCGTACGCGAACGAGAACGCAATGCCCAGGTACTGCAGGCTTGCGTTCACGAGCGTGCGGCCGGTGCTGTAAGCGCGCGTCATCATCAACTGCGCCACGGTGGCGAGCACGCCCACCGCGAGCAACAGTGTGGCGCCGCGCCAGGTGTGCGGGTGCACCCCGCTGGCCACGACCGTGATCAGGCCGGCGCAGATGCCACCGAGCGAAAAGTAGAACACGATGCGGTACTCGGGTTCACCCATGCGGCCCAGCGCCGTGACCTGCAGGTAGGCGGTCGCCGAGACGATCCCCGATATCAGCCCGATCAGCCCGTACCAGAGCTGCTGCTCATCGATGGTGGGCCGCAGAATCAGCGCCACACCGGCGAACCCGAGCAACACCGTGCCGATGAGCCGCCCGTCGATGCGCGCATTGCCCAGCGCCACCGCACCGCCGACGAGGAACAGCGCCATCCACACCGACGACATGTAGTTCAGCGTCATCGCGGTGGCCAGTGGCAGCTTGCCGATGGAATAGAACCACAGGCTCAGCGCCGTCACGCCCGCGAGGCTCCGCCAGAAGTGCATTGCCGGCACCTTCGTGCGCAGTGTGCCGCCGGCCCAGCGGGCCAGCACCAGCATCATCAGCGCGCCCGTCAGGCCGCGGTAGAAGACGATCTCGCCAGCCGCGTATTGGCTTGATGCGAGCTTGACGCACACGCCCATGGTCGCGAACAGGAACGACGCGATGACCATCAACCACGCGGGTGACATGGCGGTGGCGAATGCGGTCGGCGGTGAGTGCCCGGGCCCGGTCAGGCGGGCCGGGCCATGGCCTTGCGGTACCACTCGTGGAACTGCTGCATGCCGTCTTCCATCGGGCTCTGGTAGGGGCCGGTCTCGTCATCGCCGCGCGCCATCAGTGCGTGCCGGCCGGCGTCCATGCGCAGCGCGATCTCGTCGTCCTCGGCACAGGTTTCCCAGTACGCGGCCTGCTCGGCGTCGATGAACTCGCGCTCGAACGCGCTGATTTCTTCGGGGTAGTAGAACTCGACCACGTTGAGCGTCTTCTGCGGGCCTTTCGGGTGCAGCGTGGACACGACCAGCACGTGCGGGTACCACTCGACCATCACGCACGGGTAGTAGGTCAACCAGATCGCGCCGTGCTTGGGCAACGGGTTGTCGAAGCGGCCCTGGCGGTACTTCAGCACCGCGTCGTGCCAGCGCCGGTAGGCGGGGGTGCCCGGGCGCGCGAGTTCGTTCTTGGTGCCCACCGTCTGCACGGAGTGGTGCTCGCCGAATTCCCAGCGAAGTTCGTCGCAGGTCACGAACTGGCCCAGGCCGGGGTGGAACGGGCCGACGTGGTAGTCCTCGAGGTAGACCTCGATGAAGGTTTTCCAGTTGTAGTTGCACTCGTGCATCTGCACGTGGTCGAGCACATAGCCGTCGAAGTTCAGGTCGGCCGCCGGGCCGAGCCGGGCCAGGTCGGCGGCGACAGCGCGCGGGCCGGCCTCGAAGACCATGCCGTTCCAGGTCTGCACCGAGTAGTTGTTCAGGTTCAGGCACGGGCTGTCGGGGAAGTGCGGCGCGCCTATCAGTTGGCCGTGCAGGTCGTACGTCCAGCGGTGCAGCGGGCAGACGATGCTGTCGTTGCCAACGGCATGACCGTTGACGTTGTTGTTACCGCCGCTGTGGCCACCACCGCGCACGTTGCCCCGCCCGCGCAGCATCAGGGCCTGGCGGTGCCGGCAGACGTTCGAAATCAGCTCGACGCCCTTGGTCGTGCGCACCAGCGCCCGGCCTTCGCCTTCCTGGGGCAGCGTGTAGTAGTCGCCGGGCTCGGGCACCATCAACTCGTGGCCCAGGTAGCGCGGTCCGTTCTGAAACAACGCCTGCGCTTCAAGCCGAAACAGCTCGGCATCGAAGTACGCATTGACGGAGAGTTGCGAGCGGCTGCGCTCAAGTGCGTCCAGCGGGACGCTCAGGTCGGACATGATCCCAGGGAGTCTCCAAAACCGAGTCTGGTACCGGCCATCCTGCAGCCGCTGTCGGCCGGGTGGGGTCTCTCGGGACGCGCCCGCGGCGCGCAAGCCCGAGTGTACCCGGGGGGCCAGCCGGCCCATGCAAGGGGCCTGCGGCCCCGGCTCTGGTGAGGGCTGCGTCTCGTCACTGCGCGGGAGTGACGCCCGAGCCCGGCTGACTACAATCGCAGGGTTTGAAATCTGTCATGGCCAAGACCACCGCTCCCGCCCCCACCCCCGCTCTGCCCGCGAGTTACGAAGAAGCCCTGGGCGAACTCGACCGGCTCGTCGCCGCCATGGAGGCAGGGCAGTTGCCGCTGGACCGTTTGCTGGAAAACTACAAACGCGGGGCAGATCTGCTGGCTTTTTGCCGCGCGCGGCTCGACGCGGTCGAACAACAGGTCAAGGTGCTGGAAGATGGCCAGCTCAAGGCATGGGTCACGGAATGAAGCTGGCTGAATTCGATGTGTGGGCACGCGCGGGGCTCGAGTCGGTCGAGGCTGCACTGCAGGCCTGGGTGCCTGCCGACGCGCCCGCCGGCTTGGGGCTGGCGATGCGCTATGGTGTGCTCGACGGCGGCAAGCGCTTGCGGCCCTTGCTGGTGCTCGCCGCATCGCAGGCGGTGCACGGCCTTCCCGAGGCCGCCCTGCGCGCGGCCTGCGCGGTCGAACTGATCCACGCCTATTCGCTCGTCCACGACGACATGCCCTGCATGGACAACGACGTCCTGCGCCGGGGCAAGCCCACGGTGCACGTGCAGTTCGGCGAAGCCCAGGCCATGCTCGCCGGGGACGCGATGCAGGCGCTGGCCTTCGAGGTACTCACCCCCGTCGACAGCGCCCAGGGTGGCGTGCCGCCGTCCCTGCAGGCGCGCCTGTGCTCGTTGCTCGCACGCTCGGCAGGCCACGCCGGCATGGCGGGCGGGCAGGCCATCGACCTGGCCAGCATCGGCAAGCCGCTCGGCGAGCATGCACTGCGCGACATGCACCACCGCAAGACAGGCGCCCTGCTGCAAGCCAGCGTGCTGATGGGCGCGGCCTGCGGTGAAGTGGGCGCGGCACAGTGGGCCGCGCTGTCTGACTACGGCGACGCGCTGGGCCTGGCGTTTCAGGTCGTCGACGACATCCTCGACGTCACCCAGGCCTCTGCCACGCTCGGCAAGACGGCCGGCAAAGACCTCGACAACAACAAACCGACCTACGTGACCGTGCTCGGCCTCGACGCTGCCCGGCGCCACGCCATCGAGTTGCGCGACAAGGCGCAGGCTGCACTCGCGCGCAGTGGCCTGCAAGAGGCCGCGTGGCTGGGCCTGCTGGCCGACAAGGTCGTCGAGCGAGACAGCTGAACATGAAACACACCCTGCTCGAAACCATCCACAGCCCGGCTGACGTGCGGCGCCTGTCGCGCATGGAACTGAAGCAACTCGCGGTTGAACTGCGCGACTTCGTGCTGCAGAGCGTGTCGCAGACCGGCGGTCACCTGTCGAGCAACCTCGGCACCGTGGAACTCACGATTGCGCTGCACCACGTGTTCAACACACCGCACGACCGGCTCGTGTGGGACGTGGGCCACCAGACCTACCCGCACAAGATCCTGACCGGACGGCGCGAGCGCATGGGCACGCTCAAGCAGTTCGGTGGCATTTCAGGTTTCCCGAGGCGCGACGAGAGCGAGTACGACACCTTCGGCACCGCGCACTCCAGCACCTCGATCTCGGCCGCGCTGGGCATGGCCGTGGCTGCGCGCCTGAAGGGCGAAGACCGCAAGGCCGTCGCCATCATCGGTGACGGCGCGATGAGCGCCGGCATGGCCTTCGAGGCGATGAACAACGGCGGCTACGCCCACAACGGCGCGCCAGCCGACATGCTGGTGGTGCTGAACGACAACGACATGTCGATCTCGCCGCCCGTGGGCGCGCTGAACCGCCACCTGGCGCGCCTGATGAGCGGCAAGTTCTACGCGACTGCACGCGACACCGCCAAGTCGGTGCTGAAGAACGCGCCACCGCTGTTCGAACTGGCGCGGCGCTTCGAGGAACACGCCAAAGGCATGGTCGTGCCCGGCACGATCTTCGAGGAGTTCGGCTTCAACTACGTCGGCCCGATCGACGGGCACGACCTCGATTCACTGATTCCGACGCTCGAGAACATGCGCGATCTCAAAGGCCCGCAGTTCCTGCATGTCGTGACGAAAAAAGGCATGGGCTACAAGCTGGCCGAGGCCGACCCGGTCAACTACCACGGCCCGGGCAAGTTCGACCCGGCCGTCGGCCTTGTCAAGCCCGCCACGCCGCCGAAAATCACCTTCACGCAGGTGTTCGGCCAGTGGCTGTGCGACATGGCGGCCGCCGACGAACGCCTCGTGGGCATCACCCCGGCCATGCGCGAAGGCTCGGGCATGGTCGAGTTCGAGAAGCGCTTTCCGAAGCGTTACCACGACGTCGGCATTGCCGAGCAGCACGCCGTCACGTTCGCAGCCGGCCTGGCCTGCGAGGGCCTCAAGCCGGTGGTCGCGATCTACTCGACCTTCCTGCAGCGCGCTTACGACCAGCTGATTCACGACGTGGCGATCCAGAACCTGCCGGTGGTGTTCGCGCTCGACCGGGCTGGTCTCGTCGGTGCTGACGGCGCCACCCACGCCGGCGCCTACGACATCGCCTACCTGCGCTGCATTCCGAACATGAGCGTGCTCACACCGGCCGACGAGAACGAATGCCGCCAGGCGTTGACCACCGCTTTCCGCCAGAACGGCCCTTCGGCGGTGCGCTACCCGCGCGGTAGCGGCGCCGGCACGGTCATCGCGCAAGCGCTGACCGAGCTGCCGTTCGGCAAGGGCGAACTGCGCCGCAGCGTTGCCCGCGCCGTAGGCCAGGGTGGGCCGCGAGTCGCCATCCTGGCGTTCGGCACGCTGCTCTACCCGGCGCTGGCGGCGGCCGACAAGCTCGACGCAGCGGTGGCCAACATGCGCTTCGTCAAGCCGCTCGACGTTGACCTGGTGTTCGACTTGGCACGCACGCACGACGCCATCGTCACGGTGGAAGAAGGCTGCCTGATGGGCGGCGCTGGCAGCGCGGTTCAGGAAGCGCTGGCGGCGGCTGGCAATTCGATCCCGGTGCTGATGCTGGGCCTGCCCGACGTGTTCGTCGAGCATGGCGATCCCGCCAAGCTGCTGGCTCTGTGCGGGCTCGACGCTGCAGGCATCGAGCAGGCCATTCTCAAGCGGTTCGGCGCCAAACCGGCGCTGGTCCGCGCAGCTGTCAACAGCTGAACGCAGCGCGGCATTCGACGCTGGCGAACGTGGCCTTCAACGCCAGCGGGTCGCGGCGCCGGCCGTTTGCTGGCATCCTTCGCCCAAGACAACCTGCGGCGCTTAGCTGCAACACCTTCGACTTGCCATGAGCAACCTGAAAGACGCCCTGCACATCCCCGACACCCAGAGCGCGCCCGACCAGCGCCACCTGGCCATCCAGCGCGTGGGCATCAAGAGCATTCGCTACCCGCTGCAGTTGCGGGTCGGCTCGGCAGGCGTGCACACCGTGGCGCTGTGGGACCTCGACGTGGCCCTGCCGGCCGAGCAGAAGGGCACGCACATGTCGCGCTTCGTCGCGTGGCTCGATGCGCTCGACGAACCGATGGACGCCGCGCTGTTGCGCGCGCAGATGGCCGTGATGCTCGACAAGCTCCACGCCACCGAAGGCCGGATCGACGCGCAATTTCCGTTCTTCCTGCGCAAGCGCGCACCGGTGACCGGAGTGCAGAGCCTGCTCGAATACCAGGGCCGCTGGATCGCCGATGCGCGCGCCGGCAACACCGTCGTCTGGGCCGAGGTGGTGGTGCCGGTCAAGTCGCTGTGCCCGTGCTCGAAGGAGATCTCCGACTACGGTGCCCACAACCAGCGCTCGCACGTGACGATCCGCGTCGAGCTGCTGCAGGACATCGGCTGGCATGAGCTGGTGCGTTTCGCCGAAGACTCGGCGTCGAGCGAGCTGTGGCCCATGCTCAAACGCGCCGACGAGAAGTGGGTGACCGAGCGCGCCTACGAGAACCCGAAGTTCGTCGAAGACCTGGTGCGCGACGTGGCCCTTCGCCTGAACGCCGATGCACGGGTGGGGCGCTACAGCGTCGATGTCGAGAACTTCGAATCGATCCACGCTCATTCGGCGTACGCGCGCATCGAGCGGGCTTGAGGTTCCCTACGCCTTCCGCCCACCCGCGGGCTTGGCCGCCCGCACCTTGATCGACCGTGCCTGCAGCGCATCGCGCAGCAGGTACTCCACTTGCGCATTCGCGCTGCGCAACTCCGCCGCCGCCAGGCGTTCGATCTCGGCCCACAGCTGCGGGTCGATGCGCAGCAGGAATGACTTCTTGTCGGGGCTGGGCATGGGGAACGGGCTCGTGCTCGCCTTCGCCGCGCGCGTTCAGTTGTAGAGCGTGCCGGTGTTGACGATGGGCTGTGCGTCGTGGTCCGAGCACAGCACCACGAGCAGGTTGCTCACCATCGCAGCCTTGCGCTCGTCGTCGAGCTGCACGAGGCCGCGTTCTTCCAAGCCTTTAAGTGCGAGTTCCACCATGCCCACGGCGCCCTGCACGATCTTCGAGCGCGCTGCGACGATGGCCTCGGCCTGCTGGCGGCGCAGCATGGTGCCGGCGATTTCGGGCGCGTAGGCCAAGTGTGTGAGCTTGGCGTCGACGACCACAATGCCGGCTTGTGCGAACCGCGCCTGCAACTCCTGACGCAGCGCGGCTGCCACCTCTTCGGTGCCCGAGCGCAACGTGATCTCGCGCGCGCCACCCGCTGCCACCGTGTCGTGGTCGTCGAGGTTGTCATACGCATAGCTGAGGGCCAGGTGGCGCAGCGCCGATTCGGCCTGGGTGAGCACGTAGGCCTCGAAGTTGTCGACGTCGAAGCTCGCCTTCGCAGTGTCTTCGACGCGCCAGACGATGGCCGCCCCGATCTCGATCGGGTTGCCGCGCAGGTCGTTCACCTTGAGCTTCTCGCTGTTGAAGTTGCGCGCCCGAAGCGACACCTTCTTCTTCACCAGAAACGGGTTGGCCCAGCGCAGGCCCTCGGCGAGGTCGGTGCCGCGGTAGCTGCCGAAGAGTGTCATCAGCGCGCCCTGGTTCGGTTGCAGCATGTACAGGCCCGACAGGCACAGCACACCGCCGATCAGGCACACGCCAAACACACCGACCATCATCGGCGATGGTCGGCCCACCACCGCGACGATACCGAAGGCGATGAGCACGATGCCCAATGCGACGTACGTGAAGCCATTGCCGGATCGGGCCGTGTATTCGCGGGCTGCTTGCCTGTCCATGTGTTCGTCTCCCGTAAGTGGTTTCAAAGTGATATCACTTTGGTATTTACTTTAGGGGTCACATGGCGGCCTGTCAAGCCGGGATCGGAAGTGGGGTCAGAAGGCCTCGCTCAAGCCCAGCAGCGCAGGGTCGCCGCGGCCGCGCCGCACCAGCACCGGCGGCTCGTCGGTCAGGTCGACCACGGTCGTCGGCTGCATCGGGCAGGCGCCCGCATCGACAACGGCCTGGATCAGCTTCTGGAACCGGTCGCGGATTTCGCTGGCCTCGTTCATCGGCTCGGTTTCGCCGGGCGCGATCAGCGTGGTGGCCAGCAGCGGCTGGCCGAGCATGTCGAGCAGGGTTTGCGTGACGGCATGCGCCGGCACGCGCAGCCCGATGGTCCGGCGCGACGGGTGCGACACGCGGCGGGGCACTTCCTTGGTGGCTTCCAGAATGAAGGTGAACGGCCCCGGCGTGCCGAGCTTGAGCAACCGGTACTGCTTGTTGTCGACGCGCGCGTAGCTGGCCAGCTCGCTCAGGTCACGGCACAGCAGCGTGAGGTGGTGCTTGTCATCGACCCCCCGAATGCGGCGCAGGCTCTCGGCTGCGGCCTTGTCGTCGAGGTGGCACACCAGCGCGTAGCTCGAATCGGTGGGGATCGCCGCAATGCCGCCGCCGTGCAGGATCTGCGCCGCCTGCTTCAACAGGCGCGGCTGAGGGTTGTCGGGGTGAACTTCGAAGTACTGGGACATGGGTGGAGGTCAGAAGACCGAATCCGGCCCCTCACGAAGGCCGGTGAATGCGGTCTTCGAGCGCTGTCCACACCGGCGTGAGCCGCTCGGGCAGGGCGGGCAGCGCGCCCAGGTCCGTGTGGCTTTCGCCTGGGCTGTGGAAGTCGCTCCCGCGCGATGCGAGCAGATCGAACTCGATCGCGGTGTCGGCATAGCGCAGTGCATCGGCGCTGCTGTGGCTGCCCGTGACGACCTCGACGCCGCGCCCGCCGTGGGCCTTGAACTCGCTGAACAGCGCGTACTCCTCGTTCGCCGTGAACTTGTAGCGTGCAGGGTGGGCAATCACCGCCATGCCGCCAGCGCCGGTGATCCAGCCGACGGCGTTGCGAAGCGTGGCCCAGCGGTGCGGCACGAAGCCCGGCTTGCCTTCGACGAGGTACTTGCGGAACACCTCTTGCGTGTCCCGGCAAACGCCGCTCTCGACCAGGTGGCGCGCAAAGTGGGTGCGCGAGATCAGCTCTGCATTGCCCACGTACTGCAGTGCGCCTTCGAACGCACCCTTGATGCCGACCTTGGCCAGGCCGTCCGACATGTCCATCGCGCGTTCGCGCCGCCCGCCGCGTGTGGCGGCCAGCCCGGCTTGCAGCGCTGCGTCATCAGCGTCGAACCCCAGGCCGACGATGTGCACGGTCACGTCCACGAACGTGACCGAGATCTCTGTGCCGGTGAGGTAAGGCAGGCCGAGCGCCAGCGCGGCCTGGCGCGCCCGGTGCTGGCCACCCACTTCATCGTGGTCGGTCAGAGCCCACAACTGCACGCCGTTCGCATGCGCGCGCGCCGCCAGGGCCTCGGGTTCGAGCGTGCCGTCGGACACGGCAGAGTGGCAGTGCAGGTCGGCGTTCAGCGGTAGGGCGAGGTTTGATGTCACGGACACAGTTTAAGTCGCCCCCTGCGTGGCACTCGCACCCATGGGCTTTGCCCGCTGCCGGCGGCGGCAGGCCCTAGTTCGACGCCGCCGTCACTGCCACGGTGTTGTCGTTCGGCCGCCGGTCGATCAGCTTGTTGAGCGGGTCGATGCCGGCCTTCGCCGGCTTGCGGTCTACGACCATCGTGAAGGTGCTCTCCTCGGCGGTGATTCGTTTGCGCTCCAGTGCCAGCGGCTCGCCGGCCTCGTCGAGCACGCCCACGTCGATCAGGTCGGACAGCTGCGCATCGGTCTCCTTGCCTTGCTCGTCGGCAATGCGCTTCTTCGCGAACACCTTGACCGTGACTTCGAATTTGCCGCCCGCGAGCGGGCGCATCACCGCGCTCAGCGCGCGGTTGTCGTAGAGCACGATACGCTCGAACAGGTCGTCGATCAGGTACTGCATGTCGGGTGGTGTGACCGCGCGGATGCGAGCAATCAAGGCCGTGCTGTTCGGGTACGGCGTGGCCTTGAACACGTACTCGTCGCGGTACGCGCGGATCGCCCGGTTGAGCACGTCTTCACCCAGGTAGTCGGCCAGCAGGTACATCGCCAGGCTGCCTTTCGCGTAGTGGATGTACGGCTGGTTCTCGACCCGGCCGAGCGGCAGTTCCTTCTTCTGTTCCACGGCGCGGCCTAGCAGGTAGCGGTCGAGCTCGTAGGCGAGGAACTTGCGCATCTTGGCCGGGCCGACGCGCGCTTTCATCACCATCAGCGCCGAGTACTGCGCCATCGACTCGATCAGCATCGTGCTGCCCTGAACGTCGGCCGCACCGACCTGGTGGCCCCACCACTGGTGCGCCGCTTCGTGGGCGGTCACGTAGTACGGGTAGTCGATGTCCTTCGGGTCGTCCGGCCGCACCCGCGCGATGAAGCCGATGCCTTCGGAGTACGGAATCGTGTTGGGGAAGGCCTGCGCAAACGCTTCGTAGCGCGGGAACTCGATGATGCGGAACTGGCGGTACTGGTAGGCGCCGAAGTGCTTGCTGTTGTAGCTGAGCGCGGCCTTGGTCGCATCGACCATCGCGTCAAGGTTGAACTCGTGGCCCGGTTGGTAGTAGACCTCGATTGCCACCGGGGCGCCGCCCTCGTCGCGCTGCCACACGTCTTTCTTGACGGCATAGCGGCCCGACTGGAAGGCGAAGAAGTTGACGATGGGTGCGTCCATCTTGTAGTCGAAGATGCGGCGCCCGCCTTCGACGCGCTCGCCCTGCAGGTAACCCGGTGCGATGGCGATCTGGTCGGCCTCGGTGCTCACGCTGGCTTCGAAGCGGATGAAATCGGCGTCGTCACCGAGGGCGCTGCGCTGCTGCGCGGCGGGGTCGAGCCGGTCGGGCATGCGCTCCTTGGGGGGCAGGCCGAACTTGCGGCGGTCCTGGTCGCGGAGCAGTTCCACGCGCTCCAGGTAGCCGATGTGCGGCAGCACGGCTGCGCCGTTCATGAAGCTGCCGTTGTAGACCACCAACGTGTTCGAGCCCTCGTTGGTGAACCCGCGCGTGAGTTGCTCGATGTCGAGGTCGAGCGTGGTCTGCGCGCCCGGCGCGAGCGGCACATCGAGCTTGAAGCGGTGCATGCCGAGCAGGGCGTCAGCCTCAATGCGCCGCGCTGGCACGCCGAGCGCGAGCCTGTGCAGCAGCAGGTCCGAGCCCGGCGCGAAGGCCAAGTTCACGGTCGTGACCGGCAGCCCGGTCTTGTTCATCAGCTCGAAGCGGCCGCGCACGCGCACCCGTTGTTCGGCCGGGAACAGGTCGACGGTGAGCTTGACGGCGGTCACCTTCAGTTGCGGCTCGGCGGCGAGCTTCTTGTACTTTTTCTCGTAGTCGGCTTGCGCCTGCTGCTGGTCGTGGGCGGTGACGTAGCGGTTCAGCACATTCGTGTTGTAGAAGATGAAGCTGCCGATGGCCGCGAACACAACCAGCGCTACCGAGCCCAGGCCGAGCGTGGGTGACGACAACCGGCTGCGGGCCTGCGCCAGGCGCTCACGCCAGCCGCTCACGGTGCCGCGCTGCCACAGCAGGTAAGCCACCACCAGCAACAGCACCGAGGCCGCGCCCCAGTAGGCCTGGAAGGCCCGCACGCGCGGCATGAAGTGGCCGTAGCCGTTGATGTCGGAGTACACCGCCGCGGGCACGCTGCCGAACTTGGCGAGGTTGTGCTCGAAGCCCAGGCTGCCCGCGAACAGCAAGGCGATGTAGTACACGATCATCACGAAGTGGCCGAGGTACTTCTGCATCACCACGCTGTGCACCGTGATCGCCAGCGCGCACAGCAGCCAGTAGTTGACCAGGTCGATGCCGAACATGTCCTGCACGTACAGCGCCGGCTCGAAACGGAAGTAGCCCTTGCTCGCCTGGATGGCCATGCCGCACAGCATCAGCACCGCCTGCAACACGACCGGCACCAGCATCAGCGCGAAGAGCTTGGCCGCGAGCGGCAACCAGGTGGGCAGTGGCAACGCATCGGTGATCTGATCGAGCCGCATCTCGCGTTCGCGCCACACCAGTTCGCCGGCATAGAACGCGATGATCACGAGCATGAAGGCCGCGAACGTGCCGCTCAACAGGCCCACCATCTGGAAGGTCACGGGCCAGGTGGCGGTGCCGAACTGCTCGCCGGCCGAGGTGCTCGCAAACACCATGAACAGCAACCCCGCGAGCACCAGCACGCCGAAGTAGATGTTCTTCACGGTCTCGCGGAAATAGAGCCAGGTCAGGTGTGGCAGAAGTGCCCACGGCCGCACGGCTGCCGGCACCATGCGCCGCGCCGGGGTGGTGGGCAAGGCGACGGGCGGCACCGGTGTGTTGCCGGACTGGCCGTTTGCCTTGGCGCCTGACTTGCCGGCTTTGCCCATCCGCTCGGCCGCTGCCGCGCTGAACGAGAAGCGCCACCAGCACAGTACCGACACCACGAGCGCGACGCTGAGCCACAGCATGCGGTTCCAGAGCAACACACCGTCGAGCGGAATCAACCGCGTGTTGCTTTCATGAACCGTCCAGTACTGCGTCAGGATGGCCAGCGCGCGGCTGCCGAAGGGGTCGAGCAGGGCCGCCAGCAGCTTGTTGTCGAGGTCGCGAATCAACTGCAGCGACAGCAGCCAGCCGAGCAACAGCAGCACGCTGCCGATGTAGACCGGCAGCATCTTGCGCGTGAGTGCCGCGAGGCTGAAGAACACGCTGCCGACGAACAGCGCGTTGGGCAGCAGCAGCCAGGCGTAGGGCAGGGCATAGGCTGCCCAGCGGTTCGCGCCGAGGCGCTCGGCGTCCATGCCCGGCAGCAGGGTCGCGATGAACGCGCCGATGCCGATGCCTGCGAACACCACGAGCAGCACGCCGAACGCGCCGATGAAGCGCCCGCCCAGGTACTGCAGCTTGCCGATGGGTGCGGTGAAGAAGAAGCTTTGGGTGCGGTACTCGAAGTCTTGCTGCACCGCGCGGCCCATGATGGCGGCCATCACCGTGACCCCGAGCAGCCCCAGGGTGGCAACTGTCTGCGCCAGCGCATAAGGTGAGTTCACCGCCACCTTGCCGCTGCCGAACGCGATGCTCGCATTCGCAAAGAGGCCGCCCGCCGCCGCGATCCAGAGCAGGGCGATGGCGAAGAAGACGAGGAAGTAGACCCAGGTCGACAACAGCTTCAGGCGCGACCTGAACTCGAACGCGGCAATCGTGAACATGGCGGTGGCGCGCTGCGGTTAGTTTGAATGCGCTGCGGCGCTGAACACCGCGCCGGCCGCAACAGCCGCTTGCACCGGCATGGCCAGGTGCCCGCCGATGGCAGCGAAGTAGGCGTCTTCCAGCGTGGCCGCAGCCGGCTCGAAGCCCGGTGCGGGCCGCGCATCGGCGATCACGTTGACCTGCGTCTTGCCGGCGTACAAGCGCGTCGAGATCACTGCATGCCGCTCGCGCAGCGGCTCGACATCGGCCCGCGCGACCGAGCTGGTCCAGACCCGCCCAGTGAGCGCATCGACGAGCTGCTGCGGTGTGCCGGCGACGAGCAGGCGGCCCTTGTTCATGATGGCCAGGTTGGGGCAGAGGTCGCTCACGTCGGAGACGATGTGGGTCGACAACAGCACGATGACTTCTTCGCCGATCTCGACCAGCAGGTTGTGAAAGCGGGTGCGTTCTTCGGGGTCGAGGCCGGCAGTGGGCTCGTCCACGATGATGAGCTGCGGCGCACCGAGCAGGGCCTGCGCAATGCCGAAGCGCTGGCGCATTCCGCCCGAGTAGCCGCCCAGCGCCTTCTTGCGCACCTCGAACAGGTTGGTCTTGTGCAACAGGCCGGCGACAACCTCGTTGCGCTGTGCCTTGTCAGCCAGGCCCTTGAGCCGCGCGAGGTGGTCGAGCATGTCTTCGGCGCTGACCTTCGGGTACACGCCGAAGTCTTGCGGCAGGTAGCCGAGCACGCGGCGCAGGTCGTCTTTCGCGCGCAGCACATCGATGTTCTTGACCGCGCCCGCCACACCGGTCAGCTGCACCGAGCCGTGGTCGGCGTCCTGCAGCGTGGCCAGCGTGCGCATCAACGTCGACTTGCCCGCGCCGTTCGGCCCGAGCAGGCCGAACATGCCAGCCGGGATGCTGAGCGTCACGTCGTCGAGCGCGCGCACGCCGTTCGGGTAGGTTTTGGACAGGCCAGTGATGTGCAGTTGCATTGGGTGGGCGCCGGGGTTCGGATGAGGGCAGTGTGCCAGCGCATCGGCGTCTTGCCTCCCGCTGCGCGACGGGCTGCGGGATGGTGGGTACGAGTGGAAGAGGCGCCCGCGGGTCGGAGCGAGATCAAGGCGCCGCGGTACTCTGTTCCGCTCATGTCCCCCGGTGGCCTCGGCTCGCTCTGATGCGACGGGACGAGACGAGACGCGCGAGCTACCCCTGCGCCTCTACCACCATCTGCACCCGCTCCCGCCCGTTGTACTCGTCCAGGCTCAAGCGGTAGGCCAACCGCACCGTGGCGGCGACCGGCTCGATGTGGCCGAACCAGATGGCATCGCGCAGCGCGCCCGCGTGGCGCACCGAGAGCTTCATGTGTTTCTCGCCCACGAGCCGCTGCGAGACGACCTGCACCTCGTCGATGAACACCGGCGCCTCGAATGCCTGGCCCCAGACCAGCGCGTCGAGTGCGCGCACGGTGTCGGTGGTGAAGTTCTCGGCGCCAAGCGGGCCGTCGCTGAGCAGGGTCCGCGACAAGGTGGCGGCGTCGAGCCACTCGCTCGCGACCTTCTGCAGCGCCGCATCGAACGCGGCGAAGTGCGCTTCTTCGATGGTGCAGCCGGCCGCCATCGCATGGCCGCCGAAGCGCTTGAGAACACCCGGCTCGCGCTTGCTGACCAGGTCGAGCGCGTCGCGCAGATGGAAGCCGGGGATCGAACGGCCCGAGCCTTTGAGCAACCCGTCCTGCCCGCGCGCGAACACGAAGGTCGGGCGGTGCACGCGGTCTTTGAGGCGCGAGGCGACGATGCCCACCACGCCTTCGTGAAAGCCGGCGTCGAACACCGCCAGCGCAGCCGGCGCGCCGGCACTGGCGAGCGCCTGCTGCGCCATCACGCCGTCGAGCCAGGCCTCGGCCTGCTCGCGCATGCCGGCCTCGACGACGCGGCGTTCGCGGTTGATGGCGTCGAGCTGCTTCGCCAGGTCGTGCGCCCGGCCGGCGTCGTCGGTCAGCAGGCACTCGATGCCCAGCGTCATGTCCGACAGGCGCCCGGCGGCATTGATGCGCGGGCCGAGCGCGAAGCCGAAGTCGAAGGCGCTGGCGCGGCGCGCGTCGCGGCCCGCCGCGCTGAAAAGCGCGGCCACGCCGGGCTGCAACTGGCCCGTGCGAATGCGGCGCAGGCCTTGCGCGACGAGACGGCGGTTGTTGGCATCGAGCCGCACCACGTCGGCCACCGTGCCCAGCGCCACCAGGTCGAGCAACGTGTCCAGCCGGGGCTGCGCTGCGGCCGTGAACACACCCCGTTCGCGCAGTTCGCCGCGCAGCGCGAGCAGCACGTAGAACATCACGCCCACGCCCGCCAGGTTCTTGCTCTCGAAGCTGCAACCGGGCTGGTTCGGGTTCACGATCACGTTGGCATCGGGCAGCCGCACTTCGTCACCGAACAGCGCAGGCAGGTGGTGGTCGGTCACGAGCACGGCCAGGCCCAGGGCGCGCGCATGCGCCACGCCGTCAATGCTGGCGATGCCGTTGTCGACCGTCAGCAGCACATCGGGGCGCTGCTGCATCGCGAGGTCGACGATGGCCGGCGTGAGCCCGTAGCCATGCACCGCGCGGTCGGGCACCACGTAGGCCAGCGTGTCGTGCGCCGCGCCCAGCAGCCGCAGGCCGCGCAGCGCCACGGCGCAGGCGGTGGCGCCGTCGCAGTCGTAGTCGGCGACGACGCAGATGCGCTGACGGCGCGCGATGGCGTCAGCCAGCAACGTGGCCGCCGCTTCGATGCCCAGCAGCCCGGCGGGTGGCAGCAGGCGCGCGAGCGCGTCGTCGAGTTCGTCCGGCGCACGCACGCCGCGCCCGGCGAACAGGCGCGCCAGCAGCGGGGGCACGCCGGCTTGTTCGAGCGCCCACACCGCACGCGGCGGCGGGTTGCGCAGGGTGATGGTCGGCCCGCTCGTCACAAGGCTTCCAGCACGGTGTGCGGCAGCGTGGCGTTCCAGTGGCGGCGCAGGCGCTGGTGCCACGGGCGCGCCAGGTTCTCGAAGCGCTGCGCGCTGCGTTCGCCGCACAAGGTCAAGGTCACCGATTCACCGCGTTGCGCAGCGTCGATCAACGCCTTGAGCGCGCCGGCATCCAGGGCTTGCCAGGCCTCGGCCCAGGCCGCCCAGTCTTGCGCCAGCAACGGCGCACGCAGCGTGTCGTCGACCTGCATGGCGGCCTCGTCGGCGCCCTGGAAGCGGCCGCAACCACTGAGCCAGAACGAGTTCAGCGTCAACTCGCCACGGGCTTCGCGCTGGTCGTTGATCGGGTGCGGGTAGAGCAGCATCTGCACCTCGCTCTGCAGGCGGCGCATCAGCGCGGCGGCGGGCGTGGTCTCGGCCTTCGTGCCGGTCCACAACTCCACGCGCCGGCCGATGACGCGGTCGAGCGCCGCGCAGGGCAGGTCGGCCAGGCCGTCGTGCGCGGCGTACCAACGAAGCGCCGAGCCCCATTCGAAACGCATGCCTTCGCCCTCGAAGAGTTCGCGCACGGCCTCGAATGCGATGCGCGATTCAGCATCGCCCAGGTTCAGCGCGGCCGGGTCGGCCAGCGACACGTGGTCGCGTGCCACGTGCCAATGCGCGGGGGTCAGCAGGCCCCACGCGGCATCGCCAACGGCAATGCCGTCGTGCGCCGCAGCGCGGGCCGCGAAGGGCAGGCAGCCATCGGCGCCGCGCCAGCCCCAGGCGGCAGCCAGCGCGCGTTCGTGCGGGGGCGAGAAGCTGAGTTCGTTGCCGGTGATGGGGTCGGTGGGGCTCAGCGTCGCGAGCAGTTTCGAGAGTTGCGGCATGGGCATGTCGCGCACCACCTGCGTGGCGGCGTCGGACAGCGCCGAAGCGAACGGGATCAGCAGGTGCATGCATCGATTATCGGTGGCGCGACCCCGCCGACCCCTCCTGTAGCATCGCTTCCCCATGAACTGGCCCTATGAATTGCAGATCGGTTGGCGCTACACGCGAGCGGGCCGCGCCGGGCGCCGCAACGGTTTCATCTCGTTCATATCGGGCGTGTCGATGCTCGGCATCGCGCTTGGCGTGGCAGCCTTGATCGTGGTGCTGTCGGTGATGAACGGCTTCCGCAAGGAGGTGCAGGACCGCATGCTGTCGGTCATCTCGCACGTCGAACTCAGCTCGTCGGGCGGTGCGGCCCTGCCCGACTGGCGCGCCACCGCAGCGCAGATCAAGGCCGTGCCGGGTGCGGCCGAGCAGGTCATCGGAGCGGCACCGTTCATCGCGACGCAGGCCTTGATTGCGCGCGGCGACGAACTGCGCGGCGCCATCGTGCGCGGCATTTCGCCGAACGACGAAGCCACCGTGACCGACATTGCCGCGCAGCTCAAGAACACCACGTTTGCGAAGCTCGTGCCGGGTCAATGGGGCGTGGTGCTGGGCATCGAACTCGCGCGCTCGCTCGGTGTGCGCGAGGGCGACAAAGTCACCGCCATGGCGCCGGGCGGGCAGGTCACGCCGGCCGGTGTGGTGCCGCGCCTGAAGCAGCTCACCGTGGTGGGCACCTTCGACTCGGGCCACTACGAGTACGACAGCACGCTGGCCTTGATCGACATCGAAGACGCCGCGCGCCTCTTCCGCACCGAAGGCCCGACCGGCGTGCAGCTGCGCCTGAAAGACCTGAACCAGGCGCGCGAGGTGGCCGGGCAACTCTCCTCCGCCCTCGGCCCGTCAGTGCGCGTGACCGACTGGACCCGCACCAACCGCAACTGGTTCTCTGCCGTGCAGCTCGAGAAGCGAATGATGTTCATCATCCTCACGCTGATCGTGGCGGTGGCGGCGTTCAACCTCGTCTCGACGCTGGTGATGACCGTGACCGACAAGCGCGCCGACATCGCCATCCTTCGCACACTGGGCGCGAGCCCGCGTTCGGTGATGGGCGTGTTCATGGTGCAGGGCGCGTTGTCGGGCGTGATCGGCACGCTCGGCGGCGTGGCCTTCGGCCTGCTCATCGCCTTCAACGTCGGCACCTTGGTGGGCGCGCTCGAATCGCTGCTGCGCGTGAGCTTCCTGCCACCCAGCATCTACCTGATCAGCCGCATGCCCAGCGAGCCGCAGAGCGCCGACATCGTGCCCATCATCGTCATCTCGCTGTTGCTGGCCTTCGTGGCCACCCTCTACCCGAGCTGGCGCGCGAGCCGCGTGCAACCGGCCGAAGCCTTGCGCTATGAGTGAGCCTTCGGCGCAGCCGGTGATACGCGTCGAAGCCCTGCACAAACGCTTCACCGAAGGCAGCGGCGACGACGCGCTCGACGTGCACGTGCTGCACGGCATCGACCTCACCGTGGCGCGTGGCGAAACCGTGGCCATCGTCGGCGCGTCGGGCTCGGGCAAGAGCACCCTGCTGCACCTGATGGGCGGGCTGGACGCGCCGACCTCGGGCAGCGTGCAGTTGCAGGGGCAAGACTTCGCCGCGATGAACGCCGCGCAGCAAGGCGCGTGGCGGAACCGGCACCTCGGGTTCATCTACCAGTTCCACCACCTCCTGCCCGAGTTCACCGCGCTCGACAACGTGGCGATGCCGCTGCGCATCCGCCGCCTGGCGCAAGCCGATGCGCGCGAGCGGGCGGCCGCCGTGCTGGCGCAAGTCGGCCTCGCGCACCGCGTGCAGCACCGGCCTTCGCAACTGTCGGGCGGCGAGCGCCAGCGGGTGGCGATCGCGCGCTCCATCGTCGCCCAGCCCGCCTGTGTGCTGGCCGACGAACCCACTGGCAACCTCGACCGCGAAACCGCCGACGGCGTGTTCGCCCTGATGCTCAGCCTGGCCCGCGAACAAGGCATGGCCTTCGTGCTTGTCACACACGACGCCACGTTGGCTGCGCGCTGTGACCGGGTGCTGAACCTGACGCTCGGCCGGCTCAGCGGCTGAGCGGGTTGGCAGCCGGCCCGCGCGCGCGGTCAGCGCGACGAGCCGAGCTCGTGCCGCTGGCGCAACAAGACCACCGCCGCTTCGACGAGAGCGGGCACCGCGGCATCGATGCTCAGCGTGTGCACGTCGGTCTCGTCCGCAGCCGGGCGCTCCAGCGCGGCGAACTGGCTGGCCAGCAAGTCGGCTGGCATGTAGTGGCCGGTGCGCTGCGCGAGCCGTGCCTCGATGAGCGCGGCGCTGCCATCCAGCAGCACGAAGCGCACTCCGGGCGCGGCGGCGCGAATGCGGTCCCGGTAGCTGCGGCGCAGTGCCGAACAGGCCACCGCCACACCCGCAGGCGAACGCTGCGGGTCGGCGAGGCGCTGGCCCACGCGGTCCAGCCAGGGCCAGCGGTCGGCGTCGGTCAATGGCGTGCCGTCGCGCATCTTGGCCACGTTGTTTGCAGAATGCAGGTCGTCACCATCGATGAAGTCGAGGCCCAGTGCCTGCGCGAGCTGCTGGGCCACCGTCGACTTGCCGCAACCCGACACCCCCATCACGACGACGGCGATGCGCACGGCCGCAGCTTCACAGGCTGGCGGTGATGCCGCCGTCGACATACAGGATGTGCCCGTTCACGAAGCTCGACGCGTCGGACGCGAGGAACACGGCCGCGCCCCCCAGTTCACCCACCTCGCCCCAGCGGCCGGCCGGCGTGCGGCCCGCGAGCCAGGCCGTGAATGCTTCGTCCTTCACCAGTGCGTCGGTCAGTTCCGTCTTGAAGTAGCCCGGCCCCAGGCCGTTGACCTGAATGCCGTGCTTGCCCAGGTCGATGGCCATGCCCTTGGTCAGCATCTTCACCGCGCCCTTGCTGGCCGCGTAGGGCGCAATGCCGGGGCGGCCGAGTTCGCTCTGCACCGAGCACACGTTGATGATCTTGCCGCGCCCGCGCCCGACCATGCGCTGCGCCACCGCACGGCCGACCAGGAACACGCTGTCCACGTTCACGCTCATCAGCTTGCGCCATGCATCGACCGGGAATTCGGTGAACGGTGAGCGGTGCTGCATGCCGGCGTTGTTGACGAGAATGTCGATGGGGGCCATGTCGGCCTCGATGCGTTTCACGCCCGCCTCGACCGCATCGGCATCGGTCACGTCGAACGCGACCGCCTCGACGTTCAGGCCCTCGGCCTGCAGCACGGCGCGGGCCGCGTGAAGGCGCTCTTCGTCGCGTGCGTTCAACACCACCGTGGCACCGGCCGCCCCCAGGGCACGGGCCAGCGCGAAGCCGATGCCTTTGCTGGAGCCGGTGATGAGGGCGGTTCGGCCGGTCAGGTCGAAGAGGTTCTGCATGGTGTCTCCTGCGTCGCGTGTTGGTGGCAGTTCGCGCATTTTCACTGCTTTCATCGTATGTTACCGGTAGCCCAAGATGAGGGTCAATCAGCTTGAATGTTATTGCTGAATGCAATACTGTTACCGGTATCAATGTGCCGTGCTCGACGTGTTCCGGAGCCAGCCGCGCATCGATACGCGCTGGATGGCGCTGGACAACGTTCCTCGACCCGAACCTGCTTGAAGGAAACCGCCATGCGTCTGCGTTGCATGTGTCTCGTGATCCACGCCCCGACCGACCTGCGGCTCGAAGAGCAGGACGCCGGTGACGTGAGCCCCGGCCAGGTGATGGTGCGCGTCAGCAAGGGCGGCATCTGCGGCTCCGACCTGCACTACTTCAACCACGGGGGCTTCGGCACCGTGCGCCTGAAAGAGCCGATGGTGCTGGGCCACGAGGTGGCCGGTACGGTCGTCGCCATCGCCAGCGATGTGACCCGCGTGAAGGTCGGCGACCGTGTTGCCGTGAACCCGAGCCGGCCGTGCAGCCGCTGCAAGTACTGCCTCGAAGGCCTGCCCAACCAGTGCCTCGACATGCGCTTTTATGGCAGCGCCATGCGCAACCCGCACGTGCAGGGCGCGTTCCGGAACGTCCTGCTGTGCGACGCGGTGCAGTGCGAGAAAGTGGCCGACGGCGTGTCGCTCTCGCTCGCCGCGCTGGCCGAGCCGTTCTCGGTCGGTCTGCACGGTGTGTCGCGCGCCGGGCCCCTGCTCGGCAAGCGCGTGCTGGTGTCGGGCTGCGGCCCGATCGGTGCGCTGGCGATTGCCGCAGCGCGTGTGCACGGTGCCGCCGAGATCGTGGTGACCGATGTGGTCGACGAGCCGCTCGTCATCGCCCGCAAGATGGGCGCGAACCTCGCCATCAACGCCGCCACCGACAGCGGCTGGGTGCAACGCTACAGCGCCGAAAAAGGCACGTTCGACGTGATGCTCGAATGCTCGGGCAACGAGCGCGCGCTGCGCGACGGCCTGGAGGTGATGCGCCCGCGCGGCGTGGTGGTGCAGCTCGGCCTGGGCGGCGACGTGAGCATCCCGCAGAACATGGTGGTGGGCAAGGAATTGTCGATCTGCGGCTCGTTCCGCTTCCACGCCGAGTTCGCACTCGCGGTGAAACTCATCAACGAAGGGCGGGTCGATTTGTCGCCCGTCATCACCGGCTCGTACCCGATGGCCGACGCGGTGACCGCGTTTCGGCTGGCCGGGGATCGGAAGCGGGCGATGAAGGTGCTGATCGACTTCGGGAGCGCAGAGGCCTGATCGGCGGCGATCAGGTGCTCCCCCGCGCCATGATCTGAAACGGGATCAACACCGTCTCCGCCGGCAGCTTCGCACCCGTGCGAGCTTCGTCGATGGCGCGCATCAGCAACTCGCCGGCCGCGCGGCCGATGCCGGTGCTGTCGATGGCCACGGTGGTGATCGTCGGGTGGCAACTGCGCGAGACCTCGAAGTCTCCGAAGCCGGCGATGGCAATACGCTCCGGCACGGCCCAGCCCTGGCGCTGGCATTCCATCAGGGCGCCGAAGGCGGACAGGTCGGACACGCACACCACCGCGTCCACGTCGGGCCATTGGTGCACGAGCTGCACGATGGCCTGCGCGCCTTGCGTCATCGAGATGGGCGGCTGCCCGAACGAGATCACGCGGCCGGCGGGCAGGCCGAGCGCCTTGATGGCTTCGGTGTACCCGCGCCGGCGGTCGGCACCGCGCGTGTCGCGGTTCGAGGTGCCGCCGATGAAGGCGATGTGACGGTAGCCTTTGGCGTGGAGATGGTGCACCAGCGCGGCCGTGGCCTGTGCGTTCGAGAAGCCCACCGTGTGCTCGATCGGGTGTGCCGGCAAGTCCCAGGTTTCGACCACCGGGATGCCGGCCGATTCGAGCATCGCGTGGGTGCCGGGTGAGTGGTTGCCGCCCGTCAGGATCACCCCTTCTGGCCGGCGCATCAGCATCGCGGCCACCAGGCGTTCTTCGTTCTCGACCCGGTAGTCCGAGTAGCCCAGCAGTAATTGCAGGCCGCTGCCTTCCACGGCCGCGGTGATGCCGTGCGCCGTCTCCGAGAAGTTGGAGTTGTTCAGCGACGGGATCACTGCAGCGATGAAGCCCGAGCGCTTGCTCGAGAACATGCGTGCGGTCTGGTCAAGCACGTAGCCCATGTCGGCACAGGCCAGCAGGATCCGCTGGCGCAGCGCCTCGGAGGTGATGCGTTCGCTGCTGCCGGACCGGTTCAACGCGCGCGACACGGTCATCTTCGACACGCCGACGTGCGCGGCCACATCCGCCATCGTGACCTGCCGCTTCGGCGCAGCGGGGGCGGCGCGGCGGCGGGCGGGCACCTTGGCCTGCGCTGCCGCAGGCCGGGGTGGGGCAGGTTTGCGGGTCGCCATGGGGCGATGTTCGCAGCGTGAAACCGCGCTGACAAGGCTTGCGCGCCACCTTGCGGGAAAGTACCAGTTACCGGTAACAAGATTGCGCCGACACTGCGTGCCAGAAAGGCAGCATGCATGACCCTGGACGTGTTCGACGCGCGCTTCGATGAGGTGGCCCGAGGTACTGGCGGCCTCGAACGCCTGTGCACCGGCGCGGTCTGGAGCGAGGGCCCGGTGTGGATGGCCGAAGACGCGAGCGTGCTGTGGAGCGACATTCCCAACAACCGCATGCTGCGCTGGCACGCGAACACCGGCATGACCGTGTGGCGTGACGCGGTCGAGTACACCAACGGCCACACGCGCGAACACGACGGCTCCTTGCTGCACTGTTCGCACGGCCAGCGGGCGGTGGTGCGCACGCGCTTCACTGCGGGTGGGGTACCGCTGCCCGACGAGATCGTCGTCGATCGCTTCGAAGGGCGCCGGCTCAACTCGCCGAACGACATCGTCGTCAAGTCCGACGGCACGATCTGGTTCACCGACCCGCCTTACGGCATCGTGTCCGATCACGAAGGCCACCAGGCCGAGAGCGAACTGGGGTGCAACCACGTCTTCCGTTTCGACCCGCGCAGCGGTGAGTTGCGCAGCGTCAGCGCCGGCATGGAAGACCCGAACGGCCTGGCGTTCTCGCTCGACGAGTCGCTGCTGTATGTGTCCGACACCTCGGCCGCGCGCCGGTCAGACGGTGGCGGCAACCACCACATCGTCGCGTTCGACGTGGTGGGCGGCGAAGCACTCGCGAACCCGCGTGTCTTCGCGGTCGTGAACCCGGGTCTCGCCGATGGCTTCCGGCTCGACCAGCACGGTTTTATCTACACCAGCAGCGCCGACAGCGTGCAGGTCTATCACCCCGACGGCACGCTCCTCGCCCGCATCCCGGTGCCCGAAAAAGTGGGCAACCTGACTTTCGGCGGCGCTGCGCGGAACGAGCTTTACATTTGCGCCAGCACGTCGCTCTACCGCATTCGGTTGAACACCTGCGGCGTGCAGCGGCCGTGACTTTTGACGTTACCGCTGCCGTGCCTAAAGCTTCCCCGGGCGCGCCGCTGCTGCAATTCCAGGCGCTGAGCAAGCGCTTCGGCGGCACGCAGGCCGTCGACCACGTGACGCTCGACGTGCGCGCCGGCGAGATCCTCGCGCTGCTCGGCGAGAACGGCGCTGGCAAGTCCACGCTCATCAAGCTGCTCGCGGGCATCTACCCGGCCGACGAAGGCGCCATCCTGCTGGGCGGCAAACCGGAAGCCGAGTGGCGAAGCCGCGACCGCACGCGCCAACCGGTCGCGTTCATCCACCAGGACCTGGGCCTCGTCGACTGGATGACGGTGGCCGAGAACGTGGCGCTCGGCATGGGCTACCCGCGTCGCTTCGGCGGCACCTTTGCACGGCACATCGGCCTCATCGATTGGCCGCGCGCCCGCGCCACCGCGCACCGCGTGATGGCGCGCGTGGGCTGCCACATCGACCCCGAGCGCCGCGTGTTCTCGCTCACGCGGGCCGAAAAGTCCCTGCTCGCCATCGGCCGTGCGCTCGAAGTGCAGGCGCGGCTGCTGGTGCTCGACGAGCCCTCGGCCAGCCTGCCGATGGCCGATGTAGCGCGCTTGTTCGGCGTGCTGCGCGGCCTGCGCGCGCAGGGCATGGCGATGGTCTATGTGTCGCACCGGCTCGACGAAGTGATGGCCATTTCCGACCGCGCCGCAGTGATGCGCGACGGCAAGCTGGTGGCCGTGCGCGACACCGCCGCCACGACCGAATCCGAGTTGGTCGGCCTGATCGTCGGCAAGGCGCTCGATGCATCGGTGGCGCGCGCTGTGGCCGCGCCGAACGCCGAGCCGGTGCTCGTGCTCGACGGGGCCGCCAGTGGCAACGCCGGGCCGTTGAGCTTCACCGTTCGGCGCGGCGAAGTGGTGGGCCTGGTGGGCCTGCGCGGCGCCGGGCAAGAGGCCATCAGTCGTGCGTTGTTCGGGCGCGAGCCGCTGTCGGCCGGCCGCATGCAGTTGCTCGGCCGCGACGTGGTGCTGCGCAACACGGCCGATGCCATCCGAGCCGGCGTGGCCTATGTGGCCAGCGAACGCCTGGAAGAGAACCTCGCGGGCTCGATGACGGTGGCAGAGAACCTGTTCCCGAACCCGGTGCTGGTGGGCGAGCGTGGCCTCGCATTCGCGCGGCGCCGCCGCGAGCACGTTGCGGCGGTGGCACTGATCCGCCGTTTCGACGTGAACCCGCCGGCCCCTGCAGCCGAAGTTCAACAGCTCTCCGGCGGCAACCAGCAGAAAGTGGTGCTCGCGCGCTGGTTCCACCTCGACAAGCCGCTCACGGTGCTGGAAGAACCGACGGCTGGCGTCGACGTGGGCGCCAAGCGGCAGATCTACGGCGTGCTGCGCGAGCGGGCCGAGGCGGGCAGCGCGCTCATCGTCGTGTCGACCGACTTCGAGGAAGTGGCGACCGTCTGCACCCGCGTGCTGGTCTTTCGGAGCGGCCTCATCGCAGCCGAGTTGCACGGCGCCGACATCACGGTCGCGCGGCTGCTCTCGCTGGCCGCGGGTGGTGCGATGAACCACGACACCGCGCAGGTGGCCGCATGAGCGGGTCGATCCAATCCACCGCGCTCGAGCCCGACCCGTCGCTCGACGGGCAGGCCTTGAGCCTCGGGCAGCGCATCGGTCGCGCCGTGCCGGTGTATGGCCTGGTCGGCCTCACGGTGGCGCTCGCGTTGCTGTTCTCGGTGCTGCTGCCCGACACCTTCCCGACCCTCTTCAACCTGCGCGCGATCCTGTCCGACAAGTCGGTGATTGCCTTGCTCGCACTGGCCGCGACGATCCCGATGATCACCGGCAAGATCGACCTGACCGTGGGCTACGGCATCGTGCTGTGGCACATCCTGGCGATCAGCCTGCAAACGCGCTACGGCGTGCCGTGGCCGGTGGCGGTGCTGATCGTGCTGACGTGTGCAGCGCTGTTCGGCATGCTCAACGGGCTGCTGGTCGAGTTGGCGCAGATCGACTCGTTCATCGCCACGCTCGGCACTGGCACCGTGATCTACGCCATCGCGCTCTGGCACAGCGGCGGGCGGCAGGTGGTGGGTGACTTGCCCGACGCTTTCGTCGCGATCAGCGGTGGCAACGTCCTGGGCCTGCCGGTCGGCGCGTTCTACGTGCTCATGGTCAGCGTCGCGCTGTGGCTCGTCACAGAGTTCACGCCGCTCGGCCGCGCGCTGTACGTGATTGGCGCCAACCCGAAGGCGGCACAACTCAACGGCATTTCGGTGCGGCGCCACGTGATGGGCGCGTTCGTCGCGTCGGGGCTGTTGTCGGGATTTGCCGGTGTGCTGCTCGCTTCAAGGCTGCAGATCGGGCAGGCCAGCGTCGGGCTCGAGTTCCTGCTGCCCGCGTTGGTGGGCGCGTTCCTCGGCTCCACCACCATCCGCCCCGGCCGCGTCAATGTGTGGGGCACGCTCGTGGGCGTGGCGATCCTCGCCATCGGCATTTCGGGCATTCAGCAGTTCGGCGGCGCGTTCTACGTGGAGCCGCTGTTCAATGGCGTCACGCTGCTGGTGTCCATCGGCATTGCCGGCTGGGCGCAGCAGCGCCGCAACCTGTCGATCAAGCGGCGCATCGCCGAGCGGCAATTGCATGTCGAGCTGGCGCCAGGCCCAACATCATCCCCACCCGCTGCCAACGTTGCAGCACCTCGTTGACCCACCCGGAGACAAGCCCATGACACCGATCCGTTCCGCCCTCGGCCGCGCCGCACTGGCCTTCGTCAGCCTCGGTCTGGCCGGCCACGCCACGGCCGACGACTTTCTCGATGCAGCGAAGAAGAAGGTCAGCGTCGCGACCATGACCAAGGAGGTCTGGGACGGCCCGACCACCGGCCCGAAAGCCGCTGCGGCCAAGACCATCGTCTTCGTCGCGGCCGACCTGAAGAACGGCGGCATCCTCGGCGTCTCCAAGGGCACCGAGGAAGCCGGCGCGGCCATCGGTTGGACGGTGCGCGTGATCGACGGCCAGGGCACCGTCAGCGGCCGCACCGCCGCGCTGAACCAGGCGCTGGCGCTCAAGCCGGCCGGCATCGTGGTCGGCGGCTTCGACACCACCGAGCAGAAGGTCGCGTTCGAGGCGGCCGCCAAGTCGGGCGTGCCGCTGGTGGGCTGGCACTCGGGCGAGAAGCCCGGGCCGAACGCCACCGCCGGCCTGTTTGCGAACGTGACCACCGTGACCGACGATGTGGCCGACGTGGCCGCATCCTGGGCCGTGGTCGACTCCGGCGGCAAGGCCGGCGTGGTGATCTTCACCGACTCGCAGTACGCCATTGCCGTGTACAAGGCGCGCGCCATGGAAGCGGTCATCAAGAAGTGCGGCGGCTGCACCGTGCTGAGCTTCGAAGACAGCCCGATTGCCGACAGCTCCACCCGCATGCCGCAGCTCACGTCGTCGCTGTTGCAGCGCTTCGGCGACAAGTGGACGCACTCGCTCGCCATCAACGACCTGTACTTCGACTTCATGGGCCCCACGCTCTCGGCCGCCGGCAAGAAGGGAGACGGCGCGCCGAAGGCCGTGTCGGCCGGTGACGGCTCCGAGGCCGCGTACCAGCGCATCCGCAGCAAGCGCTTCCAGGCCGGCACGGTGCCCGAGCCGCTGAACATGCAGGGCTGGCAGATCGTCGACGAGATGAACCGCGCCTTCGCCAAGGTGGCGTGGTCGGGCTACTCGCCGAAGGTTCACCTGGTTACGGCCGAGAACGTGGCCAAGGACGGCGGGCCGAAGAACGTGTTCGACCCCGACAACGGCTACCGCGCGAAGTACAAGGCCATCTGGGGCAAGTGAATGGCAACCACGCGGTGATCGACTGGTGGCTGGCGCCTCTCAGCGGTGCGGCAACGCACGCCATCGCACCGTGGGCCGCGTGGCATGCGCGGCTCATGGTGTTGGCCTGGGGCGTGCTCGTGCCGCTGGGCGTTCTGGCCGCGCGCTTCTACAAGGTGACTCCGAAGCAGCGCTGGCCGCAGCAGCTCGACAACCCGGCCTGGTGGCACACGCACCGCGCCGCGCAGTACAGCGGCGTGCTGGTGATGAGCGTGGGCGCGGCATTCGCCTGGTCGCACGGGCAGGGGCTGACCCCTGCCGCGCGCTTGCACGCCGGTCTCGGCTGGGTTGTGGTCGCGGCCGGCTGGTTGCAGGTGCTGGGCGGCTGGTCGCGCGGCTCGAAGGGCGGGCCGACCGACGCGCAAGTGCGCGGTGATCATTTCGACATGACGCCGCGCCGCATTGCGTTCGAGCGCGTCCACAAGACCCTGGGCTACGCGGCCCTCGCTGCAGCGGCAGCGGCCATCGGCCTCGGCCTGTTCGTGAGCGACGCGCCGCGCTGGATGCCGGCCATGCTGGGGGTGTTCTGGGCCGCACTGGCGGCTGCCTTCGTGCGCCTGCAACGCGCCGGCCGCTGCGTCGACACCTACCAGGCCATCTGGGGCCCCGACATGCGCTTGCCGGGGAACGGTCGGGTGCCGATCGGCTTCGGGGTGCGCCGCTGCCCTCACCCCCACCCTCTCTCAGAGGGCGAGGGGGCCATACAAACCGGGCGAATCATTCGATGACTGCTGGCCTGCAACTGAAGAACATCGTCAAACGTTTCGGCGACACCACCGTCGTGCAGCAACTCGACCTCGATGTGAACGAGGGCGAGTTCGTGGTGCTGCTCGGCGAATCGGGCTGCGGCAAGTCGACCACGTTGCGCATGATCGCCGGGCTCGAAGACCCGACCGAAGGCAGCATCCACATCGCAGGGCGCGACGTGACCGCGCTCGCGCCGATGCAGCGCGACATCGCCATGGTGTTCCAGAACTACGCGCTCTACCCGCACCTCGACGTGGCGCAGAACATGTCGTTTGCGCTGCGCCTGGCGAAGCGGCCGAAGGCCGAAATCGACCAGCGCGTGGCCGCCGCTGCGAAGATCCTGAATATCGAGCACCTGCTGGCGCGCAAGCCGAAGGAACTGTCGGGCGGGCAGCGCCAGCGAGTGGCCATCGGCCGCTCGATCGTGCGCGAGCCGCAGGTGTTCCTGTTCGACGAGCCGCTCTCGAACCTCGACGCCAAGCTGCGCGGCCACATGCGCGCCGAGCTGGCGGTGCTGCACGAGCGGCTGGGCAAGACCACGGTGTACGTCACCCACGACCAGATCGAGGCGATGACGCTGGCCTCGCGCATCGTCATCTTCGACAAGGGCCGCATCCAGCAGGTGGGCACGCCCTCGGAGGTCTTCAACCGCCCGGCGAACCTGTTCGTGGCCGGCTTCATCGGCACCCCGACGATGAACTTCCTCGACGCGCAGGTCGGCGAGCGCAACGGCCGGCGTGTGCTGTGTGGCGCGGGCTTCGCGTTCCCGGTGCCCGCATCGTTCGATGTTCGCGGCGCCGGTGTCAGCGTCGGCGTGCGGCCGCAAGCCTGGCGCCTCGCGGCAAGCGGCGTCGGCCACTTGCAGATGCAGGTCACGGTGGCCGAGTACCTGGGCACCGAGAGCGTGCTCGTCGGCCACCTCGCGGGCCAGCCGGCGCAGCGCTTGACGGCCGTGGTGGCCGGCCACCGCCAGGACCTCGTCCACCAGACCGTGGCACTCGAAGCCGACGTTTTGGCGCTGCACCTGTTCAGCAAGACAGACGGCAGTCGGCTGGCCGCCTGAACCCGACCCGAACTTCACCCACTGAATCAATCAATCACTCACTCACCGGAGACAACACCATGCAACGCAGACAAATCATCAAGGCCGCCGGGCTCACCGTGTTCGGCGCCGGCTTGCCCGTGGTGGGCAGCATCGCGCAGGACCGCTACGCCAAGTACAAGGGCCAGACGGTGGTGATGAGCATTCCCTCGCACCCGCACTACGACGCGATGCTGAAGCTGCTGCCTGAGTTCACGAAAGAAACCGGCATCAAGGTCGAGACCGATCGCCTCGCCGTGCCGCGCATGAAAGACAAGCAGCTGCTCGAGATGGCCAAGCCCAAGGGCGACTACGACGTGGTCTGCTACGTGGTGATGTGGAAAGGCGAGTACGTCAAGAAGAACCTGATCCACGAGCTCGACCCATTCTTCAAGAACGCCGCGCTCGCCGACCCGGCCTACGACATCAAGGACATCGTCCCCGGCTACCTCGAGAACATGGGCTTGGTGGGTGGGCCGAAGGGTTACCTCGCCGGCCCCGGCGCCAAGCTCTACGGCCTGCCCTACGGCGCCGAGACCTCGATCCTCGCGTACCGGCGCGACATCTTCGCCAAGCACGACCTGCAGCCGCCCGCCACCTACGACGAACTGCAGAAGCTGTTGCGCGTGCTGAAGGACAAGGAAGGCATCGGCGCGCTCAGCTCGCGCGGTCAGGCCGGCCACCAGTGCGTGCATGCGTGGCTGCTGCACCTGAACCCGATGGGCGGCAAGATCTTCGACGCCAACTGGAAGCCGCGCTTCAACGACGAGATCGGTGTGAAGGCGCTGAAGTACCTGAAAGAGATCTCCGACACCGGCCCGGTGGGCATCCCGAGCTACGGCCAGGGCGAAATGATGACGGCCTTCCTGCAAGGCCAGTCGGCCATGTACCTCGACGCCACGGTGATCTTCGGCCCGGTGAACGACCCGACGCGCTCGAAGGTGGGTGGCAAGGTGAGCTACGCCATCCACCCCAAGGCGACGCGTTACTCGTCGCAATCGGGTGGCCTGGGTCTCGCGATTCCGAAGAACGCGAAGAACGCCGACGCCGGCTTCCTGCTGATGCAGTGGCTCACCTCGAAGGCGCAGGACGTGGCCGTGTGCAAGCTCGGCGGCGGGCCGACACGCAACTCGACGCTGGGCAACGTGGACCTGATCCGCCAGTACCCGGAGTACATCACCCTGCGCGAGCAGCTCAAGTACTCCGACCCCGACTGGCGGCCGATCATCGCCGAGTGGGACGAGATCAACGTGCAAGCGCTCGGCGTGGCGGTGTCCGAAGCCTTGACCGGCAAGAAGACGGCCGAGGAAGCATTGAACGGCATGGTGCCGAAGGTAACCGACATCATGAAGCGGGGCGGGTACCTGAAGACCTGAAGAGCGAATGCTTCACTGAAGGAAAGCCCACCCGATGCGAACCCCCCGCTGGGTCCCGTTGCTCTACCTTGGCCCTGCTGTCGCCGTGATGGCGGTGGCCTGCCTGTACCCGGTGCTCAGCGCGCTGCAGCTCGGCTTCTACGACTGGAGCATGGGCACGCCGTGGAGCGACGCCAAGTGGCAAGGCCTCGATGCCTTCAGCCGCGCACTGCAAGACCCGGCGGTGTGGCGGTCGTTGCGCACCACGCTGCTTTTCGCGTCGGTCAGCGTGGCGGCCGAGATGATGCTCGGGACGGCACTCGCGCTGGCGCTCGAGGGCAAGGTGCGCGGCATGGCGTTCTTCCGGACCCTGTTCATCCTGCCGATGATGATTGCCCCGATTGCCGTGGGCCTGACCTGGCGCTACCTGTTCGACGCGCAGTTCGGTCTGCTCAATGCGCTCATCGGCACGCTCGGTTTCGCACCACTGGGCTGGCTCGCGAACGAGAACCTCGCGTTCGTCGCCATCGTCATCGCCGACATCTGGCAGTGGACGCCGTTCGTCTTCATCATGATGATCGCCGCGCTCGCGAACGTGGACTCGGCGGTGATCGAGGCGGCGCGCGTCGATGGCGCGAACTGGTGGCAGTCGACCTTTCTCGTGAAGCTGCCGATGGTCGCCAACGTGATCGCCATCACCTTGCTGATGCGCACCATCGATGCCTTCCGCGTGCTCGAGGTGATCTACGTGCTCACCTTCGGCGGGCCGGGTGACTCGACCGAAATTCTCTCGCTGCACATCTACAAGACGGCGTTCGTGAGCCAGCGCCTGGGCTCGGCGGCCGCGATCTCGGTGCTGCTGCTGGTGGTGGTCGCGGTGCTGTCGTGGTTCGCGCTGAAGCTGTCGAACCCGCTGAAGGAAGAGAAGCGACCATGAGCACACCCAACCAGCGGCCGCCGCTCGTGGTGGCATTGCACTACGGTGCGCTCGTCGCCCTCGCGTTGTGCTGCATCGCGCCCATCGTGGTGATGTTCGCGACCTCGCTGAAGCTGCAGACGCAGATCTTCAACACCGGCATCGAGTTCATCTTCACGCCCACGCTGCAGAACTATCGCGACGTGCTGAACGAGAGCGGTTTCGACCGCTACCTCACGAACAGCCTGATCGTCGGCGTGGTGTCGACCGCCATCACGCTGGTGCTCGGCTGCATGGCGGCCTATGGCCTCGCGCGCTTTCGCTTTGCCGGCCGAAGGACCATCGCCTACACCACGCTGCTGCTGCGCACCGTGCCGCTGGCGGTGCTGGCCGTGCCGGTGTTCATGATCTGGAACCAGGCCGGGCTCGTGAACTCGCTCGGCGGCCTGATCCTGCTGTACGTGGCGGTGAACCTGCCGTTCACGATCTGGCTGCTGTACGGCTTCATCCTGCAAGTGCCGATCGAGCTGGAAGAGGCGGCAGCCATCGACGGTTGCGGCCCGGTACAGGTGTTCTGCAAGGTCGTGCTGCCGCTCATCAAGCCCGGCCTCGCGGCGGCGTCGATCTTCACCTTCCGGATCGCGTGGAACGAGTTCATCCTGGCGCTCGTGCTCACCGACCGCGCCACGCGCACGCTGCCCGTGGCGGCCTCGCTCTACATCACCGACATCGGCGTGGACTGGGGCAAGATCATGGCGCTCGGCAGCCTCATCGCCATCCCGCCGCTGATCTTCACGTTCATCGCGGCGCGGCAGATCATCACGGGGCTGACTGCCGGCGCGGTGAAGGGGTAGGCCCTCGCGAGGCGCTCATTCAAAGGGCGAGCCCGCCCCGCGTTCCGCGTCATGAATGCGGCGGTGCGCACGCCGCACCGCCAGCAGCACCGCGACGGCGACCACCGGGATCGCGGCGCCCACGATCAGGTCGGGCTCGACCTTCAGCCCACCCGCCTTGAGCGCCTTGGCGAGGTAGCTCACCAGGCCGCCCGCGTAGTACACGATGGCCGCGACGGACAGGCCCTCCACCGTTTGCTGAAGCCGCAACTGCAGCTTCGCGCGCCGGTCCATCGACGCGAGCAGCGCGCCGTTCTGGCGCTCGCGCGCGATGTCCACGCGAGTCGACAGCAAGGCGCTGGCTTGCGCCACGCGTTCCGACAGATCGTGCAGCCTCTGCGACACCGTGGCGCAGGTCTGCACGGCCGGCGTGAAGCGGCGCGCCATGAATTCTTCGATGGTCTGGATGCCGGCGAGGCGTCGCTCACGCAACTCGCCGATGCGTGTGGTCACCAGCTCGAAGTAGGCGCGGCAGGCGCCGAAACGGAACTGGCTGCTCGCCAGGCCGCTCTCCACGTCGGCAGCGAGTCGGGTGAGTGCCTGCAACAGCACCTCGTCGTCGCCACCCTCGGCTGCGATGTTCTTCGTCAACGACGCCAGCGCGGCTTCAATGGCGGTCAGCGTCGGCCCCTGGCGGCGCGCGATCGGCAGCGCCAGCAAGGCCATCATCCGGTAGGCCTCGATCTCGAACAGGCGCTGCAGCATGCGGCCCGACTGGCGTGGCGTGAGGCTGCGATTGACGAGCACGAAGCGGCTGAAGCCATCGGCGTGAATGCGGAAGTCGGTGTACGCCATGCCGGCGCCGCCGCCCACTTCCGAGCCGACCACGATGTGGCCACCGAAGTGGCGCGCGCCGAAGTGCGGGTCGGCGTCGGTGCCGTCGGCTTCGATGAGCTTGGCATGTGCAGCCACCAGCGTGCGGCCGGGCAGGGCGGCCAGCCAACCCTGCGGCAGCCGCAGCGCCGGGGGCTCGCTGAATGGCGTCGGGCTGCGGCCGGCGGTGAAGAAGGTGTAGCCCGAGAACTCGCCGTGCCGTTCCCACTTGAGGCGCAATCGGCCGAGGTTGGCACTGAAGTGCGTCGCGCCGGTGGTTGGCGCGGTCACGCCGAACAGCCCGCACAGCTCGGCGAGGTGCGCGGCCTCCAGCGCGCGCTCTTCGGGGTCGATCAATACCGCCACGTAGGTTGCACGCGACGGAGTTTCCAGTGGCTCCGGCGGCCGTGCGTGCACCTCGTGCGCGATTGCGATGCGGTCGTTGTGGTCGGGGGGTAGGATCGCCATGAGGGGTGTCGTTGCATCCGGCCGCAGGCTGCGGCGCGCGCAGTATGTCATTGCGACGGCCGGTTGCCGGTGGCGCGCGGCCGGCGGGTGCGGCGAGGCGGGCAAGCCGCCGGCCCGACCGACGCCGGCTACCCGACACCGCCCTAGGGTTTACGTTGTTTTGCTCTGCCGGAGAGGCATGACACGATCCGTTTTGCCGTATCTCCGGCATGGTGGCCCAGGCGTGAATCGGGCCGCACACAGGTCAGGCTGTGACAAGAGGGTTTGCCCAATGAACCGGTCCACGCACGAAGGCGCTGCCCACCACGGCGCACCACAAGACAGAGCCGAGCGCGGCCGCTGGGACGAATGCGACGATGTCGCCACCCTCGGGCCGGCGACCGACCTGGCAGGTGCTGTGCCGCGCAGCGAAATGTCGCGCGGCCAGATGGGCTGGTTGCTCAGCACCATCGAGACTGAAATCATCCCGCGCCTCGTGAAGGCGCACCGCATTCCGGGCACCGCGCCTGCGGTCGTGGCCGTGCGGCCGCGTGCCGGCGCGGTCGAGGAGCTGGCCCAGATCATTCTCGACAACCGTGCCGGCATGGCCGCCGGCCACATCGATGCGCTGCGTGCCGACGGCGTGTCGCTCGAGACGATCTACCTCGATGTGTTGACCCCCGCCGCCCGCCGCCTCGGTGAATGGTGGGATGCCGACCTCTGCGACTTCACCCAGGTCACCATCGGCCTGTGGCGGCTGCAGCAGCTGATGTACGAGCTCAGCCCCGCCTTCCAGGACGACGCGCAGCGTGGCGTGCAGATCCACCGTGCCATGCTGGTGCCGGTGCCTGGCTCGCAGCACACGCTCGGTCTGCTGATGGTGGCCGAGTTCTTCCGGCGCGCCGGTTGGGGCGTGTGGGGCGACCCGGCGGCCGCCGAGGCCGAACTCGTCGAGGCCGCTCAGAACAGTTGGTTCGATGTCGTGGGCTTCTCGGTCGGTGCTGTTTCGCAGCTCTCGAACCTGAAGGCCGCGATCGCAGCGATCCGCCGTGCCTCGTTGAACCCGAACATCGTGATCATGGTGGGTGGCCCCGTGTTCATCGACACCCCGGCGCTGGTCGCGGAAGTCGGTGCCGACGGTACCGCCGCCGATGCGGCGCGCGCCGTCGAGGCGGCCACGGCGCTGATCCCCCAACGGCAACCCGCCGGCTGACCGACACGGGCCGGCCGCCGCCGGCGCTCGCGGCTCACCGCAGCCCGCCGGGGCGCTCGGTTAAAGTCGTTCCGATGGAACTGCCACTCCGCATCATTTCGTCGATGGCCACGCGAGCGCTGCTCGCCGACCTTGTCGCGCAGTACCAGGAGACTCACGCGCAGCCCGTCGACTGTGAATCGGTCGGCGGTGTCGATGCCGCCAGGCGTGTGCAAACCGGTGAAGCGTTCGATTTGGTGATGTTGGCTGCCAACGCCATCGAACAGTTGCTTGCGGCGGGCAAGCTGGTGGCCGGCAGCCGTGTAGACCTGGTTCGCTCGGGGGTCGCGGTCGCGGTCAAGGCCGGCGCGGCGCGGCCCGACATCGCTTCCGAAGAGGCCGTGAAGCTGGCCATTTTGGGAGCACGCAGCATCAGCTACTCGACCGGCCCGAGCGGTGTGCACCTGGCCCAGTTGTTCGAGCGCTGGGGCATTGCGGAGGCGATCAAGGCCCGCATCAAGCAAGCACCGCCCGGCGTGCCTGTGGGCTCGCTGGTGGCTGCTGGCGAGGTCGAACTGGGCTTCCAGCAGCTGAGCGAGTTGATGAGCCTGCCGGGCATCCAGGTGCTCGGCCCGCTGCCCCCGGCGATCCAGATCATCACCGTGTTTTCGGCTGGCGTGTCGGTCACCTCGACCCAGCGCGACGGAGCGCGTGCGCTGCTCGAGTTCATGGGCTCAACGGAAGCGGATGACGTGAAGCGCCGAAGCGGCATGGAGCCGGCCTGAGGCCGACGCACGCGGCGCGCAGCGCACCGGTCCGGCAGCCCGGGCCTAGAACTCCAGTGTCTCGCCGGGCTGGATCGCCATCACCTTGGTACCGCTCGCGCCGAGCGCCTTGATGTACTCGGCCGGCGTGCCCGCAAGTGCCGGGTTGGTGCCGTAGTGCATCGGGATCGCGGCTTTCGGCTTGATCAACTCGCGCGTGGCGTAGGCAGCGTCGGCCGGGTTCATGACGAACTGGCCGCCGCCGATCGGTATCAGCAGCAGGTCGGGCCGGGCCATGTCGGCGATCAGCTTCATGTCGCCGAACACCCCGGTGTCGCCGAGGTGCCAGAGCTTGAAGCCGTTCTCGAACTCGATGATGAAGCCGGCGGGCTCGCCGCCCACGTGGGTTTCGTCCTTGCCGGTGGCGGGGTTCTTCCAGACCAGCTCGGAGCTGTGCTCGGCGTGCGTCATCGTGATGCGAACGCCCGGGCCGAAGGGCGTGATGCTGCCACCCTTGTTCATGCGATTCGCCTGCGGCACCGGCAGGATGCCCAGCGTCTGCATCGACTGCGACAAGCCGGCCGGCGCCCACACCGGCGCGTCGTTCAGCCGGGCCAGCGCAGGCGCATCGGCCATGTGGTCGAAGTGGCCGTGCGTGACGAGGATCAGGTCGACCTTGCCCAGCGCTTCGAGCTTTTTGTAGGCCTCGGGCGTCTTCGGGTTGGTGGTGAGCCAGGGGTCGATCACGATCACCTTGCCGCCCACCGTGGTCAGCTTGAATGCGGCCTGGCCGAGCCACTGCACCTGCACCTTGCCGGTGGTGGGTGACTGGGCTGCGGCGGGCCAGGCCAACGCAACGGAAGCAGCGGCGGCGGCGCACAGCGCGGCCTTGACGGCATCGAGCAACTTCATGGAAAAAACCTTGTTTCAGTGGGTGAGGATCGGGCTGGCGGAAAAGGGTCAGGCGGTCAGCGCGCGGGCCAGTGCAGCGGGCCAGCGTTTCGTCAGCATTCAAACCCGCCCGCGCGGCGCAAGGGCTGCGCTGGGTCGCCGGTGAGCAGCGCGATGAAGCGCTGCGCCAGTTCGGGCTCGGCGGCGTGGGTCGCGATGGCCGCGGCATACGACGTCGCCAGCTCGAACGGCGCCGGGAGCACGCCGGCGAGGGCCACGCCCGGCGTGTAGAGGATCTCGCTGACTTGGGTGCAGCCGATGTTTCGCAGTGAGGTGCTTGCCGCGAGTTCGCGCATTGCGGCGGCGCCGTTCGGGAACGACTGCAGTCGCGCACTCAATGCGTCGGCGATGCCGAGCTGCCGCAGCACCCCGGCGAAGTGGATGCCGGCGGTCGAGCGCACGGCATCGGGGTGGTAGACGGCGTCGGCGGCAAGCAGCGCAACACGCAAGGCAACGGGTGTCGACACATCCGGCGCGGCTTGGCCCGCACGCACCGCCATGCCGGTCGCGACGCGGCCGAGAACAGCACAGCGCTGGTCGCGCAAGGTGCCGCTCGCAGCGAGCGCATCGGCCATCGGCTCGGTTGTGACCAGCAGGTCGCACGGCGCGCCGGCGAGCAGCGCGTCGCGCATCGCACCGACAGCCCCGAAGGTGGCGGCAAGCAGGGCGCCCGTCTCGGCCGTGAAGCGCTCGGCAAGCGCCTCGACCACGCCCTTGGCCGCGCCGGCACAAAGAAGATGGAGCGTGATCGCCATCGACTCGCCGCTACTCCGCTTTCGCGCCAGAGATCTTCACGACCTTCGCCCACTTGGCGATGTCGTCGTTCATGTAGCGGGTGAAGTCGGCCACGTTCATGGTCATCGGAACGGCGCCCTGCGCCAGCCACGCGCGGCGCACCTCCGGGTTTGTCGTGATCTTGCCGATCTCGGTATTCAAGCGCGCGAGCACCGCTGCGGGCGTGCCCTTCGGGGCCATCAGCCCGAGCCAGATGGTGGCCTCGTAACCCGGCACGCCGGCTTCCGCCATCGTGGGCACGTCGGGCATCGTGGCCGAGCGCTGGCGCCCGGTGGTGGCGAGTGCGCGCACCTTGCCGGCCTTGATGTGCTCGCTCATCGTGGGCAGGGCGTCGAACATCATCTCGAGCTGGCCGCCGAGCAGGTCACTTCGCGCACCGGCACTGCCCCGGTACGGGATGTGCACGATGGAGATTCCCGCCATCGCCTTGAACAACTCGCCAGCCATGTGGTACGGCGTGCCCGGGCCCGACGATGCATAGGACATGCTGCCCGGCCGGGCCTTCGCCGCCTTGATCAGGTCACCGAGCGTCGCGACGGGAAGGCCGGCCTTCACGACCAGCACGAGCTCCGACGCGTTGATCGGTGCGATGGGCGCGAAGTCGCGCATCAGCACAAACGGCTTGTTCGGAATGAGCGACTCATTGACCGTGTGCGCGTTCGACATCAACAGCAGCGTGTAGCCGTCGGGCGCGCTCTTGGCGACCGCGTCGGTGCCGATCATCGAGCCGGCGCCGGGCCGGTTGTCGATGATGACGTTCTGCCCCATGGCTTCTTGCAGGCGCTGCGCAATGAAGCGGCCGAACACGTCAGCCGAGCCGCCCGGTGCAAACGGCACGATGATTCTGACCGCATGGCTTGGGTAGTCCTGTGCAGCCGCCGGCACCGCCAGCACAGCGCCGAGCAGGGCGCCGGTCAGCGCGCGTCGAACCCGTGTCGATCTCATTGGTATCTCCGTCATTGGGCTTGTTTGGGCCTGTTTGGGTCGAGAAATGGACTCTAGCGCGGCACGAGAACGGGGGCAATCGGGGCCAGCCCTGCGGGGTCTCAAAAGCCCAGCATGTTGGTGCGAACATGCAGCAGGTGGGCGAGGCACAACGCGCGCGCGCGATCACCATCGCGCTGGCGCAAGGCATCGACCAGTGCGCGGTGCTCCTGCTGGTATTCGAGCCGGCCTTCGGGCGTGGCGCTGCGCCGCTTGAGCATGCCCCATTCGCCCTGCGCGCGCGCCTCGTTCATCAGGTGGAACACGCGGGTGATGAAGCTGTTGTGGGCCGCTGCGGCGATGGCCTCATGCAGCGCGGCGTCCCACTTCTCGAAGGCTTGCAGCGTGGTGGCGTTTTCGGCGTGGTGGTTGCACTCGTCCATGCGTGCGAAGTCGGCAGCGGTGGCGTTGCCGATGACCAGGTCGACGAGCGCCGGCTCGAGTGCGAGGCGGGCGCTCATCAGGTCGGCCGGGCTCACCGACTGCGCCGAGCCGGCCGGGGCGATGTGCGCAAGCGCCTGGTGCACATCATCGGCAACATACGTGCCGCTGCCCACGGTCTGCGTGACCAGCCGCAGCCGCTTGAAGTCGAGCATCACGCGGCGCACGGTCGAGCGGCTCAGGCCGAATTCCTCGCCGAGCGCGCGCTCGGCCGGCAGGCGGTGGCCCGCCCGCCAGGTGCGCGTGCGCAGCTTGTCGAGAATGGTTTCGCGCAGGGTGGCGGCGGCGTCCATGGGTTCGGCCCGTGATGCTCCGTGGGCCTAAATGGTAGCATTTGGGCTCAAATAATTGGATGCAGAATCGGGAGAGCGTCTTGCGCATTGCCAGCTTGCTTCACGAAGGGCGTCAGCGCGTCGGGCGGGTTTCCGCCAAGGGCCTCCATGTCGATCTGTTCGACCTCGACGGCGCACGCGGCGCGCTCGGCGTGATCGAGGGCTGGGTTGCCGACGGCGTGCTGCCACCTTCAACCCGCCGAGTGGCACTGGCCGACGTAACGCTTCTGGCGCCGCTGCCCGTGCCACGGCGCAACCTGTTCTGCGTCGGGCGCAACTACCACGCGCATGCGAGCGAATTGCGCGGCAGCGTGTTCAAAGACAACGCGGCCATTGTCGACAGCTGGCCCATCGTCTTCACCAAGGTGCCCGATTGCGTGGTCGGGCCCGCAGCCGCCGTGGTGCTGCCGTTGTCGGTGTCGACTCAGATCGACTACGAGGCCGAGCTTGCGGTCGTCATCGGCAAGGGTGGCCGCAACATTGCACGCAACAACGCAATGGCCCACGTGTTCGGCTACACCATCGTCAACGACGTGACGGCGCGCAGCCTGCAGCACAAGCATCGGCAGTGGGTGCTGGGCAAGGGCATCGACAGCTTCTGCCCGATGGGCCCCGCGATCCTGACCGCCGACGAGGTGCCGGACCCGACCAAGCTGCGGCTGACCACGCATGTGAACGGCGAGAAGCGCCAGGACGTGCTGGTGGCGGCGCTGATCTTCGACATCCCCACGCTGATCGAATGCATCAGCACCTACATCACGCTGGAGCCGGGGGACGTGATCGCGACCGGCACGCCGGTTGGCGTCGGCATCGGCTTCAAGCCGCCCGTGTTTTTGAAGAAGGGCGATGTGGTGCGGGTGGAAGTGGCCGGCATCGGCGTGCTGGAGAACCCGGTGGCATGACGGCGCAGGTGCG